>JBIIUJ010000115.1:0-8453 GCA_044340025.1 Caulobacterales bacterium
GCGCCTTCGCTTGCGCGGCGCCGGCGGGGGACCTAGACGACGCGGGCAGGGATGATCGCGGCCTGGCCCGGCCCGACGCCGCCCCCGTTCGACTGGCGCGAGGCCGACCACATGACGCTGTATGAGCTGAAAGCAAAGTTTGGCTTCGATTCCGACAAGGGCGGCGAATATTTCACCCTGTATCAGCAGCATCTCGAGCCGATCCGCCATCAGGCGATCGACCTTCTGGAAGTGGGCATCCACAAGGGCGGCAGCCTGCAACTGTGGGCCGAATACATGCCCGAGGCGCGCATCCATGGCGTGGACCTGCGCCTGCCCGACATCCCCGCCCATCCGCGCATCCACATGGAGGTGGCCGACCAGTCGAGCAAGGAGCAGCTTGGCGCCGCCATGGCGCGCTGGGGCGTGCGCGCCTTCGACGTGATCGTGGACGACGCCTCCCACTTCGGGCGGATGTCGGCGCGCACCTTCGACATCCTGTTTCGCGATCACCTCAAGCCGGGCGGGGTCTATTTCGTGGAGGATTGGGGCACGGGCTACTGGCCCGACTGGCCCGACGGCGAAGCGGTGGACACCGGCCCCCGCCCCGGCGCGCTGGACGATCCGCGCCCCCTGCTGCCGCCGTTCAACAAGGCCCGGGGCGAGCATGCCCTCAAGAGCCATCACGCCGGCATGGTCGGCTTCGTGAAGAGCCTGATCGATCTTCTGAGCGTGGATGACATCCGCCAGACAAAGGGCGGCGCAGACGTGGCGGCGCTGGGGCTGGAGGCGATCGATTTCCGCCCGGGCATCGTGGCGGTGCGCAAGCGGGCCGACGCGCCAGCGATCGCGAGCTGAACGGGCGGGAGCGCGGCCGCGATGGCGAAACTGCTTTTCCTGCATCAGAATTTCCCCGGCCAGTTTCCCCACATCGCCGATGCGGCGGTGGCGGCGGGCCATGAGGTGCGCGCCATCGGCGGGCGGACCGCGCGCGGCCGACCGGGCGTGACGCTGCACCAATGGGCGATCAATCGCGGCACCACGCCGGGCCTGTTTGATCCCGCCACGCGGGCGGAGGCCGATCTGTTGCGTGCGGATGCCGCGGCGAGAACGGCCTGGACCCTGAAGGAGCAGGGCTTCGAGCCCGATCTCGTGATCGGCCACCCCGGATGGGGCGAGACGATCCACATGAGCGAGGTCTTCCCCACGACGCCGCAGCTGCTGTTTGGCGAGTTCTTCTACCAGTCCAGCGGGGCGGACGTGCATTTCGATGCGGAGTTCGAGCCCTGGTCGCTGAAATCCGCCATGCGCGTGCACGCCAAGAACGCCACGCTGGCGCTCGCCTACACCCATGCCGAGGCGATCGTCTGCCCGACGCCGTTCCAGGCCTCCACCCTGCCCGCCGTGTTCCAGCCGCGCGTGCGCATCCTGCATGAAGGCGTGGATCTCGACCGCGCGCGGCGGATCGAGGGCGCCGCCTTCCGCCTGCCCGACGGGCGCATGCTCGATGGGTCGCGCCCGGTCATCACCTTCATCAACCGCACGCTGGAGCGGCTGCGCGGGTTTCACGTCTTCATGCGGGCGCTGCCGGCCCTGCTGGCGGCGCGGCCGGATGCGGAGGTGATCATCATCGGCCAGGAGGACGGGCGCGGCTATGGCTCGGGCCCGAGCGGCGGGGCGACATGGAAAGGCAAGATGCTCGCCGAACTCGGCGATGGGCTGGACCTCTCGCGCGTGCATTTCGTGGGCCGGGTGGCGCACGAGGAGATGGTGAAGGCGCTCTCCCTCTCCTGGGCGCACGTCTATCTGACCTATCCGTTCGTGCTGTCCTGGTCGCTGGTGGAGGCGATGGGCTGCGGCTGCCTGATCGTAGGGTCCGATACGGCCCCGGTGCGCGACGCCATCACCCATGGGCGCAACGGCCTGCTGGTGGATTTCTTCGACACGCAGGCGCTAGCGCGCACGCTCATCGAGGCGTGCGCAGACCCGCGCCGGCACGACGCCCTGCGCGCCGCGGCTGTGGTTTCCGCACGCGCGCAGTTTGATCGGGCCAGCGTCGGCGTGCCGGGATGGATGGCGCTAATCGAGGAATTCAGCGCAAAGCGCGTGGCGCACGGCCTGAAACCCTAGCGCGGCGGAGCGCACGCCCGGGGTTCGGCGGCGACGACCGGGGTGCGCCCGCGGGGCAGCGCGGCTGGTTGACTTGACTCACCCACGTGCGTATCCGCGCCAAGGACCGCCGAGATCGACCACTATCCCGACGTCTGGTCGCGCAGGTTTTCCGGGCGAAATCGCTTGCGATCTTTCGCCTCCGGACATGCGGCGGGTCCAGTCGCGAGAGCGCCGGCGCAGCGGGCCGAAACAGATGATGCAGGGACCTCGCGATGAGCAGCACTCTGAGGGATGACATCGGCGATGTGATCGCCGGTTTCAGAAAGCTGTTTGTCGCCGGATGGCTCGCTTCGGAGGATATTCGCGCCCGCTACGCCCGCACGGCGCTGGGCCCCTGGTGGAACATCCTGTCCACCGTGGCGTTCATCTTCGCCCTCACCGTCACGTTCGGCGCGCTGTTCCGCCAGCCGACCGAGCAGTTTCTGCCCTATCTGGCGGCCGGAGTGGCGTGCTGGAACTTCATGTCCGGCATTCTGCTGGACGCGCCGCAGGCGCTGGTGCGCCACGCAGGCATCGTGCAGTCCTATCCCCTGCCGCTGACCACACAGGTGCTGCGCCTTGTGGCCGACAAGACGATCCTGTTTGCCCACTTCATGATCGTTTACGCGGTGATTGCGCTGGTGGTGCGGGTGCCTTTCACGTTCGACACCATCATCTGGATCGTGCCGGCGCTGGCGATCTATCTCGTTGCGGCGCTGGGCGCGGCGCTGGGCCTTTCGGTGGTGGGCGCGCGCTTTCGCGACGTTGGCCCCGCCATCGCGACCATCATGACCATGCTGTTCCTGATCACGCCGGTGTTCTGGCAAAAGCCGCTGCTGACCAAGGACAATCAGTGGATCGTGGACTTCAACCCCTTCTTCCACCTGCTCGAGATCGGGCGCGCGCCGCTTCTGGGCGTGCATGCCGCGCCGGAACACTGGATCGCGTCTTCGGGGATCGCGCTGGGATCTCTGGTTCTGGGCTTCGCCGCCTTCGCCGCGCTTCGGCGCAAGATCTACTACTGGCTCTAGACGCATGACCCAGCCCAGCATTGAAGCGCGCGGCGCAGCGGTGGATTATCCCATCGCGCTCACAGGGGCGCAGCGTTCGCTGTTCGCCGGCCTCGCCAACACGATGAGCGCGGGCCGGTTCGCGCGGTCGGCCTCCGGAGCGCAATATGTCTGCGGCGTCTCCGGCGTGACGCTCGACATCAAGGCCGGCGACCGGGTCGGCCTGATCGGGCGCAATGGATCGGGCAAATCGACGCTTCTGAAGCTGCTCGCCGGGGTCTTGCCGCCCACGCGCGGCTCGCTGCGGGTGCGCGGGTCCTCCACCAACATCCTGTTCATCGGCTCGGGCATGGACCCGGATCTCACCGGCTTCGAGAATGTGGAGCGCACCTCGCGCCTGCTCGAAATCCCGAAATCCGAATGGGCGCGGGTGAAGGCGGATGTGGAGGAGTTCACCGAGCTTGGCCGCTTCCTCGCCTTGCCGCTGCGGACCTATTCGGCGGGCATGAGCATGCGGCTGGCCTTCGCCATGGCCACCGCCTACCCGCGCGACATCCTCGTGATCGACGAGGTGATCGGCGCGGGCGACATGTTCTTCATGGAAAAGGCCGTCGAGCGCATCCGGGCGGCCAGCGACATGGCCCAGATCCTCGTTCTGGCGAGCCACGGCTATGGCGCCATCGAAAGCTTCTGCAATCGCTGCATCTGCATGGAGCGCGGCCAGATCGTGGCCGACGGCGCCGTCAGCGACGTCTGGGCGGAGTATCAGGCGCGCAGCGCCACCTGAGGCGCGTCGCCAGCCGCGCGGGCCGGGCGCTGATTGCCAGGCGCTGCAGGTCGCCGCATAAACCGCCCTGCGCCCTGCCCCCGGGAGGATTGCAGGGCACAGCCGGGGGGCGGGAATGACTGAAGCGTCAAAGCGGTTCTGCGTGGTGGTCGCCGGCATGCACCGGTCGGGCACCAGCGCGCTGGCGCGCGTGCTCAACCTTCTGGGATGCACGCTGCCGGCCACGCTGATGACCGGCACGGTGGGCAACGCGCTGGGGCACTGGGAATCGGTGCGCATCATCGAACTCAATGATGCGATCCTGGAATCGGCGGGCTCGTTCTGGGACGACTGGACCGCCTGTTCGCCCGCCTGGTTTTCCTCCCCGGTGGCCGAAGCGTTTCAGGAGCGCGCCATCGAAACGATGCAGGCCGAGTTTGGCGATGCACGCCTGATGGTGATGAAGGATCCCCGGCTGTGCCGCCTCATGCGCTTCTGGGTTCCCGCCCTGCGCGCCGGCGGGATCGAGCCGCTGGTTGTGGTCCCGATGCGCAATCCATTGGAGGTGGCCCGCTCGCTGGAAGCGCGCGACGGCAGCGATCTGCACTACAATCTGCTGGTCTGGCTGCGCCATGTGCTGGACGCCGAAGCCGCCACGCGCGGGGTTCCCCGCCATTTCCTCTCGTTTGGCGATCTCCTGTCGCGGTGGCGCTGGACGATGGATCGCGCCGGGGCGGCGCTGGGCGTCACCTGGCCGCGCGCGTCTGCGCGCGTGGCGGGCGATATCGAGCGGTCCCTGTCGGGCGAGCATCGCCATCACGCCATCGAGGCGCATATCCTGCTGGAGGATCTCTCGATCCCGGAATGGGTGCGCGCCGCCTATGCGATCTTCGACCGCTGGGCGAGCGAGGGGGAGGCGCAAGGCGATCATGCCGCCCTTGACCGCATCCGCGCCGACCTCGACGCTTCAGCGAGCACGTTCGGGCGCATCCTGCTGCATGGAAAATATGCGCGTGGCGAGGCCAATGAGCTTGCCCGCGACCTGAAGGCCGCCCAGGCCCAGGCCCAGACGCTGGAGCAGGAAATCGCGGCCGAACAGGCCAAGGCCGAAGCCGCGCGCCGCGCCGCCGATAATCTGAAGCGCCACATCGATCTCCTGCGCGACGACAATGATCTCCTGCGCAACGACAACGCCAGCCTCCAGACCGAGATCGACGCTCTTGCGCAGGCTGTCGCAGAGGCCGAAGCAGCCGCCGGGCGCGCCAATGATCAGATCGATGCGCTGATCCTCGGCCTCTCGGAGGAAAAGCACAGCCTGATCCAGCGGCGCAGCCACGCGATGCGGCGCAGGGCCGAAATCCTGACCCGCGCTGGCGTGATCGATCCGGCCGCCTATCTCGCCGCCAACGAGGATGTGGCGCGCGCGGGCCTCGACCCGGCCTTTCATTATCTCACGTCGGGCGTGCACGAGAAGCGCAGGCGGCGGCCCTAGCAGGCGGCGCGGGCGCGATGCGTTTGGCCGACGGGCAGGGCGGGAAGGCCGTTTCCCTTCGCGCAGCGGCGCCCTAGAGAGAGCGGATGCTGGTGTCGATCCAAACCCTTTCGAGCGGGCAGGCCCGCGGCTCCGCGCTCCGGCGCTTGTGTGTGATCGCCGGCGCTGGCCTGGCCCTGGCGGGCTGCGCCAGCGTGCCCTTCATCGGCCGGGACCGGAACGCCCCGCCGGAAGGCGCGTCCTCGCCGGCGCCGGCGACGCCGGATGACGCCTTGCCAACCACGCAGCAGGGCTTTTTCGGCCGGCTCCTGGGCGGGCGCGAGGCGCCGAACGCCGGGCCATGCCCCGCCGTGCGCGTGCTCTATGACGCGTCTCGCTTTGTGGAAGTGACGGGCGACGAAGTCTTCGCCAACGTGGGATACACGGGCGAGATCCAGGCTGTGCGCGCCTTCTGCCGCTATGCCGGGGTCGATCCGATCCGGATGGAGGTCGAGGTTGATTTCGCGTTCGGCAAAGGCCCGCGCGCGCAAGGCTCCGGCAGGCCCGTGCGCTATTGGGTCGCCGTCACGCGCCGCGACATCGCCCCGATCGCCCGCCAGGACTTTACCGTGAACGCGGCCTTCCCCGCCGGCGCGGACAGGGTCGCTGTGACCAACACTCTGACCGAGATCGTGATCCCCCGGGCCAACAAGGACATTTCAGGCGCCAATTTCGAAGTGCTTATCGGCTTCGAACTCACCCCCGAGCAGCTTCAGTTCAACCGCGACGGCAAACGCTTCCGGGTGGATGCGGGCCAGGGCCGGGGCTAGGCGCCATGACCGATCTTGCGGGCGCGCTCGGTGCGCTCCTGGGCCGGGCGTTCGCCGAGGTCGGCGCAGAGCCGGCCCTTGGCGCGGCTCGGGCGTCCGATCATTCCGATTTCCAGTGCAACGGCGCCATGGCGGCGGCCAAGGCGCTCGGCAAGCCGCCGCGAGAGATAGCGGGCGCGGTTTCGGCCGCCGTGGCGGCCGATCCGCTTCTGGCGGCTGTGGAGGTGGCCGGCCCCGGCTTCCTGAACCTCACCCTGTCGGAGGCCGCCATCGCGGCGCGGGCCAATGCGCTGGCTGAAGACCCCCGCGCCGGCGCCGAGCAGGTCGGCGCGCCGCGCCGGGTGGTGGTGGATTATGGCGGCCCCAATGTCGCCAAGCCGATGCATGTGGGCCATCTGCGCGCCGCCATCATCGGGGAGAGCCTGAAGCGGCTGTTCCGGTTTCGCGGCGACACCGTCTGGGGCGACGCCCACTTCGGCGACTGGGGCTATCAGATGGGCCTGCTGATCGCCGCTGTGGGCGACGAGCAGCCAGACCTGCCCTATTTCGACGCCGCTCTCGCCGGCCCCTACCCGGCCGACAGCCCTGTCACGCTCGCCGATCTCGACCGGCTCTATCCCGCCGCGTCCGCCGCCGCCAAGCAAGACCCCGCTTTGCGCGACCGCGCCCGCAAGGCGACGGCCGAGCTTCAGGCCGGCCGGCCCGGCTATCGCGCGCTCTGGCGGCATTTCGTGACGGTGAGCCGTGAAGCGCTGGAACGCGACTACGCCCAGCTCGGCGTGCATTTCGACCTCTGGAAAGGCGAAAGCGATGCCGACCCCCTGATCCCCGCCATGGTGGAAGCGCTCAAGGCCAGCGGCCTGGCTTTCCCCGACCAAGGCGCGCTGATCATGCGCGTGGCGCGCAACGACGACAAGAAGGAGATCCCGCCTTTGCTGGTCGTCTCCTCCGAAGGCTCGGCCATGTATGGCACGACCGATCTGGCCACCATCCTCGACCGCAAGCAGTCGCTCGCGCCGGACCTCGCGCTCTATTGCGTCGATCAGCGTCAGGCCGACCATTTCGAGCAGGTGTTCCGCGCCGCCGCGCTCGCCGGCTACGCCCGCGAGGATCAGCTGGAGCATATCGGCTTTGGCACGATGAACGGGCCGGACGGCAAGCCGTTCAAGACCCGCGAAGGCGGGGTGCTGAAGCTCGCCGACCTGATCGGCATGGTGACGGAGAAGGCCGCAGCGCGCCTGCGCGAGGCGGGACTGGGTGCGGAGCTGGCGGCCGAGGATTTCGCCGAGACGGCGCGCAAGGTCGGCGTGGCCGCCCTGAAGTTCGCCGACCTGATGAACTTTCGCGGCACCAGCTATGTGTTCGATCTCGATCGGTTCATGGCGTTCGAGGGCAAGACCGGACCCTATCTGCTTTATGCCGCCGTGCGGGTGAAAAGCCTGCTGCGCAGGGCGGGCGAGAGCGGCGGCGCGCCGGGCCCGATCACGCCGGCCCTGCCGGCGGAGCGCGCGCTCGTGCTGACGCTGGACGGGTTCGAGCGCGCGCTGGCCGGCGCTTATGACAAGCGCGCGCCCCACCATCTGGCCGAACATCTCTATGCGCTGGCGTCCGCCTTTTCGGCCTTCTATGCGGCTGCGCCCATCGCCACCGAAGCCGAGCCCGCCATCCGGGAAAGCCGGCTGGGCCTGGCCGCCCTGACGCTGAAGCAGCTGGAGATCGGTCTCGACCTCCTGGGCATCGAGACGCCCGAGCGGATGTAAAGTTCCCAAGGCAATTGAACCATCGAGAGACTGACACTCTGTTGTCCTCGCGAAGGCGAGGACCCAGCAGACTGGGACCGCCGCTCAGGCGCTTTGGGTCCTCGCGTGCGCGAGGACGACCCCCCTCGTCCTTCGCCCTATCGTGACCCGCCTCAGGCGTTCTCGCGGATCACGCCGCGGGCGATCTGATCGGCCTCGATGCTTTCGAACAGGGCCTTGAAATTGCCCTCGCCGAAGCCGTCGTTGCCTTTGCGCTGGATGATCTCGAAGAAGATCGGCCCGATGGCGTTGGTGGTGAAGATCTGAAGCAGCACGCCCTGCCCCTCGGTGGGGGCGCCGTCGATCAGGATGCGGTTGCGCTTCAGGCGGGCCAGATCCTCGCCATGGCCGGGCAGGCGCGATTGAATGGCGTTGTAATAGGCGTCTGGCGTATCCTGGAAGGGCACGCCGCGCGCGCGCAAAGCCTCCACCGTGGCATAGATGTCG
>JBIIUJ010000116.1:0-8441 GCA_044340025.1 Caulobacterales bacterium
ATCAGCGGCCAGCGTCTCCCTGCGGGCCGCATCGGCAGCCTCCAGCCGGGCGGCGATCACCCGCGCATCGGGGCTCTCGCCAAGCGCCCGGTCGACGATCTCCACAAGGACCGGATCGTCAAAGGACGTCCACCATGCGTCGAGCGCTTCGGCGCCTGCCTCCTGACCTGCTGTGGGGGCGAGCGCGGCGGCGGGCGGCGGCGGCGGCGGGATTGACGCGCAACCCGTCGCCAGCACCGCGCCGAGGGCCGCAAGCCCCATCCGGGCAGCAAGGAGTGTGTCGATCGTCATGCCGCAGACCTAGCCGGCCTGGATGGCGTGGTGCGTGGCGGCGGCGTGAACAGCGCGCCAACGTCAGATGAAAATTGGATGAACCGTTTGCAATTGCTGCGATTTGTGGCTCCGATACGGCGGCGCATGATCGAAAGGGATTGTCATGGCCGAGGCGGCCTCCACAGTGGAAGCCCGCGCGCAACGCGGCGTCTGGCCGCCGAGCCTGCGCGACAAGCTCTGCCTTCTGGCGGTGCAACTCGTCTTGCTGACCCTGGCCGCCAGCGTCATCCTGGGCCACACGGCCCGGGAAGCGGAAAAGGCGCTCCTCAGTTCGCGCACGACGCTTGCTGTCACCTCCGCTTACAGCGGCCTTGCCGTCGCCCTGTCGGAGATTGAAGCCTGGTCGCTTCGCCCCGAGCTCTATGATGCGCCCAAGGCGCAGATGCGCGCCCAGATCGATGAGCGGCTCGCCGAGGCGTTGGGCCCGCTGGAAGATGCGGTCGCTGCGGCGGGAGAAGAGCGTCAGCAGGGCTTCGCACGGGTCAAGGCCTTGCTGCCCACGGTTGCCGAGCTTTACGCCAGTTCGCCCGAAGTCCTCACCCGGCTGGCGGTGTTCAACACCACATCGGGCGGGGAACGCTTCCTCGCCGAGGTCGAGCGCCTGTTCGAGCCAACCAAGGTGCTTGATGACGCCATCGCCGCGGAAGTGGCCGCCGGCAACCGCGAGACCCTGGCGGCGTCTGCCTCCGCAGAGGAACTGATCCGCACCCAGACCAACCTCGGCGTGGCGGCTGCGGTCCTGTCTTTCCTCTCGGCGCTGGCGTTCGCGATCCTTCTCTGGCGCCGGCTCGATCCCGGCCTTGCCCAGATCGAACAGGCGCTCACGGCGCTGAGCGCCGGGGACTTCGGCTATCGCATGAACATGAAGGGCAATGACGAGCTCGCCGAACTCGGCCGGGCATTCGATCGCATGAGCGACGAGATCGCCAGCCAGCGCACAGCGCTTGAAGCCGCCAACTCCGGCCTCGAGCAGGCCGTCGCAGATCGCACCAGGAAGCTCGAAGCGGCCAATGCCGCGCTCGCCGAAGAGGACGCCCGCCGGCGTCGGTTCTTCGCCGAAGCCGGCCACGAATTGCGCACCCCGCTCACGATCATCCGCGGCGAGGCCCAGGTGGCCCTGCGCGAGCTCGATGCCGCACGCGGGGATCCCTCCGCCGGCTTCGAGCGCATCCTGGTGCAGACCGAATTCATGACGCGCCTGACGGATGATCTCTTTCTGATCGCCCGCGCCGAGGCGGGCGGCCTGGGCCTGCGCCGGGACCGCATCGACCTCTGCGAGGTGGTGCGCGCGGTGGCTGAGGATTTCGCCCCGCTGGCGCAGGAGCGCGGCGTAGGGCTGGCGATGAGCGCGGCCGCCTCCGTCGTGGTCGAGGCCGACCGCGACCGTGTGCGCCAGATCGTGGCCGCCCTGATCGACAACGCCCTGCGGCATGCCGATGGCGCGCGCACCATTCAGGTTGATGTCGGCGTTGACGGGGCCGCCAGCCTGATCAGCGTGGCGGATGATGGCGCAGGCGTGCCGGAGGCGGAGCGCGCCGCGCTTTTCGACCGGTTCCGCCGGGGGCCCACCCGAGGGGAGGGCTCCGGCCTGGGTCTCAGCGTGGTCCGGGCGCTGGCCGAAGCGCACGGCGGCGCTGCAGCGCTGGAGCCGGCGGCGCCGCGGGGATTGCGCGCCCTGGTGCGGCTGCCCCTGCCGGAAGCGCGCGCGTTGGGGGCGGCGGCGTGACGGCGCTGCTGTTGATCGAGGATGATCCGCGCGTTGCTTCCTTTCTCCAGCGGGGGCTGGCGGCGGAAGGCTATCTCGTCGAGCTGGCGGCCGACGGCCGCACTGGCGTGGCGATCGCGCGGGAAGAAGGCTTCGACGTCATCATCCTGGATGGAATGCTGCCCGGGCTCGCGGGGCGCGAGGTGGTGAGCCAGCTTCGGACGGCTGGCGTTCAGACCCCGGTTCTGATGCTGACCGCAATGGATGCGACCCAGGACAAGATCGACGGTCTGCGCGCGGGCGCAGACGATTATCTCACCAAGCCGTTTGATTTCGACGAGTTGCTGGCGCGGCTGGAAGCACTGCTGCGGCGGGCCAATCCGGAGCTGAAAGGGCCCGCCAGCGTGCTTCAGGCGGGCGCCATCATGCTGGACCGCAAGGCCATGTCGGTCACCGTTCATGGCGCCCCCATCGACCTGACAGCCACCGAGTTCCAGCTCCTCGATCTTTTGATGAGCGCGCAGGGCAGGGTGCTCAGCCGTGCGCGGATCCTCAACCGGATCTGGGGTCTCGGGGCCGATCCCCTCACCAATATCGTGGATGTCTACATCCGGCGCCTGCGTGCCAAGCTTCTGATGGATGCAGAAACCGGCGCCATCCGCACGATCCGCGGCTTTGGCTACCGCTTCGAAGGCTAGCTCGAAGGGCCGAAGGCAGGCCCGGAATTCATGCCGGTGAAAGCCAGTCGCTCGCGGGTGCAGCGGTGCGGGCGGGTTGCGACCCGCCGCCTGTCCTTGAGGGGGGGCGACGGTTTCTGGCTGTCAAAAACGGCCTGCAAGGACCGATGGCGGCAACGTCAGGGTCCGGATCACCCTCGCTCACGGAGCGGCTGGATCGCTCTTCTCCGCCGCCCGCTCACCCTTCTGCGGCGCAAGGCCATAGGCGGCCATCAGCGCCCAGACGTGATCGGGGATCATGGATTTCATCTTCGCAGGCTCGGCCCGGCGCAGGTGGAGGATGGTTTCGGCGGCTTTCATCTCCACGCGGGCGCGGGCGAACTCCAGGCCGCGCGGGCCGATGCGCGGCTGAAGCCAGGCGGCGAGCGGGCGGGCCCAGTCCGGCATGGCGCGCAGCGGCAGGCCGCCGGCGGCGCGGGCGGTATTCTCGATGAAGCCCTTCACAGCCATGGCGCGCTTGCCCTTGTCGCCGGGTTCGGCCAGCGCGATTTCATCGCCCAGAAGGTCCAGAAGCTCGGCCCCGCGCGCATTGCGCACGATCAGCCATTGCTCGCCCTCCCCGCCCATGTAGCCCACCGTGATGTCGGCCAGCGCGTTGGTGTAATCCACACAGGTGCGGCAGGTGAGGGGGAAGAAGTCCGCCGGCAGCTTCGAGATCGGCAGCTTCAGGAACGGGATCGCGCGCACCCGCCCGTCGGCGAAGCGCAGCTCGACATGATAGTCGGCGCGGAACTCCAGATAGGTGATCGTCTCGGGCTCATCGCTCAGAAGCGCCAGAAACTCATGGAAGTTTTCCGTCGTGGTGTTGTCCGAGCAGGGCGTGCCGATGACATGGATCCGCTCGAAGCCAAGCTCGGCCTCCAGCGCGCGCAGCGCATAGACCTGGCAGGGAATGCCGATCAGCGCGATGCGGGAATAGCCCTTCGCGCGGGCGGGCTCCAGCAGCGCCAGAAGCGGCGCATAGCCCATGCGCATGCCGCGCGCAGCCGCCATGCCCTCCGGCGTGGTGATGAGGGCGGGCTGCGGCTTCCAGCGATCGGCTGGGTCGGCGATCATGGCGCAGACCGCATCAACGAGGCCGCGCTCCAGCAAGACGGCGGCCAGGCGCGTGGCGATGCCGGTCCATTGCGCGCCGGGCAGCGGCGCCTTCAGGCGCGCCCGCACCATGCGCTGATACGGGCCGAAGAACAGCTCGTCGCCCCGGGCCGGATCGCGCGCCCGGCCATGCACGCCAGCCTCCAGCCCCGGATAATCCGGCTTGATGAACTGGCATGCGCGCCCGCAGGCCTTGGCGTCGGCCATTCGCGAGACGCCGCAATCGGTGCAGAGCCCGCGCGCGGCCGCCTCAGGCAGGGGCGGGGCCCAGACCCCGGCTTCGGCGTGTTTGGTCTCGTGCATCGCTGGCCCTTGTTCGCCCGCCGTGGTTTTGCGGCCTCTCGTCGGGGCGGGGAAGCCACAGCGGCTGGGGGAAAACGCCGCATGCGCCAGCAGCTTGCGGGCCGTCAGCCCCCTCGCGATCAGCGCTTTTCCATCAGGAACCAGGTGACGTCATCGCCCGCGAATACCGGATCGCGCCGCCAGACGAAGCCATAATCCACCAGGCTCAGCGCGGGGTAGGCGTCCATCAGCTCGCCGGCGAAATCGCGCTTGTAGAGCCGCTCGGCATGGCCGCGATAGCTGATCTCGACCGGGCTCGGGTTGTAGTATTCCGCCACCAGCACATAGCGGCGCGACTGGCGCATCAGCGCGGCATAGGCTTCCGCCAGGCGCTCGGGCGCGATGTGGATCAGCACCCCGCTGGTGAAGGCGAGGTCTGCGGGCTCATCAAAGCCGCGCTCCAGCAGCGAGCCCTCGATCACCTCGGCCTCGCCCCAGGCGCGCACTTCTGCGGCGGCCTTGGCGTTGATCTCCACTCCGCCCAGCCGCGCCTCCGGCAGGAGGCGGCGCAGCGCGCGCAGATTGAGCCCCAGATTGCAGCCAAGCTCGATCACGCTGCCCACGCCGCGCGTGCGCCGCAGGATGGCGCTCCAGAGCGACAGGCGGCTTGCGTCGAGCGCGGGGCCGCTGGAGCGCTCCACATAGGCGTCGCCAAAGGCGCCGCGCCAGAAGGCTTCCTGTTCGGTTTCCTGGGTCATCGCGGCGTCTCCCGATCGCGCCGCTTGCATGGCCCTGTGCTGGTTAACGCGGCCCTGCCGTCCAGTGGTCATGCGGGTCGGGAGGCTTGCGGGCGCGCGTCCCGCGGGCAGTCTCCCCACACGCCCGAGGAGCCGACGATGACCGATCTCACCCGCCGCAGCATGCTTTCCGCGCCGCTCCTGTTCACGCCGGTGCTGGCCGCCAGCGCAGCCGCCGCCCAGGGCATGCCCGACACGAAAGCCATCCTCGCGCGCTTTTCGCCCGACGAGCCGGGTTTCAACCCGGCAAACCCCTATCACAACGCGGAAGTGTTCAGCCGCATGCAGCTCGGCAATGACGGCGGCACGAATTTCGGCTGGTTCTCGGGCCGGGTCTATGCCGTGATCGGCGACGACCAGACCCTGTTTCCCCTGTTCGATCTGGAAGGCTTCGGCGCCAACCGCCACCTCCGCAACCCCGACGGGACCTACCAGCACCTTCATCGCGAGGTCGGATATTACAAGGATCTGCGCACCGGTCAGATCATCGAGCGCTGGGCCAACCCGATGCTCGACGGCGAGGTGGTGGACGTCTTCCACATCAACAACGATCCGGTGAACGCCATCATCGGCCCGGTGGTGAGGACGAACCTTGGAGAGGGGATGGTGAATGCGGAATTCCCGTTCCTGATGCCCTGGACCTCGATCGGCGATCACATGATGACCAGCTTCGACGTCAACACCGGCTGGAAGAACGTGCTCGATCCCGCCACCTGGCCGCGCGAGAGCAACGGGCGGGCGATGGTGCGGGTCAGCGAGTTCCTGCAATTCTACGCCTCGAAGCGCGACATCGAGAACTGGCGCAGCGCCGAGCGCATCGCCAACCACGGCTCGTGGCAGCGCAATGGCACCTGGCTGCCCTGGATGCTGATGGGGCCGCGGCCGGGCCATCTGTTCTACCGCTGCCACACCAAGGCGCTGACCGGGATCGGGGAACTGCCCGCCCACATTCGCGCCTACACCGAGAAGAATTTCCCGCAGTATCTCGAAGCGCCGCGCACCTGGGTTTCGCCCAATGTGACGAGCTTTGAGGTCTACAAGCGCGACCGCACGCCCGTTCCGGTGCGCGGGGCCTGAGCCGCTGCGATCAGGTCGGCGCGCTCCTCCGGGGTGAGGGTGCGCCAGCGGCCTTCGCCAAGGTCGCCCAGATGGATCGGCCCGATCCGGGTGCGCAGGAGATCGGCCACCTCCAGCTCGACAAGCTCGCACATGCGCCGGATCTGGCGGTTGCGGCCTTCGGTGAGCACAAAGCGCAGCGTCTGGCGGTCTAGCGCGGTCACCTCGGCGGGCCGCAGAGGCTTGCCGTCGAGCGACAGGCCATGGCGCAGCCAGGAGAGCTTTCGCTCCGTCAGTTCGCCCCAGACACGCACGACATATTCCTTGTCGATCGGGCTTTCCGGGCCGATCACGGCTTTGGCCAGCACCCCATCCTCAGACAGGATCAGGAGGCCGCGGCTGTCCTGATCCAGCCGGCCGACGGGCGCGAGGCGGTGGGCGGCGTTGGGCCAGACCGGCGGCTTGGGCCCCGCCACCGCCTCGCGGCGCAGCAGGCGCACGGCATTGATCTGGTCGCCTTCGGCATGGGCCGAGACAAAGCCCACCGGCTTGTGGATCACCACCGAGAGCTTGGCGGCAAGCGCGCCGGCGCCCGCCTCGTCGATCGTCAGGGTCTGGCCCGGCGCGATCTTGCGTCCGGGATCGCTCACGCGCTCGCCATCGATCTTCACCCGGCCGGCTGCGATCAGGGCCTCGGCCTCCCGGCGCGAGCACACGCCCGCCTGCGCCAGCCATTTGTTCACGCGCTGCGGCTCGGCGCCGGTGAAGGGGTGGACGAGGGGCATGGGCGGTTTGCCTAAAGCATGTCCCGGTAAAGGGGAATCCGGTTCATCGCCGCGAGAAAGCACTGGCGAGCTGGCCACCGCGCGCCAGGTCGTCCTCGCGAACGCGTGGACCCAGGGTGTTTGCGCTCTCCTGGGTCCTCGCCTTCGCGAGGACGACCCAGCCTTTGGCGCCGAGCCCGAGTGCGCGAGCGCCAAGTCGTCCTCGCGAACGCGAGGACCCAGGGGGCCGAGCACGGCGTTTCCCCTTTCTTGGGTCCTCGCCTTCGCGAGGACGACCTTGCCTGCCCCCCGCCCGAGCGAGCGCCATGTCGTCCTCGCGAACGCGAGGACCCAGGGGGTGGGGCGCAGCGTTTGCGGTCTCTGGGTCCTCGCCTGCGCGAGGACGACCTTGCCTGTGCCCCCGGCCGGAGCGCGCGGGGCCTAGCGCTTGCGTCCTGCGGGGTTCGCCTTACCCTGCCTTTCAACGAACCAGACGCTCAGGGACACACCGCATGCGCTTTGAAGGCTCCAGAACCTATGTCGCGACCGAGGATCTCCGCGTCGCCGTTAATGCCGCCATTGCGCTGGAGCGCCCGCTTCTGGTGAAGGGCGAGCCGGGCACCGGCAAGACGGTTCTGGCCGAGGAGGTGGCGCGCGGCCTGGGCCTGCCGCTGCTGCAATGGCATGTGAAGTCCACCACCAAGGCGCAGCAGGGCCTTTATGAATACGACGCGGTCTCGCGCCTGCGCGACAGCCAGCTGGGCGACGAGCGGGTGCGCGATGTGCGCAACTACATCAAGAAGGGCAAGCTCTGGGAGGCCTTCGCCCATGAGGGCAAGTGCGTCCTGCTGATCGACGAGATCGACAAGGCCGACATCGAATTCCCCAACGACCTCCTGCAGGAGCTCGATCGGATGGAATTCTACGTCTACGAGACGGGCGAGACGATCAAGGCCAAGGACCGGCCCATCGTCATCATCACCTCCAACAACGAGAAGGAGCTGCCGGACGCCTTCCTGCGCCGCTGCTTCTTCCACTACATCCGCTTCCCCGACGACGAGACGATGGCCGAAATCGTCGACGTGCACTTCCCGGGGATCAAGAAGCGGCTGGTCTCCGATGCGCTCAAGGTCTTCTACGACATGCGCAAGGTGCCCGGCCTGAAGAAGAAGCCCTCCACCTCCGAACTGCTGGACTGGCTGAAGCTGCTGCTGGTGGACGATATCGATCTGGAGGCGATCCGCTCGAAAGACCCCTCCAAGCTCATCCCGCCGCTGCACGGCGCCCTGCTGAAGAACGAGCAGGACGTGCAATTGTTCGAGCGCCTGGCCTTCCTCGCCCGCCGCGAAAACGCCCGGCCGGGGTAGGGGCGCGGCGGGCTTGGCGTCTGCCCTCTTTTGATGGCAATACAGCCAGACTATAACCGCCGCTAGCGACGACCTCGATACGGTATACCGCTTTCAATAACCTTTGTATTGGAGAAGCCATTCTTACGTAAAAACTGCCTAACTGCCAGTTTTTTGTGATGCATGTCAGCCCAAGCGCATGGTCCGATCATCACGTGTGATAAGATATCCTCCAAAGAGACGGAGCGCGGTATCAACGTGCTTGTTCCATCTAAAGACAGCTTTAAAATCGGCCGGGCATCAGGCTGCAGGATTCCTTCTATCGC
>JBIIUJ010000117.1:0-8389 GCA_044340025.1 Caulobacterales bacterium
TTTGACACCTTCGGGTCGCATGCTACCACCCCGGCCAGACAGCCCCGCCGGCGCCTTGCGGCCTGCACGCCGGGCGCGCAGCCGCCGCGGCAGGGCGGATTGACCCAGACGGCGCCAGATGCGGACGGCCAAGAGCATGAGCGTGCACCCAGCTGGTCCCGCCCCCTCCGTCCCGGCGCTGTGCAGGATCCGCCGCCTGGCGGGGGGCGCCGTTGTGCTTGCGGCGCTGCTGGCGTTGGAGCCTGGCCGCGCGCAGGCTCAATCCCTTGAGGAGGCGGTCCGCCGCGCGCTGGACCGCAGCGATGCGGTGGAGGCCACGCGCTGGCGGCTGGAAAGTGCGCGCGAGACCCGGATCCAGGCCCGCAATCTGCGCCGCCCCACCGTGCAGGCCGAGATCGAGGCCTCCAGCGTGCGGCGCGAGACCGATGCGCCGGGCGTCCAGCAGCTGGTGCAGAGGGGCGAGCCTGCCTCCGCCAGCCTGATCGTCTCCCAGCCGCTCTATCTCGGCGGGCGCTTCGACGCCGCCGCGCGCGACGCCGACCTGCGCATCGCCCAGGCCGAAGCGCGGCTGCGCCAGGCGCGGCTGCTTGTGGTGCGTGATGTGGCGCGCGCCTATGCGGCGCTGCAACGCGATCTCGATGTGGCGCGCATCCGCGAAGAGGGCGTCATGCTGCTGGAGCGCAATCTGGCGGCGACGCAATCGCGGCGGGCGGCGGGCTTTCTGGGCCAGACCGAAATCTCGCAGGTGGAGACGCGGCTTGCGTCCGGGCGGGCTGTGGCGGCGACGGCGCGCGCCCGGGCAGCCGCCAGCCGCGCCGCACTGGAGCGGCTTCTGGGCGAACCGGCCGGCGCCCTGACCGAGACGGTTGCGCCCACCGCCTTCGCGCCCGCCACGCTGGAAGAGGCGATCGACATGGCCCGCAGCCGCAGCGATGCGCTGCGCATCGCGAGCCTGGAAGAGGATATCGCCCGGGTAGCGGCGCAAGCCGCGCGCGCCGAGTTCGCCCCCCGGATCACGCTGCAGGCGAGCCTGACGGCGACGGAGAACGCCGGCCTCTCGGAAGGCTTCGATACGACCAACAGCCAGATCCAGGTCCGCGCCCAGGTGCCGCTCTGGTCGGCCGGGCAGGGCCTCTCGCGCAGCCGCGCCGCCTTGGCCGGGGCCAACGCCGCGCGGTTCGACCGGCTGGAGCTTGAAGGCCAGCTGGTGGAAGAGACGACGCGCGCGTGGGTGGCGCTCGCCGCTGCGCGCGAGACGCTGGCGCTGGCCGCCGAGCAGGTCGCCGCCGGGGCGCTGGCCAGCCGCGGCGCGGCGCTGGAGTTCGAAGTGGGGCTGCGCTCCACCATCGACGTGCTCAACCAGGAAGAGGAATGGCAGCAGGCCCGCGTGGCCGAAGCCACGGCGCGCGCCGCAGTGCTCGACGCAGCGGTGACGCTGGGCGTGACGCTCGGCGTCGATCCCACCGGGGCGAGCGAGGCGGCGCCGGGGTCCTTGCGCCTTCCCGGCTCGCGCCCCGCCGAAGGGCCCCCGGAACGCCAGCCCTAGCCCCTGCGGAACACGCCAGATGCCCAGCCCAGATTCGCCGCGCTTTGCGATCCGCTATGTCGCCGATGGTTTTTCCACCGACGGCAAGATCATGGGCCGCCAGTCCGCCGGCAAGTCGCTGATGCGCGGCGTGGCGCGGCGCTGGCGTGACGGAACGGTGCTGGGCTGGGGCGGGCCGGCGGACGCACCCGCCCAGATGGAGACCCAGCTGCGCGGCGAGGGCTTCGCCGGGAGCGTGGTCTGGTGCGATCGGGCAGGCGGGCTTTCCTCCAAAGCGATCGATGCGGTTTACGTGCCCGCCCCGCTCACTATCGACATGGTGGCGGTCCGCGACCGGACGGACGGCGCCCCCGCCCTGTTCGGCGTCACGCACACGCTCTCCTCGCATACGGCGATGGGGCAATTGGCCTCGCTCGTGATGCCGCCGTTTCGCGCCTGGGATGGCATGATCTGCACCTCGGCGGCGGCGCTGCGCGTGACGGAATGGCTGCACGACGATGCGCGCGCCTGGTGGCGCGACGCGGCGGGCGTCACGCGGTTCAACACGCCTGCCCTGACCGTCATACCCCTGGGCGTGAACGTCGATGATTTCGCCATCGCCGCGGATGAGCGCGGCGCCGCCCGCGCCCGGTTCGGCCTCGCGCCGGAGGATGTGGTCTTCCTGTTCGCGGGCCGCATGACCTTCCATGCCAAGGCCAACCCGGTTGCGCTCTATCGCGCGCTGGAGGCGGCGAGCGTGGCGCTTGGCCGCCCGCTTGTCTGCATCGAGGCGGGGATAGCGCCCAATTCCGGCATCCTCGACGCCTTCGCCAAGGCGCGCGCCGCGCTGGCGCCGTCCGTCCGGTTCCTGCCGGTGGACGGGGCCGACAGCGCCGCCTTCCGCGCGGCCTGGGCGGCGGCGGATGTGTTCACCTCGCTCTCCGACAACATTCAGGAAACCTTCGGCATCACCCCGCTGGAGGCGATGGCCGCGGGCCTGCCCGTGCTCGTCACCGACTGGAACGGCTATCGCGACACCGTGCGCGACGGGGTGGATGGGTTCCTCGTCCCCACGCTTGCCGCCGCGCCGGGCGATGGCGCGCTACTGGCCCGGCGCTATGCCGAGGGCGCGATGAATTATGACCGCTATATCGGCTATGCGAGCATGGAGACGGTGGTCGACATCGAGGCGGCGACCGAGGCGGTCCTGCGGCTGGCCGCCGAGCCAGACCTGCGCGCCCGGATGGGCGCCGAGGGCCAGCGCCGCGCCCGCGCCGACTACGACTGGCCGATCCTGCTTGATCGTTATTCCGCCTTCGCCGCGGAGCTTGGCGCGCGTCGCCGCGCCGCCGCCAGACCGCGCCGCCGCATGGCCAGCCGGCCGGACCCCTTCGCCCTCTTTGCACATTATCCCACCCGCACCCTTTCCGACGCGGACGCGGTGAGCCTGCGCATCGCGGACCGGGCCGCGGTCGAGCGGCTGCTGGGCCTGAATGCGCTGGCCTTCGTGACGGGGCCGGATCATCTGCCCGTCGATGCGATCCTGGCGATGCACCGGGCGGCGCAGACGGCTGGAAAAGTGGGCGATCTCGTCGGGCCGGCGACCGGCCTGCCGCGCGAGACGGCGGTGGCGGCGCTGATGTGGCTGGCCAAGACGGGGGTTGTGCGGATCGGCTGAGGCCGCGCGCGGGTCAGGCGGCGTCGGCGCGCGGGGCGGCTTGGGCGGCGCGCAGACGCTCCACCGTCGAGGCGTCCGCCACCAGCGCGACATAGTCGCAGCCGATCGCCACCAGACACTTCAGAAAGAATTCCGCCGTGAAGCTGCCGCGGCTGATCTTGTTGCGCAGGTTGGCTTCGGTTTCGGCCACCCCCTGGCCGGCCAGAGCCTCCACGAGCGCGCCATAGGTCATGCCCCGGCGCTTGAGTTCGGCCTTGAGAATGGATTTGGCGTCAAACGGGGAGGGGCGAGTCATCCGCGTCATCATCCTTGATGCGTATGTCATCATATCTGGCACGTCTCGAGTTGACAACAGGCCCCAAGAACCTTAATGGGCGATTGTGGACAGTGTCTCCGCACTCTTGGGGCGCGGGCAGTCCCCGTCCCGGCTGCTCGCGCCCGCCTGTTGATGGCTGGCGTTTCAGATTTTCTCCCGTTCATGCCACGCCGAAACAAAGACAAGACAAAGTCCACGATGCTTGGTCTGGCGTTCGCTCACGCGCGCCCGATCATCGCAGCCGCGCTGATCTTCAGCTTTGTCACCAACATCCTCTATCTGACGCTGCCGCTCTACACGAGCCAGGTTTATAACCGCGTCCTGCAGAGCGAGAGCGCCCCGACGCTGCTGATCCTCACCTTCGGGACGGTGTTCGCCTTCGCGATCTCGCAGACGGTGGATTTTTTCCAGGACCGGATGATGGCCAATCTGGGCGCGGACCTGGACCGCCGCGTCTCCGGCCATGTGTTCGCCGCCTTGTTCGACCGCGGGGTGAAGCGTCAGCCGCAGGCGGGCTCCCAGGCGCTGCGCGACTTCGACACCGTCCGCAAGGTCGCTACCGGGCAGGGGGCGGCGGTGCTGCTCGATCTGCCCTGGACGCCGATCTACTTCGTGGTGCTGTGCGTGATCGACCCGGCGGTGGGCCTCGTCGCGCTGATCGGCGCCGCCATCCTGGTGGTGATGGTGTTCGTGCAGGATCGGCTGAGCCGGGGGCGCACGCAGCGCGCCAACGACGCCTTCAACCGCAGCTATCACTTCACCGAAGCCGGCCTGCGCAACAGCGAGGTCGTGGGCGCCATGGGGATGCTGCCCGCCATGGCCCGGCGCTGGAACGAGGCGCGGCTGGAGGGGCTGGGCGCCGAACTCGCCGCCAGCCGGCAGCACGATCTCTGGGGCAACCTCATCAAGTTCGTGCGCTGGACGGTGCAGATCGCCGTGATCGCGGTGGGCGCGGCCCTCATCCTCGATGACCGGATCGGCGCGGGCATGCTTTTCGCCAACATGATCCTGTCTGCGCGCGCGCTGGCGCCCATCGACCGGATCGTGGGGACATGGACCTCGCTGGTCACCGCGCGCCAGTGCTACGACCGGCTGGAGCAGCTGCTCGAGCCCTACACGCCCGAGGATGCGGGCTTCGAGATGCCGCGTCCCGCCGGGCGCCTCACCGTCGAGAAGGTGAATTGCGCCGCCCCGGGCACGAGCCGGATCCTGCTGTTCAACCTCAATTTCGCGATCGAGGCCGGCGAGCAGATCGGCCTGATCGGCCCTTCCGGCGTGGGCAAGTCCACGCTGCTGCGGCTGATGATCGGGGTGGACAAGCCGCTGAGCGGGGCGGTGCGCCTGGACGGCTTCGACGTGTTCGCCGCCGGCCGGGCCCAGCTTGGCCGCCATGTCGGCTATCTGCCCCAGGACGTGGAGCTGTTCGCCGGCAGCGTGCGCGACAACATCGCCCGCTTCGACCACACCGTCACCGACGCCGAGGTGATCGAGGCCGCCCAGGCCGCCAATGCGCATGAGCTGATCGTGCGCCTGCCCCAGGGCTATCAGACCGAGCTTGGGGCGGGCGGGCAGGTGCTCTCCGCCGGTCAGCGCCAGCGCGTGGGCCTGGCGCGCGCGCTCCTGCGCCAGCCGCCGCTCGTGGTGCTCGACGAGCCCAACGCCAATCTCGACGCCGAGGGCGAGGAGGCGCTGCATCGCGCGCTTCTGGGCATGAAGGCGCGCAAGCAGACGGCGATCGTGGTCTCGCACAAGCCTTCCATGCTGCGCGACGCCGACAAGCTGCTGGTGCTGCGCGAGGGGGCGGTGCAGCTGTTTGGCCCGCGCGACTGGGTGCTGGGCCGGCTGTCCGGCGCGATTCCGCCGGGGCCTGCGCCCGTGGCCGCCGCCGATGCGCCGCGCGTTGCGGGAGCTGCGCCATGAACCTCCCGCGCCCGTCCTCCGATACGCCCCTCCCGCAGGATATGCGCGACCAGGCCGGCCTGCGCCCTGCCGAGATGAGCGCCCGGCCTGGCGATGCCGACGAGGAGGCGGGAACCCGCCGCGCGCTGCTGCGCCCGCTTGCCGCCGGCTTGCTGGTCACGGCGGTGTTTGTGGTGGCGGCCGCCATCTGGGCCTCGTTTGCGCGGATCGACAGCGCCGTGCCCGCCGGGGGCGTCTTCCAGGTGGAAACCAACCGCAAGACGCTGCGCACCCGCGAGGGCGGCACGATCCGCGAGATCCTCGTGCGCGACGGCGATGTGGTGAAGCAGGGCCAGGTCCTGCTCCGCTTCGACGAGACGGTGCCGCGCGCCCAGCTCGACGTGCTGCAAAACCAGTATGACGCCGCCCTGATGCAGGTGGCGCGTCTGCGCGCGGAGCTGGCGGGCCGGCCGCTCGCGGCGCCTGCCGCGCTCCAGAGCCGGCTGGCCGATCCGCGCGTGGCCGAGCTGGTCCAGACCGAGCAGGCCCTGTTCGAAAGCCGCCGCGGCGCGCTGGAGGCGCAATCCTCCATCCTGCGCCAGCGGATCATGCAGCTTGGCGCCGCCCGCGAGGGGCTGGACATGCAGATCGCCGCCCTGCGCACCCAGCGCGACCTCGCCATGGAGGAGCTGCGCGGCGTGCGTTCGGTGGTGGCGGAGGGCTTCGGCTCGCGCGTGCTCGTGCTGCGGCTCGAGCGCGCCATCGCCGAGATCGACGGCCGCCTCGGCGCGCTCATGGCCGAGGTGCAGCGCAACGCCGAACAGGCCGGCGAGGCGCGCCTCCAGCTCGTGAACCTCTCCACCAGCCGCAGCTCCGAAGCCGCCGCCGCCCTGCAACAGGCCGAGAGCCGCGTGGCGGAAGTCGAGCCCCGGCTCCAGGCGGTGCGCGCCCTGCTTGAGGAGGTGGAGCTGAAGGCGCCGGTCAGCGGCGTGGTGTTCGGCCTGCGCGCCTTCACGGAGGGCGGCGTCGCCTCCCCCGGCGAGCAGCTGATGGAGATCGTGCCCACGGGCACGCCGCTCATCCTCCGCGCGCGGGTGGACCCGCGCTATATCGACAACATCGCCCCCGGAATGAGCGCGCGCGTGTCGTTGACTGCGTATTCAGGCGCCGCCGTGCCGCGCGTGCACGCCCGGGTGGAGCGCGTCTCCGCCGATGCGGTGGTGGATGCCGAAGCGGGCCTCACCTATTATCTCGCCGACCTCGTGGTGGCGCCGGAGGAGCTTGCCCGGTTGCCTGCGCGGGTGCGCATCGTGCCCGGAATGCAGGCGACCGTGATGATCGTCACGGGCGAGCGCACCGTGATGTCCTATATCCTCCAGCCGATCGCCGACACGTTCGACCGCTCCCTGCGCGAGCCCTGAGCCCTGCATTCGGCCCTGCGGGGGCGAGCCATGCTGATTCGCCTGCCAGGTGTGTCTTTTCGGACATGGCTCCCCGCGGCGCCTCCAAACCGGGCTTCATGCCGCGCTGCGGCGCCGATGTGTGCGCCACAGCGCGCTTTGGGCAACAGCCATCTTGCATTCCGTTAATGGTAACGCAGGTGCATCAACCAAACGGCGCCAGTCAAGAATGCAAATCTCAAGCGAAATCCAGACATTCCTCTATATATATTCTGAAACAGAACGTCATCCTCCAGTAGTGGAGGCCGGCCATTTCTGGATGGCCTGACTTGATGCGGTTGCCGCGCCCCGATCCCGCTGCTATTCTGGCGCTCCTCGCAGGGCGCTAATCCAAAAACCGCCTTGATCGCACACTACTTCCTTGGTCCTCAGGGGTGGGTCCACCCTCTTGCATAATCGATCCTGTGCGGTATGACGTCCCCCGGCTTGCTTCGGGTTGTCGGGCGCAAGGGACGGAACGTGTCCGCAAGCCATGAGAAGCTAGGGCGATCGCCACAAACGGAGACAACGGAATGTCTGTTCTGAATTTCACCACGGCCACACAGGCCGACGTCACGGCTTGGGAAGCCCTGGCTGATCCGAAGACGATCCTCGTCGTGACCGGGTCGGCGGCCAACGTGCAGCTCGTGTTCGCTCCGCCGCCCCCAGATGTGGGTGCTGGCGGTCAGACCGGCCCTGCCGCGACCCTGACGATCCTCGGCAAGACCCTCACCTTCAACACCGCCGCCAATGTGATCGGCGTCAATCGCTTCGTGTTTGCGGACGGCTCCGTGTTCGCTTGGGGCGGTGCAGGCGGCGACACGGTCGTGGGCGGCGCGGGCGCTGACCAGGTGATCGGCGCGGACGGCGCTGACTCCATCGTTGGCGGTGGCGGCAACGACACGCTCTCCGGCAGCGTTGGCGACGACACGGTCTCCGGCGGCAACGGCGACGACGTGGTCTCCGGCGGTCAGGGTGCGGACCTGGTGTCCGGTGGCGAAGGCAATGACTTCGTGTTCGGCGGCCGTGGCGCCGACACCATCAACGGCGACAACGGCAACGACACCCTCGGCGGCGGTCAGGATGCTGACACGCTTTCCGGCGGCAACGGCGACGACCAGCTGTTTGGCGAACTCGGCAACGACTCGCTCGTCGGCGGCAACGGCAACGACTCGCTCGTTGGCGGCAATGGCGATGACGTTCTCTCCGCTGGCGAGGGCAATGACACGCTCGATGGCGGCGAAGGCGCTGACACGCTGACCGGCGGCAACGGCGACGACATCCTCACCGGCGGCAACGGCACCGACACGCTCGACGGCGGCGACGGCAACGACAGCCTCGTTGCCGGCGAAGGCGCCGACTCGCTCGTCGGCGGCAATGGCGCTGACAACATCACCGGCGGCAACGGCGACGACACCGTGGTGGGTGGTGAAGGCGCTGACCTCATCATCGGCCACGCGGGCAACGACTCGCTCGTCGGCGGCAACGGCGTTGACACGATCTCCGGCGGCCAAGGCAACGACACGATCCTT
>JBIIUJ010000118.1:0-8358 GCA_044340025.1 Caulobacterales bacterium
ATGCGGTGGCCGCATTCTTCGCCCCGCGCTCCCAGCCGCTCGCGGGGCGGCGCGCCATCGTCACGGCCGGGCCGACGCTGGAGCCGATCGACCCCGTGCGCTTTGTCTCCAATCGGTCGTCGGGCAAGCAGGGCTATGCGATCGCAGAGGCGCTGAGCGCGCTGGGGGCGGATGTGCGGCTGGTCTCTGGCCCCGTTGCACTCGCCGATCCGCCAGGCGTGCAGGTGGAGCGGGTGGAGACCGCGCTGGAGATGCTTGCCGCCGTGGAGGCTGGGCTGCCGGCGGATCTCTTCGTTTCAGTCGCAGCAGTGGCGGACTGGCGGCCCGCTGCCTGCGCGCCCCACAAGCTGAAGCTGAAGGGCGAAAGCGCGGCCCCCAGCCTCGCCCTCGTGGAAAACCCCGACATCCTGCAGACCATCGCCACCGGACCGCGCCGGCCGCGCCTCGTCATCGGCTTTGCGGCCGAGACCGATGCGGTGGAGGACCACGCTCAGGCCAAGCGCGCCCGCAAGGGCTGCGACTGGATTGTCGCCAATGACGTGTCTGGCGATGTGATGGGCGGCGCGGAAAATGCCATCAGCCTTATCACGGCCTCAGGAATCGAGCGCTGGCCCCGGCTGGGCAAGGCGGAGGTGGCGAGGCGGCTGGCGGAGCGGATGGCGGCGGCGCTTCGTTAGCGCCAATGTCCCGTCCGCGTTGTCATCCCGGACGGGCCAGAGGCCCGATCCGGGACCTCCCGAAATATCTCCGGCGCAAGATCCCGGCGCTTCGGCCGGGATGACGGGATGAACGCGCCATCCCTAAGCCCAAAGCCCGCGGCAACCGTCGCCGCCCCCTCCGGCGCTTCGCGCCACCTCCCCCGCAAGCGGGGGAGGACACCAGCGTCAGTCTTTCCCGCGCTTACTGAGGGGGACGCCAACGCCTTGTCTTCCCCCGCTTGCGGGGGAAGTGTCAGCGCAGCTGACGAAGGGGGCCCAAGGCCCGCGGCAACCGTCGCCGCCCCCTCCGGCGCTTCGAGCCACCTCCCCCGCAAGCGGGGGAGGACGCCAGCGCCTCAGCCAATCCCCCGCACCGCATCGGCGAAGTCGGGCCGAAAGTCCGCACAATCCCGGTCTGAATCCCATGGGGCGAGCGTCATCACGCGGGGCGCGCCCATGGGCGCGAGTTGCCAGGCGACGCCGTGGCCATATTGCACATGGCCAAACCCCATCAGCCCCACCACCAGCGCTGCGGGATGGGCGGCTCGGGCTGCTGCAAGGCGCTCCGCCATCACCCGGTCCCAGGTTTGCTGTGCATCCGTGAAGCGGGCGGTGCGGTCGCGGTCCGGCGCCTTGCCATGCTGGGCGAAGATGCTGTCGAGAAAGCCCTGATACTCCGCCGACGGCGGGCGCGGCTTTTGAGCGGGGACGAGCCCCTTTCCAGCAGCGGCGGCATAGCCCTCCCGGCTGATCGTGCGCACCACGCTGCGATCGACATTGAGTGCGACAAGGCGAACCTTCTCGCGGCGGGCCCAGTCGAACACAGGGCGGTAAAGCGCGAAGTCGAAGCCCCAGACCTCGGCCCAGCGGCTTTCGGCCAGGAAGGTCGCCTCATCGATCACCCCGGCGCCATACCGGTCGAGCGCGCCCTGCGCCTCGCCCGGCAGCATCTCGAGGCCGACGACGATCTCTGTGCGCTGCGCCTTCAGCGCGTCGAGCACCTGCACCGCCCAAAGGCGGTGGGCGAGACGGTCGTGGCGCTCCCCGATCAGCACGATATCGGCGGCGGCGGCGCGCGCGGTCACTGCATCGGCGTCGGCGGGCGCGCCAGCCAGGATCCAGCCGCCAGGCGCAGGACAGGTCATGGCGGTTGCCGGCGGCTGCCGGCCCACCGCCGCTGCGCCGCCTGCGGCCAGCAGCAGCGCCAAACCCGCCATCGTCCAGAAGTGCGCCATCCATCCTCGCCTGCTCGCCGAGCGGGAATTAGGGCGCGCGCCATTCTAGTCGAACAGCAAAACGGAAAGCGTGTGCAGCACGAGACCGACGAGACCGCCCACCAGCGTGCCGGAAATCCGGATATATTGCAGATCCTTGCCCACGCCCGCCTCGATCTGCTCCACCACAGTGTGTGCATCCCAGGCGCGGATCGTGTCGGCGACGAGAGCGGCGACATCCGGCCCGCGCGCGGCGGCCAGCTCCTGCGCGCCGGCGCGCCGCTGGGTGTTCACGGTTGCGCGCAGCTCTGCGTCCTCCAGCACGCCGGCCACGAGGTCCTCGAAGCCTTCGGCCAGGCGGGCGGCGATCTCGTCGCGGATCTTGGGGGCATCGGCCTTCATCCAGGCCTTCAGCGCCGCCCAGAGGCCGCCGAAATAGCGCTGGATCACCGGCTGATCGAGCGCGCCATGCACCCAGCGCGTCACCTCGGCGCGGGCGTCGCGGTTGTAGCGCAAAGCCACGATCACCTCGGCCACCGCCTCGTCCACGCGGCGGCGCAGCGGATGATCTGGGTTGAGCGCGGCTTCGCGGATGGTCTCGCGCAGGGCGCCGACAAGCGCATCGGCCGCCTTCTGGTCCACATCGAACAGGCGCGAGAACCAGCCCGTGCGCTCGGTCACCTTGCGGCGAAGCTCGGGCTCCTCCTGCTCCAGCAGACGGTCGGCATGGGTGATGGCGAGGTCAACCACCCCCTGATGCCGGCCGTTGGCGGTCAGCACGTCAAGGATGTCGGCCAGGAGCGAGGGCGCATCCACCGCGCGGATCCGGTCGGAAACGGCGTCACGCGCCCAGTGGCTGACGCGCTCGTCGTTGAGGAGGTCGATGATGCGCGGCGCGGCGTCGGCCAGCGCGCGGGCGATGCCGGTGGCGCGATCGGGCTCGGCCAGCCAGCGCGCCGCCGCCCCGGCGAGGTCGGTCTTTTCCAGCCGTTCGGCGACGAGTTCGGGCTTGAGGAAGTTCTCTTTCAGGAAACGCGCAAGCCCCTCCCCGATCCGGTCCTTGGAGCGCGGGATGATCGCGGTGTGCGGGATCGGCAGGCCCAGCGGCCGGCGAAACAGCGCCGTGACGGCGAACCAGTCGGCAAGCCCGCCCACCATCGCCGCCTCGGAAAAGGCGCGGATGAACGGCACGGCGGGGTGCACGTCCTCGAAAATCTTGGCCGTGACATAGACAGCCGCCATCACGAGCAAAAGCCCCGTGGCGCGCAGGCGCATCTGGTCGAGCGTCAGGGCGGAAGCCATCGCCTCCTGCGTGCCACAGAGCGCCGCCCCCGCCCAGCCCCCGCGACAGCGCGGCGGGGGCAAGCAGGATGACGGCGCCCCCCGGAGCGCGCTAAAGGCCGGGCATGCATGATCTCAAAGCGCTGCGCGCAGACCCCGCCTCGTTCGACGCCGCCTGGGCCCGCCGCGGCCTCGCGCCCCAGACCGCAGCCCTGCTGGCGCTGGACGAGCGCGTGCGCGCCGCCAAGACCGCCCGCCAGCAGGCCGAAGCGCAGCGCAACGCCGCCTCCAAGGCGATCGGCGCGGCCAAGGCGCGCAAGGACGAGGCTGAAGCCAGCCGCCTGATGGCGGAGGTCGCCGCCGCCAAGGTCGCCATGGAACAGGCCGAAGCGGGCGAGCGGGTGGATGAAAAGGCCCTGACCGACAGCCTCGCGGCGCTGCCTAATCTGCCGGCCGGCGATGTGCCCGATGGCGCAGACGAGCACGGCAATGTGGAACAGGCCCGCTGGGGGAGCCCGCGCGCGTTCGACTTCCCGGTGAAGGATCATGTGGCGCTGGGCGAGGGCTTGGGCCTGATGGATTTCGAGGGTGCGGCCCGCATCTCCGGCGCGCGCTTTGTGGTGCTGAAAGGCGCGCTGGCGCGGCTGGAACGGGCGCTGGGCCAGTTCATGCTGGATGTTCAGACCGGCCAGCATGGCTATACCGAGGTGAACCCGCCGGTTCTGGTGCGCGATCACGCTATGTTCGGCACCGGCCAATTGCCGAAGTTCAAGGAGGATCAGTTCCTAGCAATATCCAGACTCCGCCTGCCTTCTGAGAAAGGCGCCATTGAAGAATTGATAAAGACGAAAACAGGCCTGTTTTTCGAAGACGCTCCCGGCACGGAGGTTTTTCAAGACAACTCTGGAGCCGTCTACCTCTACGTAGACGCCACGGGTGGCGAAACGATGGGAGCCCCTCACTGGCTCGTCCCCACCGCCGAAGTGCCCCTCACCAATCTGGTGCGCGAGCAGATCCTGGAGGAGGAGGCCCTGCCCTTCCGCTTCACCGCACTCACGCCCTGCTTTCGCGCCGAGGCCGGCAGCGCGGGGCGCGACACGCGCGGCATGATCCGCCAGCACCAGTTCTGGAAGGTGGAGCTTGTCTCCATCACCACGCCCGAACAGAGCGCCGCAGAGCACGAGCGCATGACCGGCTGTGCGGAGGCCATCCTGAAGGCGCTTGGCCTGCCCTATCGCCGGATGCTGCTCTGCGCCGGCGACATGGGCTTTTCGGCGGCCAAGACCTACGACCTCGACGTCTGGCTGCCGGGGCAGGACGCCTATCGCGAGATCAGCTCGTGTTCCAATTGCGGGGATTTCCAGGCCCGGCGCATGGCCGCGCGCTGCCGGGCGAAGGGGGCGAAGGACACCCGCTTTGTCCACACGCTCAACGGCTCGGGCCTCGCGGTGGGGCGCACGCTGGTGGCTGTGATGGAGAATTACCAGAACGCAGACGGCTCCATCACCGTGCCGGAGGCTTTGCGCCCCTATATGGGCGGGATCGACCGGATCGGCTGAGGCCATGACCCGCATCACCGGCCTGCGCACGCTCGACATGCGGTTTCCCACCTCGCGCACGCTGGCGGGTTCGGATGCGATGAACCCGGATCCGGATTATTCCGCCGCCTATTGCGTGCTCGAGACCGATCAGCCGGGGCTGGAGGGCTGGGGCTTCACCTTCACCATCGGGCGGGGCAACGATCTGTGCTGCGCGGCCATCGTCGCGCTCGCGCCGCTAGTGACCGGGCGCAGCCTCGATGGAATCACGAACGACTTTGCAGGCTTCTGGCGCGCCATTGTGGGCGACAGCCAGTTCCGCTGGCTCGGACCCGAGAAGGGCGTGGTGCATCTGGCCGCCGCCGCCGTGGTCAACGCCGTCTGGGATTTGTGGGGCAAGGCGGCGGGCAAGCCGGTCTGGGCGCTGTGCGCGGACATGAGCCCGGAACAGATCGTCAGCCTGGTGGATTTCCGCCACATCACCGACGCGATCACGCCCGCCGAAGCGCTGAGCCTTCTGCGCGACCGCGCGCCTGGCAAGGCCGAGCGCATCGCGCATCTGAAAGCGCAGGGCTTTCCCGCCTACACCACCTCGGCCGGCTGGCTGGGCTATTCCGACGAGACGATCAGGGCCTTGTGCGCGCGGGCGATCGCGGAGGGCTGGAGCGCGCTGAAGATCAAGGTGGGCCGCGACCTCGCCGACGACATCCGCCGCTGCGCCGTGGTGCGCGAGGCCATCGGGCCGGATCGGCGCATGATGATCGACGCCAATCAGGTCTGGGAGGTGGATCAGGCGATCGAGTGGGTGCGCGCGCTTTCCCCGTTCGACCCCTACTGGATCGAGGAGCCGGTAAGCCCGGACGACATCCTCGGCCATCGCAAGATTGCTGAAGCCGTGCGCCCCATCCGCGTCGCCACCGGCGAGCATGGCCAGAACCGCGTGCTGTTCAAGCAACTGCTGCAAGCCGATGCGGTGGATGTGGTGCAGGCCGACGCCTGCCGGCTGGGCGGGCTCAACGAGGCGATCGCGGTCATGCTGCTGGCGGCCAAGTTTGGCAAGCCGATCTGCCCGCACGCAGGCGGCGTTGGCCTGTGCGAAAACGCCCAGACGGTCTCGATGATCGATTATGTCTGCGTGGGCGCCAGCGAGGAGGGCCGCATGACCGAACATGCCGGCCACCTGCACGAGCATTTCCTCGATCCGATCCGCATCGCCGGCGGCCGCTATCTGGCGCCCGAGGCGCCGGGCTTCGCGGCGGAACTCAAGCCCGAAAGCGTGGCCGACTTCCGCTTCCCCGATGGCGCAGCCTGGGCCGGCTGATCACGCTCGACCCGGGCGGAACCCCGGATCGACTTCCGCGCGGCGCGGCTTAAGCTCCCCCCAAAAACGATCTCAGGGAGGCCACAGTGGACGAAACCTTCGATTACATCATCGTGGGCGCGGGAAGTGCGGGCTGCGTGCTCGCCAACCGGCTGAGCGAGCGCCATAGCGTGCTGCTGCTGGAAGCGGGCGGGCGCGACACGGCCCCCACGATCCACATCCCGGTCGGTTATGCCCAGACGCTGAAGGACCCCAAGGTCAACTGGCTCTATCTCACCGAGCCGGACCCCGGCACGAACGGGCGCCAGCATGTCTGGCCGCGCGGCAAGGTGCTGGGCGGCTCCTCCGCCATCAACGGCCTGCTCTACATTCGCGGCCAGGCGCGCGATTACGACCTCTGGCGCCAGATGGGCAACGAGGGCTGGGGCTGGGCCGATGTGCTGCCCTATTTCAGGCGCAGCCAGAACCAGGAGCGCGGCGAAAGCGACCTGCACGGCGTAGGCGGGCCGCTGAATGTCTCCGACGTGACGCAGCGCCATCCCGTCTCGGATGCGGTGATCGAGGCGTGCCGCCAGATGGGCCTGCCGCCCACCTCCGATGTGAACGGGCCGATCCAGGAGGGCGCGGACTATTATCAGCTGACGGTGAAGAACGGTCTGCGCTGCTCGGCGGCGGCGGCCTATCTCCACCCCATCATGGGGCGCGGCGGGCTGGCGGTGGAGATCCATGCCCTCGCCTCGCGCGTGCTGTTTGAGGGCAAGCGCGCGGTGGGCGTTGAATACCGCCAGAAGGGCGCGGTGAACAAGGCCTTCGCGCGCGCGGAAGTGATCCTCGCCGGCGGGGCGATCAATTCCCCGCAGCTGCTCCAGCTCTCCGGGATCGGCCCCGGCGGGCTCCTGCGCGAGCATGGGCTGGAGGTGCGCGCCGATCTGCCCGGCGTGGGCGAAAACCTGCGCGATCACTTCGTGGTGGGCACGCGCTACCGGCTGAAACCGGGTGTGGTGAGCGTGAACGAGATGACGAAGGGCTGGCGCTTTCTGGGCGAGCTTGTGCGCTACGCGTTGCGGCGCGAGGGGCTGCTCACGCTCTCGGCCGCCCACATCGCCGCCTTCATCCGCACGCGGCCGGAGCTGGAGACGCCCGACGTGCAATACCACATCCTGCCCGCCACGATGGACGCCGAAAAGCTCGCCAACGAGCAGAAGATGGAGCTGGAAGGCCTGCCCGGCCTCACCATCGCGCCCTGCCAGCTGCGCCCGGAAAGCGCGGGCACGATCCGCATCAAGAGCGCCGATCCGGCGATGCATCCCGCGATTGCGCCCAATTATCTCGCCGATCCGCTGGATCAGGCCACGATCGTGGCGGGGCTGAAATGGGCGCGCGCGCTCGCCGCCCAGCCGGCGCTGGCGGCCTATGTCGATCACGAGCTGTCGCCGGGCGAGGCGATCCAGTCGGATGCGGACTGGCTGGCCTATGCCCGCGAGACCGGCTCGACCATCTATCACCCCGTGGGCACGTGCCGGATGGGCCGCGACGCGATGGCCGTGGTGGACCCGCACTTGCGCGTGCACGGGGTGGAAGGCCTGCGCGTGGTGGACGCTTCGGTGATGCCGCGGCTGGTTTCGGGCAACACGAACGCGCCCACGATCATGATCGCGGAAAAAGCCTCAGACATGATCCTGGGCAAGGCGGCGCTGGCGGCCGCCTAGATGGTCTGCGAGCGGCCGCGTTCCTGCACCTGCTTGCGCGCCGCCTCGATCCCGTCCCTGGTGATGGAGGCCGCGTGATCGAGCGCGGTCTTCGCCTCCAGCGCCATCGCCTCGCCGAAGGGCAGGCCAAAGCCGTCATCGATCAGGCGCTTGTATTTGCGCAGCATGGCGGGCGGCAGGCTCGCCATCTCGTGCGCCAGCTTGCGGGCGGCGGGGACCAGATCATCCGGCGAAAACACCCGGTTGACGAGGCCCCAGCGCTCGGCCGTCTCGGCGTCGAGGAAATTGCCGGAAAGCGACAGCTCCTTCGCCCGGTTCAGCCCGATCAGGCGCGAGAGTTTTTGCGAGAGGCCCCAGCCCGGCATCACGCCCACGCGGCCATGCGTATCGGCAAAGCGCGCGGCGCTGGACGCGTAGATCACATCGCCCATCAGCACGAGCTCGAACCCGCCGGTGATCGCAAAGCCGTTCACCGCCACGATGATCGGCCAGGGATAAGCGGCCAGAACGGGGGAGAAATCCACCTCCGTGCCGTCCATGCCGATATCAAAGCCCTGGGCGCCCGCCTCCTTCAGGTCGATGCCCGCGGTGAAGGCC
>JBIIUJ010000119.1:0-8353 GCA_044340025.1 Caulobacterales bacterium
CGAAAGAAATAGTGCTTGCCCTCTTCCTCGCCGTCGCGCGGCGCGCGCGTGGTCCAGGAGACCGAGAGGCTGATCTCGGCGTCATCGGCGCACAGCCGGCGGGTGAGCGTGGTCTTGCCCGCGCCCGAGGGACTGGAGACCACCAGCATCAGGCCGCGGCGGGGGCGCGCCTCACTCGACATTGGCGGCCTGCTCCTTGAGCTGATCGACAGCGGACTTGAGCGCCAGCCCGATCTGGGTGAGCGGCAGGATGGCAGCCTTGGAGCACAAGGTGTTGGTCTCGCGCAGGAACTCCTGAGACAGGAAATCGAGCTTGCGGCCCGCGCCTTCGCCATTGGCGATCAGGGCGCGCGCCTCGGCGACATGCGCGTCCAGCCGGTCCAGCTCCTCGCGCACATCAGCCTTGAGCGCCATCGCGGCGGCCTCCTGCAGGATGCGCGCTTCATCGATCGGCGCGCCGGCCAGAAGCTCCTCCAGCCGGGCCTGGAACCTGGCTTTCAGCGCGGCCGGCTGATCCGCCGCGATGGCGCGGGCGTCCGCCGCCAGCGCCGAGATCCGATCCAGCGTCCCCGAAAGGATGGCGCCAAGAGCCGCTCCCTCCCTGGCGCGGGCCAGAGCGAGGGCGTCCAGAGCCTCGCCAAGGCCCCTGGCGAGGGCTGCGTCGCGCACAGCGCGGGCGGCTTCATCGGTCTCGGGGTCGGCGTATTCGATCACGCCGCGCACTTGCAGCAACAGCGCCCAGTCCGGCGGGCTGACCCGGCCCTCCGCGCGATAGCGCTCGCTCTCGGCCAGCAGGCGATCCACCACCTCGGCATTGACGCGCAGCGGCGGGGCGGCGGCGGCGTCGCGCTTGAGCTGGAGATTGAGCTGAAGCGAACCGCGCTTGAAGCGGGCGGCGGCCTCCTCGCGGGCGCGGGCGTCCATCTGATCCAGCCCGGGCGGCGTGCGCACGCGCACGTCGAGCCCCTTGCCATTGACCGAGCGGGCCTCCCACGCCCAGGCGATCTCGCCGCAGACACCCTCCGCGCGGCCAAAACCGGTCATGCTGATCAGGGCCACGGCGCTTTAGTCCTTCCGTAGGCCGCGTTCGCGCTGGATGGCGCGCCAGCGCTCCACATTGGCGTTGTGCTCGGCATAGGTGCGGGCGAAGGCGTGGCCGCCCGTGCCGTCGGCCACGAAGAAGAGTTCGTCGGTTCTGGGCGGGTTCAGCACCGCGGCGATGGCCTCGCGGCCGGGATTGGCGATCGGCGTGGGCGGCAGGCCGGCGATCACATAGGTGTTCCAGGGATGGGCCATCTCGATCTCGGAGCGGCGGATGCGCCGGCCCAGCGGCTCGCCCTTCGTGACGCCATAGATGATGGTCGGGTCGCTTTCGAGCTTCATGCCCAGGCGCAGGCGATTGACGAACACGGCCGCCACGCGCGGGCGCTCCTCCGCCTCGGCGGTCTCCTTCTCGACAATCGAGGCCAGTGTGATCGCCTCCTCGATGGTGGAAAAGGGCAGATCCTTCGCGCGCTGGGGCCAGAGATCGGCGATGACGGCCTCATGGGCCTCCTTCATCTCCGCGACGGCCTCGGCGCGCGACGTGCCGCGGGTGAAGAAATAGGTGGCCGGCAGGAGCGCGCCCTCCGGCGGCGGCGCAGGGGCCGGGCCGTCCAGAAACTCGGCCGCCGCAATCCGGCGCAGCGCCATGGCGCTCGTCCAGCCTTCCGGGATGGTGATGCGATGCTGGATCGACTTGCCTGAGGCGAGGATCGCCACGATCCGCGCCATGCTCGCCCGCGACGGGATGGCGTATTCGCCGGCCTTCAGCTGATCCGCCGCGCCCACCGCGCGGGCAAAGCCGATGAAGCTCGCGCGCGAGGCGATGACGCCTTCGTCCTCCAGGATGGCCGCGATCTGGTTCAGACCCGCGCCGCGCGGGGCCATCACCACCGTCTCCTCGCCCTGGCGCGCCGGCGGGCCGGGCAAAAGCATCGGGGCCACAAACAGCGCCACCGCCAGCGTGGCCAGCGCAGCCGCCGCCCCGATCAGCCAGAGCGGCAGGCCCGCAAGGCGGGGCGGCTTGCGGGCCATGGTCTCAGTCGACCCGGCCGAGAACCAGCGCCGCGTTTGTCCCGCCGAACCCGAAGCTGTTGGAAAGCGCCGCACGCAGCGCCTTTGGCCGCTTTTCCTTCGCGCAGAGATCAATCGCGGTCTCGGCGGAGGGATTGTCGAGGTTGAGGGTCGGCGGGCAGACCTGATCGCGCAGGGCGAGCGCGGTGAAGATCGCCTCCACCGCCCCGGCGGCGCCGAGAAGGTGGCCGATCGCGGATTTGGTGGACGACATGGCGAGCTTGCCCGCATGCTCGCCCATCAGGCGTTCGACCGCGCGCAACTCGATCTCGTCGCCCAGCGGCGTGGAGGTGCCGTGCGCGTTCACATAATCGATGTCGGCAGGCGTGAGCTTTGCGTCGCGCAAGGCGCCCTGCATGGCGCGGAAGCCGCCATCGCCATCTTCGGCCGGCGCGGTGATGTGATAGGCGTCGCCCGACAGGCCATAGCCCAGCACTTCAGCGTAGATTTTCGCGCCCCGGGCCTTGGCGTGCTCATACTCCTCCAGCACGACCACGCCGCCGCCATCGCCCATGACGAAGCCGTCGCGGTCCTTGTCATAGGGGCGGCTGGCGGCCTGAGGGTTGTCGTTGAAGGCCGATGACAACGCCCGAGCGGCTGCGAAGCCCGCCATGCCGATCCGGCAGACTGCGGCTTCCGAGCCGCCCGCCACCATCACGTCGGCGTCGCCATACTTGATCAGCCGGGCGGCATCGCCGATGGCGTGGGCGCCCGTGGCGCAGGCCGTCACCACCGCGTGGTTGGGGCCCTTGAAGCCATATTTGATCGAGACATGCCCCGAGGTGAGGTTGATCAGCGCGGAGGGCACGAAGAACGGACTGATCCGGCGCGGCCCGTCGCGTTCGAGCTGGAGCGCAGTGTCGGCGATGGTGGATAGCCCGCCGATGCCTGCGCCGATCATCACGCCGGTGCGGCAGCGCTGTTCCTCGGTTTCGGGCGTCCAGCCCGAATCCTCCACCGCTTCCGTAGCCGCCGCGACGCCATAGAGGATGAAATCATCCACCCGGCGCCGGTCGCGCGCGCTCATCGCCTTGTCCGGGTCGAACGCGCAGGGGTGGTCGGGTCCGCCGTCGTCGCGCCCGTCGATCCAGGGAACCTGGCAGGCATAGCGCGTGCCCATATCGTCCACGCGGAAGCGCGTGATGGGCCCGGCGCCTGACGTTCCCGCCAGGATCCGCGCCCACACAGCTTCGCGTCCCGCGCCAAGCGCGGTGACAAGGCCAATCCCTGTGATGACGACGCGCCGCATCGGACGGCCCGATCAGACCTTCTCGGAGATGAACTTCACAGCATCGCCGACGGTCTGGATATGCTCGGCGGCGTCGTCGGGGATCTCGATCCCGAACTCTTCTTCAAACGCCATGACCAGCTCGACATTGTCGAGGGAGTCCGCGCCCAGATCGTCGATGAAGCTCGCCTTGTCCGTCACCTTTTCCGGATCAGCGTCCAGGCGCTCGATAACGATCTTCTTCACGCGGTCGAAAACGTCCGACATAACTTGCCCTCGTACTTTAGGGGGGATGGGCTGAACACGCACTCGGTTCAGGGGGTCTCCTGGGGCCGGCGGCGGCAAACCATGTGGGCCGCCGCGACGCGCCCTCTCACCATAGACGGGCGCGCCCGTCAAATCATCGCCATGCCGCCGTTCACATGCAGCGTCTGGCCTGTGATATAGGCGGCCTCGGCGCTGGCGAGATAGACGCAGGCGCTCGCAATCTCTTCCGGCGCTCCCATGCGACCGGCCGGGATCTTGGCGTTAATCGCCTCTTTTTGCTGGTCATTCAGCACGTCCGTCATCGGCGAGGCGATGAAGCCCGGCGCCACGCAATTGGCGGTCACGTTGCGGCTGGCGACCTCGGCCGCAATCGATTTCGTGAAGCCGATCATGCCCGCCTTGCTGGCTGCATAATTCGCCTGACCGGGATTTCCGGTGACGCCGACGATGGAGGTGATTCCAATGATGCGGCCGTAGCGGCGCTTCATCATGCCCCGCATCGCGGCGCGGGAGAGTCGGAAATAGGCCCCGAGATTGACCTCCAGCACCCGGCTCCAGTCGTCGTCCTTCATGCGCAGGAGCAGGCCGTCCTTGGTCAGGCCGGCGTTGGAAACAAGGATGTCGAGCCCGCCCAGCGCCTCTTCGGCCTCGCCCGCCAGCCCATCCACTGCCGCCGGATCGGAGAGATCGCACGGGCAGACCACCGCGCCCGGCAGGTCCGCTGCAAGCGCCTCCAGCGCTTCGCGCCGTGTGCCGGAAAGCGCGACCTTGGCGCCCTGCCCCGCGAGAGCGCGCGCGACGGCGCCGCCGATTGCCCCTGAAGCGCCCGTGACGAGCGCATATTTCCCCGAAAGATCAAACATTTGGTGAGCTCCTGCTCAGAGCGATTGGGCGAAGGCTTCCAGATCGGCCGGCTCGTTGAGGGCGATGCTCCCAGCGTCCGCCGCGATGCGTTTCGACATGCCGGTCAGCACCTTGCCGGCGCCGATCTCCACAAAGCGCGCAGCGCCCTGGCCGGCGAACCATTCCACCGTCTCGCGCCAGCGCACCCGGCCGGTCACTTGCTCGACGAGCAGGCGGCGGATCGTATCGGGATCCTGCGTCGGCGCGACCGTGACATTGGCCACCACCGGAACGCGGGGCGCGGCGATGGCCGCCTCGGCCAGCGCCCGAGCCATCTCCTCGGCGGCGGGCTGCATCAACGGGCAGTGGAACGGGGCCGAGACCGCCAGCGGGATCGCGCGCACGCCGCGTGCCTTGGCCGCCGCGATCGCGGCCTCCACCCCGGCGGCGGCGCCAGAGATCACGACATTGCCAACGTTGTTGTCATTGGCCACGACGCAGACGCCTGCCTTGGCGCCTTCGGCCGCAATCTCCTCGGCGAGCGCGACATCAACCTTGCCGATCAGCGAGGCCATCGCGCCGGCCCCCACTGGCACGGCGCGCTGCATGGCCTGGCCACGCCGCTTGAGAAGGCGCGCGGCGTCCGCCACTGAGAAGGCGCCCGCCGCGGCGAGCGCAGAATACTCGCCCAGCGAATGGCCCGCGACATAGGAAGCCGCCGTCACCGCCACGCCAAACTCCGATTCCAGCGCCCGCATGGCGGCAAGGCTGACAGCCATCAGCGCGGGCTGGGCGTTTTCGGTCAGGCGCAGGGCGTCATCGGGCCCGTCGCGCATCAGCACCGAAAGATTCTGGCCCAGCGCTTCGTCCACCTCGGCAAAGACCGCGCGCGCGGCGGGGAAAGCCTCCGCCAGCGCCTGACCCATGCCGACGGCCTGACTGCCCTGGCCGGGAAACTGAAAGATGATCATGCGCCGCGCGTTAGACGCTTCGCGCCAGAGCGGCAAGGGGAGCCGCTTTTTGGGGCAGCCTGCCACCCCACCGCCGGCCAGCTTGAGCGCCGCAGCATCCAGCAGCCCCCTCCCCGGCGAAAGCCGGGGTCCGGGTCATCAAGCGCTGGGCTTGCAAAGCTGGATCCCGGCCTGCGCCGGGATGGGGGTCCTATTCTCCCTTGGGCACGTCCCCCCGGGCGAAGGCCGGGATAGCGCAGTCCTTTGCCGCGCCTTTACTCCGCCGCGATGGCGGCTGGATCGGCCGGCGGCGTCCACTTCAGGATCGGCTTCCTCGCCGCGCGGGTCTCGTCCAGCCGCTTGACGGGGGCGAGGTGGGGGGCGCCCTTGAAGCGGGCGTGATCGCCCTCCTTCGCGGCCACGGCCAGCGCCCGCATGGAGGCGATGAAGCCATCGAGGCTGGCGCGGCTTTCGGTCTCGGTCGGCTCGATCAGCATGGCGCCATGCACCACCAGCGGGAAATACATGGTCATGGGGTGGAAGCCCTCGTCGATCATCGCCTTGGCGAAATCGAGCGTCTCCACCCCCGTGCCGGCAAGGAAGCTGTCGTCGAACAGGGCTTCGTGCATGCAGGCGCCCTCGAAGGCCGGCGTCATCACGTCCTTCAGTCGGGCGAGGATGTAATTGGCGTTGAGCACCGCATCCTCCGCCGCCTGGCGCAGGCCATCCGCCCCGTGGCTGAGCATGTAGCTCATGGCGCGCACGAACATGCCCATCTGGCCATGGAAGGCGCACATGCGGCCAAAGGCGGCGGGCGCATCCACGCCGTGCTCGGTCAGCGTCAGGCCGCCGGCTGTCTTCGTTACGAAGGGCACCGGCGCAAAGGGCGCAAGCGCGGCCGACAGCACCGTGGGGCCAGAGCCGGGTCCGCCCCCGCCATGGGGCGTCGACATGGTCTTGTGCAAATTCATGTGCATGGCGTCCACGCCCAGGTCGCCCGGCCGCACCCGCCCGACAATCGCGTTGTAGTTCGCCCCGTCGCAGTAGAAATAGCCGCCAGCCGCATGGATCAGGTCGGCGATCTCCCTGATGTCGCGCTCGAACAGGCCGCAGGTGTTCGGGTTGGTCAGCATGATGCCGGCCACGTCCGGGCCCAGCTTGGTCTTGAGGTCTTCCAGATCGACGCGGCCATCGGGGGCGGCCTTGATCTCATCGACGTGAAAGCCGCATTGCACGGCTGTGGCCGGATTGGTGCCATGGGCGCTTTCCGGCACAAGCACGCGCCGGCGCCCGGTCTCGCCGCGCGCATCCAGCGCCGCGCGGATCGCCAGCATGCCGCAAAGCTCGCCATGCGCGCCCGCCTTGGGGCTGAGCGCCACCGCCTCCATGCCCGTGAGCGTCAGGAGCCAGTGGGCGAGCTGATCCATCAGCGCCAGCGCGCCCTGCACGGTCTGAACCGGCTGGAGCGGGTGGATGTCGGCAAAGCCGGGCAGACGCGCCATCCGCTCGTTCAGGCGCGGATTGTGCTTCATCGTGCACGAGCCAAGCGGGAAGATGCCCAGATCGATCGCGTAATTGCGCTGCGACAGGCGCACGTAATGGCGCACCGTCTCCGGCTCGGAGAGGCCGGGCAGGCCAATCGCGCCCTCGCGCGTCAGGCCGGCCAGCCTGTCGGCCCTGCCCCTGGGCGTGGGCAGATCCACGCCCGTCTTGTCGGGCGAGCCGATCTCGAAGATCAGCTTTTCGGTCTGGAGCAGGCCGCGCGCGCCCGACGTGGTGCGGATGGCGAGCATATCGTCGTTGGCGGGGGCGGGCTGGGTGGGTCGGCCCTGGGTGTTCATGGTCATGCCAGCACCTCTGTGAGTGCGGCCGCATAGGCGGCGATGTCTTCGGGCGTATTGGTTTCGGTGGCGGCGGCGAGGATCACGTCCTCCATCGCGCCAGGGTTCAGCCGCGCATAGGGCACGCCGCCCAGCACGCCCCTGGCCGCCAGCGCGTCGATCACCTGCTTTGCCGGCCTTGGCGTGCGATAGGCGAACTCGTTGAAGAAGCGCCCGGTCAGCACCTCCACCCCCGGCACGGCGGCGATCGCATCGGCAAGATCGCACGCCGCTTCGTGGTTGAGCTGGGCGAGCTGGCGATAGCCCTTCTCGCCCAGAAGGGTCATGTGAATTGTGAATGCAAGGCTACACAGCCCTGAATTGGTGCAGATATTGGATGTCGCCTTGTCGCGCCGGATATGCTGCTCGCGGGTGGAGAGCGTGAGCACGAAGCCCCGCTCGCCCGCCGCATCGACCGTTTCACCGGCGAGGCGCCCGGGCATCTGGCGCATGAACTTCTCCTTGCAGGTGAAGAGGCCCACATACGGCCCGCCGAAGTTCAGCGCATTGCCGATCGACTGGCCCTCCCCCACCGCGATATCCACGCCATAGGCGCCCGGCGGGGCGATGAGGCCAAAGGCCACCACCTCGGTGAACACCGCCACGGAGAGCGCGCCCGCGCCGCGCGCAGCCTCTGCAACGGGGCCGAGATCGCTGACCGTGCCGAACACGTTGGGCGACTGCACCACGACGCAGGCCACGTCCGGGCCGAGCTTTTCCATCACAGCGGCCTCCGCATCGATCGCCGGGGGAAGCTGCACCACGCTGAGGCCCAGATGCTTGGCCTGAGTGCGCGCGGTTTCGGCATAGTGCGGATGCAGACCGCCAGAGAGCACAACGGTTTTCCGCTTGGTCACGCGCGCGGCCATCACAACGGCTTCGGCGCAGGCGGTCGAGCCGTCATACATGGAGGCGTTGGCCACCTCCATCGCGGTCGCCATCGCCACCTGGGACTGGAACTCGAACAGCGCCTGCATCGTGCCCTGCGCGATTTCGGGCTGATAGGGCGTGTACGTGGTGAGAAACTCCGAGCGCTGAATAAGGTGATCCACGCTCGCGGGCACATGGTG
>JBIIUJ010000120.1:0-8336 GCA_044340025.1 Caulobacterales bacterium
CGCAGCCCACGCCTCGTAGTCGGACGGCTTGGGATGGCGCAGATAGACCGCCTCGCCATCCACGCGGCGGCCATCGTCTCCCGTAAGATCCCAACGGATCAGCGCCATCGCCATCCTCTACAGCGTCTTCCGCCGGCCCCCTTATCAAGGCTCAAGCGAAGGCGTTGGTAAAGACCTCCGCGGCGGCAAGGCCCGCTTTGGGCCCCACCACTGCGGCGGCTTGGCGCCCCGGCGCCGAAAACGCGCGCAGAACGGCCCCGACCTCGTCGGCGGCGACGGCCTCCAGATCGGCTGCAATCTGATCGAGCGGGCGCGGGCCTCCGAAGGCGAACACCTGCGCGGCAGCCAGGTCGGCGCGACCCGCCAGGCTTTCAGCCCCCATGAGCAGACCCGCCGCCAGCACCCGCTTTGCCCGGGCCATTTCCTCCGGCGTCGGCCCGTCTGCAGCAAGCGAGCGGGCATGATCCGCCGTGCGCTCCACAAGCTCGCGCGCATCTTTCGGGGCGCAACCGGCCGCGATGCAGAGCCGGCCTTCGTCCTCATAGGGCTCGACATAAGCCTCCACCGCATAGGCGAGGCCGCGCGCTTCGCGCAGATCCTGGAAAAGGCGCGAAGACATGCCCCCGCCCAGAATCTCGGCCGCCACCCGCGCCGCCATCGAAAGCGGCGCTCCGACAGCTGGCGCCGGCCCCGAGAGCACGATGTGGCTCTGATCGAGCTTTCGTGCTTCCACAGCCGCCCCGCCGGCGGCCCTTGCAGTCTCCGGGGTGCGCGGCGAACCCGCCCGCAGCCCGCCAAACCTGCGCTCCGCGCTCGCCGCCAGGGCCAGGGGATCAAAGCCTCCGGCCACCGCGATCACCACACGCTCGGGCGCGAGCGCCGTTTCGAGGAAGGATTCGATCACATCCCGGCTGAGAGCCCTGACCGTATCAGGCTCGCCAAGGATGGGCCGGCCTAGCGCCTGATCGGGAAAAACCGCCGCCTGATGCAGAACCCCGGCGCGATCTTCCGGCGCGTCATTGGCTTCGCCGATTTCCTGCAGCACCACGTTCTTTTCCAGCGCGATGTCAGCGGCCGCCAGATGCGGCGCGCGCAGGAGATCGGCCAGAAGCTCCAGCGCGAAGGGAGCGTCCTCAGCCAGACAGCGCGCCACATAGGACGTGCGCTCATAGCCGGTGGCCGCATTCAGATAGACGCCCCGGCCCTCGGCGGCCTCGGCGAGCGCCTTGGCGCTGCGCCCGCCCGCGCCCTTGAACAAGAGATGCTCCAGAAAATGAGCGACGCCATTCTCTTCCGCTCGCTCCCAGCGCGCGCCCACGCGCACATGCACGCCGAGCGCCGCCGTGCGCGCGCCAGACACCGGATCAAGCAAAAGCCCCACCCCGTTTGGCAGGCGATGCAGCACCGCGCTCATGGCCCAGTGCGCCGGTGTGCGCGGATGTAGGCCTTCACTGCGGCGGGATCGGCGGGCAGCTCTGCAAAAGCTTCGGTCCGGGTGAAGAGGTCGGCTGCGCGCGGCGGCAGCGGGGGCGGGAAGCCCAACACCGCCTCCACCGTCTCCGGGAATTTCGCCGGGTGGGCGGTGGCCAGCAGCACGCGTGCGCCGCCAGCCTCGGGCCCCAACCGCGCCTGCCAGCCGACCGCCGTGTGCGGGCACAGCACTTCGCCCGTCGTCGCATAGGCTTGCGCGATCGCGGCGCGGGTGGCGGCGTCGTCAACACCAGCGGCGTCGAAATGGGTCCTCAGGAAGGCCAGCGCCGCTGGCGGCAGAGCATAGGCCCCGGTCTGGGCGAAGCCGTCGTAGAGCGCTTTCAGCGCGGCGCCATCGCGGCCCACCGCCTCATGCACGATCCGCTCGAAATTGCTGGCGACCGTGATGTCCATGGCCGGCGACAGCGTCGCCTGGCTCGCCGCCGTGCGCCGATAGGTTCCTGTAGCGAGCGCCTGGGCGATCCCGTCATTGGCGTTGGTGGCGATCATGATCCGCCCGATCGGCGCCCCGATCCGCTTGGCGACATAGCCCGCCAGCGCATCGCCGAAATTGCCGCTCGGCACGGTGAAGTTCACCGGCCCAGCAGCGCAGAGCGCGCTTGCAGCGACGACATAATAGACCGACTGCGCCACGATCCGGGCCCAGTTGATCGAGTTCACAGGCGACAGCGCGACCTCGGCGGTGAAATCGCGATCGGCAAAGAGCGCCTTCACCACCGCCTGGGCGCCGTCGAAGTCGCCGTCTACAATCAGGGCATGGATGTTGCCCGCGCCGGAGCTCGTCATGAATCGGCGCTGAACCTCCGAGACCCGGCCCTTGGGCAGCAGCACGAACACATCCGCCCGCGCCCGACCTTTCAGCGCCTCCACGGCGGCGCCGCCAGTATCCCCGCTCGTCGCGCAGACGATCGAGAGCCGGCCGCCGCGCGCTTCCAGCGCATGGTCGTAGAGCCCGCCAAGGAGCTGCATCGCCATGTCCTTGAAGGCCAGCGAGGGGCCGTGAAACAGCTCGAGGATATACTCCCCCGGCCCGGTCTGCTGCAGGGGCGCGACCGCATGGTTTGCCCATTGCGCGCCATAGGCGGCGTGCGCGAGGGCCGCGCAGGTCTCTGCCGACAGATCATCGCCAGCAAACAGCTTCAGCACGGCGCCGGCTGTTTCTGCATAGGGTGCCGTCCCGGCGGCTGCGATCACCCCCGGGTCGAGCGCGGGCCATGACACCGGCACATAGAGCCCGCCGTCTGGTGCAAGCCCGCCGAGCAGCGCCTCGAGAAAGGAGATGGCGGGCGAGGCCCCGCGCGTGGAAACATACCGCATGAGGGGGCGCTCTCTAGCGCAAGCCCGCGCCCGCGTCGCCCCCTCGGCGTGCCTCAAGACCTCGGCGCGAGCCCGAAGACCTTGCGGTAAAACAGCGTCTCGGCCTCGCGCTGGGCGTCGGAATTGGCCTTCTTGCGGAAACCGTGGCCCTCATCCATCGCCAGCATGTACCAGACGTCGCCGCCATTGGCGCGGACCTTGGCGACAATCTGCTCGGCCTCGGAGCGCGGCACGCGCGGATCGTTCGCGCCCTGGATCACGAACAGGGGCTTTGTGATCTTCTGGGCGTTGTTGAGCGGCGCGATCTTTTCCTGGAAGGCGCGCATCGCGGGATCCCGCTCGTCGCCATATTCCACCCTGCGTAGATCGACGCGGTAACCTTCGGTGTTCTGCAGGAACGTCACGAAGTTGGAGATGCCGACGATGTTGATCCCGCCAGCCAGGCGGTCGTTGTATTCCACCATGCTGGCGAGCACCATGTAGCCGCCGTAGCTGCCGCCATAGACGACGACCTTGTCCTTATCCATGCCCGGCTGGGTTGCGATCCAGTCGAGCAGGGCCCCGATGTCGCGGACCGCGTCGAGCCGCTTGAATCCGTTGTCGAGACCCACGAATTCCTTGCCGTAGCCGGTCGAGCCGCGCACGTTCGGCTCGATCACGGTCAAGCCCAGCTCGTTTACCCAATACTGGATGCGGCTGTTGAAGAAGGGGCGGGACTGCGCCTCCGGACCGCCATGGATGTCGATCACCACAGGCGTCGGCCCCGTCGCGTTCCTGGGGCGATAAACGAAGGCGGGGATGGTGCGGCGTTGGCCGTTCACGCTGTCAAACGTGGCGAAGCGCACCACCTCCGGCCGCACGAAAGTGCGCGGATCGAGACCCCCGACCTCGCTTTCGGTCCAGCGCGTGAGGGCGCGGGCGCGCAGATCATAGCTCCACACATCCGACGGGCTGTCCGAGGCGGAGAGCGAGAAACCGATCCGGCGGCTTTCGGCATCGAACGCCAGCCCGCCGATGACGCCGGGCGGCAGCGTGGGCCCCGCGATCGCGCGGCCGGTGCGCGCATCCATGAAGCGCAGCACTGACAGCCCATCCTCGTTGACGGTGTAGGCGATGGTCCGCCCATCGGGCGAGAGCTCCATCAGCTCTACATCCCAGCTCAGCGCCGGCGTCAGCACCGTGCGGGCGCCGGTGGAAAGATCGACGCGGACGATGCGCTGGAACTGCGACCCTTCGTCCGAGATCAGGAAAACGCCGGCCCCATCCTGCGCGAACACGCCGCCGTCATAGGCGACCTTCAGATCGGGCGTGATTTCAGTCAGCTGACGGGTCGCCACGTCCAGCACATAGCGCCGGCTCTCTCCCACCGAGATGTAGTTGGACAGCAGGAGCTTCGCTCCGTCAGCCGACCAGTCCAGCGGCGCCCAGGAGCCATCGGCCTCATGCACCACCGTGCGGACCGAAGGATTGGCGATGTCGACGGTCACGATCTGACGGCGGGCGGTGCCGGAGCGTGTGATCGACCAGGCGGCCTTGGCGCCATCGTCGGTGAAGGTCAGGGCCGCGTTCTGGGTGCGCGGCTCATCAAACAGCGCTTGCGCCCGCCCGGTCGTGCGGTCGAACCGCCAGGGGCGCACGAACTCGTCGCCGCCCGTGTCCTTGCCAAAGAAGATCTCGCCAGAGCCGCCGGGCCGCACCTGAACGCCGCCGGTGGGCTCCGGGAAGAAGGTCAACTGACGGCGCGCGCCCAGCGGCGTGCGCACTTCGTGGATCTGGGCGGTGTTGCCAAAGCGGGTGGTGATGACCACCCCGCCGTCGGGCAGGAAGCCGCCAAAGCCGGCGCCGCGGGTGTTTACATACTGGTTCAGCCGTTCACGGACGTCTGCCGGCGTTTGCGGCACGTTCTGAAGCACGAGCGCGCCCACCGTGCGCTCCTGCACGGGAGCCGGGGTCGGGGCGGTCTGGGCGAGGGCGGGAACGCCAGCGAGAAGAGCGGCGGCGAAGAGCGCAGAACGAAGGGACAAGGCTGACCTCTCAAGAATGCCTGTCGCGGTAGCGGGTCGCGCTCAAGGCAGCAACCGGCAAACGCTCACGATCTGGCGACACGACCCGTCTACAGGCCGCGGCGCGCCATCCAGCCGAGCGCTGCGTCTGCAACATTCCGCCAGCCAGGCTCGCCCACGAGCCAGTGGCTCATCTCCTCGAACAACACCATTTCGCCCTGCACTCTAGGAAAGCGGCGGATAAGCACCCCGGCGGTGGAGGCGGGGTTCAGCACATCGCGCCCGCCGGTCAGCAGCAGCACTGGACAGCTGATCCGGTCGGCGGGTGCTGCGGCCGCCATCGTCGGATCGAGCGCCCAATTGAGCGTCTCGAACGCGGCTCGTCCGCTCTCGGGCACAAACCGCGCAAACAGGGCGTGCCGCTCCGCCCGGGGCATCCGGTTCAGCGAATAATCGCGGACTGGGCCATAAACGGGGTCAACCGCCTGGTTCCAGTAATCGCCCAACGCAAACAGCGCGACCGCCGCGCTCAGTTCTTCCGGCGTCGTGGGCGCCACCCCCCAAGGCGTGGACGGCGCCAGCAAAACCAGCCCTGCCACTGGCGCGCGCGTCGCCACGATCTGGGCGATCAGCCCGCCCATCGAATGGCCGACAAGCACCGGCGGCCGATCCAGCCGCGCGGTCGCGGCGGCGACTGAGGCGGCGAAGTCCTGAAGGCCCAGCGCGGCAAGCTGCGCCCGGTCCGCGCCGGGCTGGTGGCAAGGCAGATTGGGCGCGTAGCAGGCATAGCCCGCCGCTTCGAACGGCTGGCGGAACAGGTCGAACGACCACCCCCCGCAAAACGCGCCGTGCAGGAACACGACGGACTGTTTCACCCCGATCGCCTAGCGTGTTCATGCCGGGTTGGCGAGGGCGCCGCTGCGCGATGCTTCCGCCTCGTGCGCTGGTGGGCTTAACTCCAGGCGAAACAGACAACCGCCAGGGAGGCGCCGCCATGATCCGCGTTCATCACCTCAACAATTCGCGTTCCCAGCGCATCCTTTGGCTGCTGGAGGAGCTGGGCCTGCCCTACGAGATCGTGTTCCACCAGCGCGACGCCACAACAAATCTCGCCCCGCCGGCCCTGAAGGCCGTCCATCCGTTGGGCAAGAGCCCGGTGATCGAACACGATGGCCGGGTGGTGGCCGAAAGCGGCGCCATCATCGATTATCTGTGCCGCCGCTGCGCCGACGGGGCGCTCACCCCTGCGGCAGGGTCCGACGAGGAGATCGCCTACTGGCAGTGGATGCACTTCGCCGAGGGGTCGGCCATGCTGCCGCTGCTGCTGGCGCTCTACACCCGCTACCTCGGCGAGGCCGGCGCGCCTCTGCAGCCGCGCATCACAAGCGAAATCCTCAATCATCTGAGCTACATGAATGATGCCCTGGAAGGCCGCGACTTTCTCGTTGGCGAAAGCCTGACCGGCGCGGACATCAACAACCTGTTCGTGGTGGAGGCGGCCAGCGGCTCGGGCGCCGTGGAGGCTTTCCCCAATCTGGTGCGCTACCGCGACTCGATGCACGCCCGGCCAGCCTATCAGCGCGGGCTCGACAAGGGCGGCCTCTACGAGATCGGCAAGCCCCGCTAGGGCGCATCCTGATCGGGCGCGCTGACCAGGAAGTGGCCGTGAAGGGCTGCGATCGGGTCGGCGCGCTCATGCTGCCAGGCTTCCACCCGGACATTGGCGATCCGCCGGCCAAGCTTGGTGACATGGGCGCGCGCAAACGTATCCACCGGCCGCCCGGAGCGCAGATAGTCGATCGAGATGTCGATGGTCTTGGGCAGCTTCTGGGCGCCCTGCGCCACATAGATCTGGGCCACCGCGGTCAGCTCCATCAGCGCGCCGATCACCCCGCCATGCAACGCCGGAAGCATCGGATTGCCGACGAGCTTCTCCTGGAACGGCAACACGACGGTCAGTTCATCGCCTTTCAGTTCCGGCTTGAGGCCAAGAAAGCGCGCATAAGGGATGCGCCCGATCAGCGCGGCCAACTCCTCGGGCTTCACCCGGACCGGGGTGCTCATGGGCCCACCTTTTCCCGGTTCGCCCCGGCCTTGCGACCGGCATTGGCGCTCAGCATGAAAGCGGCCTGCGCCGCCGCAATCGGGTCGTCCGGCCCGTCCTCGTAGGCGAAGGCCCGCACGAACGCGACCGACCGGGTGACCTTCGTCACGGTGGCTTCGGCAAAGATCACCGCGCCCGGCCGCGCGGGGCGCATATAGTCGATTCTCAGGTCCAGCGTCGCGGTTGATTGCGGCGTCGTCAGCGCCGACATCGTGGCCACCCCGCATGTGTTGTCGAGCAGAGTGGTGATCACCCCGCCCGCAATCACCCCGGTATCAGGATCGCCGACAAGCTCGTCGCGCGGCGTCACGCGGGCGATGGCGCGGCCCTGTTCGATCAGAACCACCTCCATCCCGATCGCCATGGCCTGCGGCGTCGCGGAGACCATGAGCGCCGCATTTTCCGCCATCCGGCGCCAGAGAGGCATTTCTTCACTCATGAGGGGTTTATCGCGGCGGGCCGCCCGATCGGCAAGCCGGGACGGGGCTTGCTGGCGCGGATGCGGCGATTAGCTTGGCGTGCACGGGCGGGGGCGCACCCTGACGGAAAGGCGACGCATGCGGATGCGGCTTCAGGCTCTTTTCTGCGCGGCGTTGTGCGCCGCACTTGCTGCGTGCGGCGGAGGCGGCGGCGGTGGCGGCGGCTCTGGCCTGATCCCAGCCCAGCCGCCCTTGCCCCCGCCGCCAGCGCCCCCGCCCCCACCGCCGCCGCCTCCGCCCGTCGGGGCGGCGCCGACAGCATCGGACCGCGAATACACCCGAAGCTGGGGCCTTGGCTTCATCAACGCCGACGCCGCCTACGCCCGCGGGGCCAGCGGCGCCGGGGTGGTGGTGGCGGTCATCGATTCCGGCGTTGCGCCCGCTGAAGCAGTGGATATCGGCAGCAATCTGTCGCCGCTCTCCACCGACATTCTCGCCGGTCAACGCACCACCAGCACAGAGGACAGCCGCCACGGCCTCTATGTCGCCAGCATCATCGGCGCGCGCTTCAACGGCTTCGGCACGATCGGGGTGGCCCATCGCGCCACAATCCTGTCGATCCGGGCTGACGAGGCCGGACCGTGTGAGGATGGCTGCGCATTCCGTTCCTCCGACCTCGTCCGATCGATTGATTTCGCAATCGCCAACGGCGCCCGGATCATCAATCTCTCCCTGGGCGGGCCAGATCGCCTGGGGACCAATTTCGAAGCCGCGCTCGTGCGTGCGGTCGACGCCGGCGTCGTGGTCGTGGCGTCTGCCGGCAATCGCTCGGCCGAGAGCCCCGGCTTTCCGGGGCGCTATGCTGTTGATCCGCGGTTTGCCGGCGCCATGATCGCCACCGCCGCCGCCGAGCCCACCGGCGCGCTGGCGAGCTTTTCCAACAGGGCGGGGCTTGCAGCGCAAGGCGTGCTGACGGCGCCGGGGGGCGACATCATCACCGCA
>JBIIUJ010000064.1:0-13914 GCA_044340025.1 Caulobacterales bacterium
CTGAGCTTTGCGCTGAACAGCGCAACCGAAACGGCTGAAAGCCTCAACCAGACCCTTGTCAACCAGAAGGCGGCTTTCCTCAGGGACGGGCCGCCCAGCCTCGCCAAGCGGATCGACTGGCTGGACCGCTGCATCGATCTGCTGGTGGAGCACCGGCGCGAGATCGAAGACGCCCTCTGCGCCGACTTTGGCTGGCGCTCGAAGGACGCCACCGCCCTCACCGATGTGGCGGGCTCCATCGGGCCGCTCAAGCACGCCAGGGCCAATGTCGCCAAATGGATGAAGCCCGAACGGCGCAAGGTCTCGCCGGCCGCCCTGGGTCTTTTCGGCGCCCGCGCCGAGATCCGGTATCAGCCCAAGGGCGTGGTGGGCGTGATCAGCCCCTGGAACTTCCCGGTCAACCTTACCTTCGCGCCGCTGGCCGAAATCATTGCAGCGGGCAATCGCGCGATGATCAAGCCGTCCGAACTCACCCCGGCGACATCCGATCTCATGCGCGCCATGCTTGCAAAGGCTTTCACCGCCGAAGAGATCAGCGTGCACGCCGGCGGCGCGGAGGTCGGTCAGGCCTTTTCCGCCCTGGCGTTCGACCACCTGATCTTCACAGGCGGGACAGCAATCGGGCGACGCGTGATGATGGCGGCGGCCCAGAACCTCGTGCCGGTCACGCTGGAACTCGGCGGCAAGAGCCCCGTGATTGTCGGGCGCAGCGCCGACATGGCGCTGGCGGCGACCCGGATCATGGCCGGCAAAGCACTGAACGCAGGCCAGATCTGCCTCGCGCCGGACTATGTGCTCGCCGCCGAAGAACAGCTCGATGGCTTTGTGGCCGCCGCACAGGCCGCCGTGGCCAAGATGCTGCCCACGCTGCGCGACAACCCCGATTACACCGCCATCATCTCCCAGCGCCATTACGAGCGGGTGCAGGGCTACATCGATGACGCCCGGGCCAAGGGCGCGCGCATCGTGGAGATCAATCCGGCCGGCGAGGATTTCTCCCAGCAGGAGCATCGCAAGATCCCGCCCACCCTGATCCTTGGCGCGACAGACGACATGCGCGTGATGCAGGAGGAGATCTTCGGGCCCGTGCTGCCGGTGCGCGCCTACAAGACGTTCTCCGACGCGATTGCGTATGTGAACGCCAATGAGAGACCGCTCGGCCTGTATTACTTCGGCCAGGACGACGGCGAAAAGGAAGGCGTGCTCACGCGCACCACTTCCGGCGGCGTCACCATCAACGATGTGATCTATCACGTCGCGCAAGAAGACCTGCCCTTTGGCGGGATCGGCCCGGCAGGGATGGGCCGCTATCACGGCCACGACGGCTTCAAGGAATTCAGCCACGCCAAGGGCGTCTATACCCAGGTTAAAGGCGACCTCACCGCCATGGCCCGCCCGCCCTATGGCGCGGGCATCCGCAAATTCCTGGCAGGACAGATCAAGAGATAAGAGCTCGGAGCGCCCGCCTTTCCTGGCCCCGCCCCCCACCCCGGCGGAGGACGGGGCCCAGCTTAGGAAGTGCCGGCCTCCGCCGCCGGCAGGACAACCCAATCGGGTCGACCGGCGAAAAGAAAAGGGCCCCGGATCGCTCCGGGGCCCTTGCTGTTTCGGCGTGACCGCCAGGATTTAGTTGTAACGCCAGGTGATGTTCAGACCGAACCGGCGCCCGATGATGTCGTATTGGGCCGGCAGGGTGTTGGCGTCCTGCTGGGCGCTGCCGAGGATCGGCGGCTCCTTGTCGAACACGTTGTTGATCGTGCCGGAAATCCGCAGATCGTCGGTAATGCGGTAGGTGAAGCCCAGGTCGAAGTAATCCCAGGTCGGGATGTGCTTCACGAGGTTGCGGTTCGGCGTGAACACGCCGCGCCAGCCCGGAGGCGCCGTCTCGCCGATCAGCGCATCCACTTCGCCCTGCACCCGCCAGTTGCCGCGGATGGTCAGCTTGTCCGCCGTCCAGGCCACCGCGAGGTTGTGGCGGTATTCCGGCACTGCACGGATGCCGGAACCTGCGTCGCCGCAGTTTGCCTGGGTGCCGAACTTGCCTGCGCAGTTGAAGATGTTGGCGCCAGCGAAGTCGAGCCGGACATATTCCTCAACGATACCAGCGTTGAAGTTGATGAAGATCCGGTCGCCCGGCAGGCCTTCGGGCATGTCAGCCGAATAGTTCAGCGTGAAATCCCAGCCCGAGGTCTCGATCAGCGCGAGGTTGGTGTCGCGCTGTTCGATCGTGGTCACGCGGCCATCCGCGCCGCGGCGGATGTTGCGGCACAGACGCGAGCCGGCGTCCTGCAGGATGAGGTAGCAGCCTTCCATCGACTGGATCGGGGAAACGCTGCCGATCGCGCCGTCGAGCGTGATCTTGTAATAATCGAGCAGGATCGACAGGCCGGGCAGGAAGTCGGGCTGGTAGACGAAGCCGTAGGTGAAGGTCTCGCCCGATTCAGCCTCGATCGCGCCGCCGCCGCCGCCCTGGATGGCGAAGGCGTTGTCGATCAGCGGCAGGTTTGTTGCGCCCTGCAGCGGGAGGTAGCCCGTCGTGGAGGGCGCGCCCGTGGCCGCGCAGAGCGCCGCCGGAACGCCGAAGCGCGCCGGGTCGGAGCAATAGTCGGTCGGGCGGCCGGCGCCGGTGATCGGAACCTGTGTGGCGGCCCCGAAGAATTCCCCGATATTGGGCCCGCGCACCACCGTCTGCTTGGAGCCGCGCAGGCGGAAGTCCGGCGTCACGGCCCAGCTCAGGCCCACTTTCCAGGTGTCGTAGTCGGGGATGCGCTCATGGTCGGTCTGGCGGCCTGCCAGTTCGAGGTCCAGCGCTTCGATGAGCGGCAGCTCCTTCAGGAGCGGCACACGCAGCTCGCCGAAGTATTCCGTCATCGCGAACTCGGCGACGAGATTGTCGCGCACCCCCTGGCCATGCAGGTTGTCGCGCAGGAAGGCCCGTGCCCCGAACAGCGAATTGCCGAACTCCTCGCGGCGCTCTGCGCCGACCACCCAACCGATCGGGCCGGCAGGCAGCTCGAACAGGCCAGACGTGTCGCCAGAGATGTTCAGCATCAGCACGTCCTGGTGCCGGCTGCGCTTGTTGAAGAGGTCGTCGGTGGACCCGAGGATCCAGGCCCGCGACGCGGCGCTCGAAGCCTCCGGGCCGAAGAGATTGAAGGGCACGCAGCCGTTGGAGGCATCCACGCAGGCCGCCTGGCCGTTCACCGTGGTCGCATTGGTCGCCTGGAGCCAGCGCTGGAGCGAGCCCCAGCCGTTGCGGGTGACGATCTCGACGTTCTTGCCGGTGACGTAGGAGAGATCATAGCGGATCGTGCTGGTGATATCGCCCCGCAGGCCGATCACGACCTGATAGTTTTCCCGCTCGGTATCGTCGGTCAGCGCGCCGAGTTCGGTCAGCGTCTTCAGCGTCCGCAGGCGCACCGCATCCGAGCCCGCCGCCGTGCCGGCTGCGTTCAGGTTAAATCCGCCAGCCGCATTGATCGCACCGAGAATGGCGGGCGTGATGAACGGGTTGGTGCGCTGGATCAGCACGTCGGCCTGTTGCAGGCCGGCGCCGAACACCGCGCCCGGAATGCGCTGGCTGGTCGCGAGCGCATTGGGGTTTGAGTTCGATCGGACCGGAACCTGCTGAGAGACGTTGTTGATGATCGTATAGGTCGCCCGGCCGTACACTTCGGCAAAATCGGAGAACCGGAACTTGGCGAAGAGCGCCGCATTCGTCCGGTCGTTCGGGTTCTGGAACGCTTCGAACTGCGAGAAGGCCTGCGTTTCGGCCGTGTTTTGAAGCGTGCCGGCCCGCGAATACGCAAACGTCGGCGCGCCGGTCGTGACTGGCGCCGTCGTGGCGTTGGCCCAGCGATAGAAGGCGCCGCCCGGGGTGGGGAACGTCTGGGCGAACAGATTGCCGAGGTCATCGACCTCCGGCAGCGCCCAGCTGCGATCCTCGCGCTTCATGCCGCCGCGATCGGTATAGCCCGCGTGCAGCACGATATTGCCGCGATCGCCCATGAAGTTCATGCCGCCTGTGATGCCGACGCTCCAGCTCTGGGCGTCGCCTTCTTCAGCGGTATTGCCGGAGGCGGTGACTTCAAGGCCTTCGAAGCTGTCGCGCAGGATGAAGTTCGTCACCCCGGCCACGGCGTCGGCGCCGTAAACAGCAGCTGCGCCGCCGGTCAGGGTCTCGATCCGCGCGATCATCGCGGCGGGAATGACGTTCACGTCGACCGAGTTGCGGAAGCCGTTGGGCGTCACGCGCTGGCCGTTCACGAGCACCAGCGAGCGGTTCTGGCCCAGCCCGCGCATATCGATCGTGGAGGCGCCGTGGCTTTCGAGCTGGGCAGGGTTGGTGGTGCCGCCGTTGGATGGCAGGAACTGGTTTTGCTGCTTCAGCAGTTCGTCGATATCGAGTTCGACAGACGCGCGGATTTCATCGCCGCTCAGGATGCGCACAGGCGAGATCTGCTGGTTTTCCAAAGTCGCGATCCGCGAGCCGGTCACAACCACCGCTTCGCTCCGGCGCGCCTGTTGGCTTTCCTGCGCCAGCGCCGCACCCGGCAGCGCGGCTGTCAGAGCCACAAGGCTCACGCCGGAAAGGCAGGCAATATTCAGCATCCGAGATTTCGCCGGCATGGGTCCCCCATTCGCCCATGCGCGTTGATGGCAGGGCTTACCCCTCACTCTAAGGCGTTTTTGACGTAACGGAACTCCCAGCCGCAGCGAAGCGTGCGCCGGGCCGACGTTTCTCTTCCCCCTGTGACCAGAAAGCCAAAGGACAGCAGAAGCTCAGATTTTCGCGGCCTCGGTCACTTTGTAAGTCAGCGCCTCGCCGTCGGCTTCCTTCACGGTCACATACTCGCCGAGCAGAAGCCGGTGGTCGCCAAGCCGATAAAGCGGTTCGTCCGGGCCTTCGTCCGCTTCGTCATAGTGGAAGAGCCACGCATCGCCGCGCCGGGCCAGCACCCCATCGGCGCGCTCGCCGGGAACGGGCGAGAAGCGGGTCACTGTGCACTCCTGCCGATGAGCGCGCCAAAGCGCTTCATCCAGCTTTCCGTCATGATCGACGGGGGCGACAATGACATAGCCATGCGCGTCGTCACCTTCCGGATAGCCGGCATGCGGGTTGCGGCCGAGCCGCAGCGTGAGGCGGGTAAGACCTTTCATGTCGTATTCTCCCTGAACGATTGCATCAATGCGCCAGCAACAAGGCGGGGCTGGACGCGGTGTTGAGGAAAGTGCGCGTGGCGCCGCCGAACACGAATTCCCGCGCGCGCGAGTGACCGAAGCCGCCGGCGACGAACAGGCCGGCGCCCATGCCGGCCGCAGCCTCGAGCAGGAGCTTTCCTTCCGGCGCGGCATTCGCCCGCTCAACCACGACTTCCGCGGCGATGCCGGCGCGGGCCAGACGGGCCGCCAATTGCGCGCCGCTTTGCCGGGTCGGGGCAGGATCAGCATCCGGATGAACAAGGGACAGAACCATCGTCTTCTGGGCGATGCGGGCGAATGGCTCGGCGGCCCGGGCGGCCCGCGCCGCCTCCGCGGATCCGTCCCAGGCGATCACGACTGTAGTGGCCACAGCCGCCGGATCGCCCCGCGCAACCAGAACCGGCGCGCGGGCCGTCATCAGCACCTCTTCAAACACGCCCGCTAACAGGCCGCTCCCGCGCGCGGTTTCGCACGAAAACAGGGTTATGTCGGCCAGCAGGGCGCGCATCGGGATCGCGCTTTCCGGCATCGCGATCAACCGCTCCAGCACCAAGCCCGAGCCGGCCGCCGCGACACGCGTCCGGGTCGCGGCGAAGGCTTCATCCACCCCCCTGACGGCGCTTTCCAGCACGCTGCGCGGCAGCACGCCGAACGCGCCATCCGCAGACCAGACCAGCGCTTCGGCTGGGTCGGGCTGGGCCAGCATCGCGGTCGCGTCGCCGCCGAGAAGCCGGGCGAGCCGGACGCCATACGCCAGCGTCGATTCATCGGCGGCGGTCGCGGTCAGCGGAATCAGAACTTCGGCACGCATGGCAGGCCCTCCTCACCCTCCCTGGCCGACGCGGGCTTGGCTTGCCTCGGTGGCAGGGTGCGCTAGGAACCTGCCTCACAACACGAGCAGCCGGGAGGCGACGCGATGGCGCAGGCGCACATCAAGAAAGCCAAAGCGACATCGGCAGCCCCTGTCAGGGCCTGGCAGCGGATGCTCTCGGGCCGTCGGCTGGACCTGATCGATCCGTCCCCTTTCGACATCGAGATCGAGGATATCGCGCATGGTCTGGCGCGGGTGGCGCGCTGGAACGGACAGACGGTGGGCGAGCACGCCTTCTCCGTGGCCCAGCATTGCGTGCTGGTCGAAGAGATCGCCGGCCGGATCGAACCGTCCATCAGTATCCGCGACCGGATGATCGCCCTTCTCCACGACGCCCCGGAATATGTGATCGGCGACATGATCAGCCCGTTCAAGGCCGCCCTCGGGCTCGACTATCGCGCCTTCGAGGATCGGCTGGAGCAGGCGATCCACATCCGCTTCGGCCTGCCGCCCACCACGCCAGCGCCGCTGAAGACGCTGCTGAAGCGGGCGGACCTGATCTGCGCCCATCTGGAGGCGGTGCAGCTGGCGGGCTTTGCGCGCGAAGAGGCCGACAGCTTCTTCCATCCCCCGCCGCCGGGGCTCGCGCTGACGCTTCAGGCCTGGTCCGCCCAGACCGCGCAGACCCGCTTCCTGGATCGGTTCCGTTCCCTCTCAGCGATGCTTTAGGGCGGACCTGGCGCATGCCGAGCATCATTGTCTGCCCGCTGAACCAGGTTGAGGCCCGCATCGCCGCACATGCGCCCGCCCGCATGATCTCGCTGCTCGACCCCGTCAGCATGATCGAGACGCCTGCCGCGCTTTGCGCCCAGTCGCATCTGAAAGTAGGCGTCAACGACATCGCCGCCGCCCAGGACGGGCTGGTGGAGCCGGGCCGCGATCATGCCCGGGCCATTCTCGACTTCGTGGATGAGTGGCAGATCGATCGTCCCCTTCTTGTCCATTGCTGGGCGGGGGTAAGCCGCTCCACCGCGACCGCCTTCATCGCGGCCTGCAGGCTTAATCCGGATGCCGAGGAAATCGTCATTGCGCAGATGATCCGGCGGCGCTCGCCCACCGCCTCGCCCAATCCGTTGCTGGTGGCCGCGGCTGATCACCTGCTCGGCCGGGCCGGACGGATGCGCGCCGCGGTGGAGGCCATCGGGCGTGGCGAGATGGCCTGGGAAGGGGTGGCGTTCGAGCTTCCAGCGCGTCTCGGCGCGCGCGCATGACCACCGGCGTCGTCATCGGGCTGACAGCCGTGATCGTGGCGGCCGACGCCGACGGGCCGGTCGTGCTGATCACCCGCAAGAGCCTTGATGGAGCCGTCGCACAGGGCCTGCCTTTCGGGCCTTTCGCGCCGCAGAGCCACCGCACCTTCGAACTGGCGCTGCGGGATTTCGTGACCGCCCAGACCGGCTTCGGCGTCGGCTATGTGGAGCAACTCTACACGTTCGGCGATCGCGGCCGCGACAGTCCGCTGGCCGACATGGGCGATGGCGGCGGGGCGGGGCCGCGGGTGGTGTCGGTCTCTTATCTCGCGCTGGCGCCCGGACGGGCCGCGCTCAGCGATGCAGGGGCTGGCTGGTCGGACTGGTATCGGTTTTTCCCCTGGGAAGACTGGCGCGACGGCCGGCCAGCGCTGATCGACGCCGCCGTCGCACCCGCTCTGGCGAAGTGGGCGGATGCCGCAGGCGACGCGGAGCGGCGCGCAGCGCGGCGCGATCGCGCCCGGCTTGCGTTTGCGCTCGACGGCGCGCCCTGGAACGAAGAGCGCGCGCTGGATCGCTATGAATTGCTTTATGAGGCGGGTTTGATCGCCGAGGCTGCGCGCGATCGCGCCCGCGCAGCAGGTGGAGCGCCGCGCGAACTGACCCTGATTGACGCCGACGCCTATGGCGCGCCCATGCTGTCGGATCACCGCCGCATTCTGGCTACCGCCATGGGAAGGCTGCGCGCCAAAATCAAATACCGCCCTGTTATCTTTGAATTGCTTGAAGATCGCTTCACCCTCTCCACGCTCCAGAAGGTGGCGGAAGGCGTGGCTGGCGTGACGCTGCACAAGCAGAATTTCCGCCGCCTTCTGATGCAGACCGGCATGGTGGAGGGCACAGGCGTAATTGAAAACCGAACCGGCGGGCGCCCGGCGGAACTGTTCCGGTTCCGGCGCGAGGCGCTGCGCGAACGCCCGATCGGCGGGGTGCATGTGCCCACCCCGCGCGATCGCTAGCCCTGCGCGCGGCTGAGCAGGGCCATGGCCCCACCCTCGCCTTCCCTGCGCCTCGCCGCTATAGGCAGCGGCCCATGACACTCGCCGCCGAAGCCGCCCGCCGCCGCACGTTCGCCATCATCTCCCATCCCGACGCTGGCAAGACGACGCTGACGGAGAATCTGCTGCTGGCCGGCGGGGCGATCCGGCAGGCCGGCGCCGTGCGCGCGCGCGGCGAACAGCGCCGGACACGATCGGACTGGATGAAGATCGAGCGCGAGCGCGGCATCTCGGTCTCGGCCAGCGTCATGACGTTCGAGCACGACGGCTGCATCATCAATCTGCTCGACACGCCCGGCCACGAAGACTTCTCCGAAGACACCTATCGCACCCTCACCGCCGCCGACAGCGCGGTGATGGTGCTGGACGCCGCCAAGGGGATCGAGCCGCAGACGCTGAAACTGTTCGAGGTCTGCCGCCTGCGCGACATCCCGATCCTGACCTTCATCAACAAGATGGACCGCGAGGCGCGCGACCCGCTGGAGCTCCTGGACGAGATCACCCAGCGCCTGGCGCTCGATGCGGCGCCGATCTTCTGGCCCGCGGGGTCGGGCGGACGGTTCAAGGGCATGCTGGACCTGCGCACAGACCGGTTCTGTGTCTTCCGCAAGCCGGGCGAAGAGGGCGCGCAGGGCGAGTATGTGCCGCTCGGCGCCAATTCCATCACCAGCGTGATGGATCAGGACCAGCTGGCGGAGCTGCGCGAGGGGGTGGAATTCGCGCGTGGCGTCTGCCCGGCGTTTGACCTGGAGGCCTATCGCGAGGGCCACATGACCCCGGTGTTCTTCGGCTCGGCGCTGCGCAAGTTCGGCGTGCCCGAACTCTTGCAGGGCCTGACCGACTATGCCCCCCCGCCGCGCGATCAGGCAGGCGAGATCAAGGGCGCGCCCAGCGCAGTCCACGCCGCCGACGCGGAAGTCACGGGCTTTGTCTTCAAGATCCAGGCGAACATGGACCCCAACCACCGCGACCGGGTGGCGATGGTGCGGCTGTGCTCGGGCAAGTTCAGCCGCGGCATGCGGCTCAAGACCGGGTCGGGTCGGCAGATCGGCGTGGCGAGCCCGTTGATGTTTGTGGGCCAGGACCGCGACATCACCGAAGAAGCCTATGCCGGCGACGTGATCGGCGTGCCCAACCACGGCGTGCTGCGGGTGGGCGACAGCCTGTCGGAGAGCGGAACCGTGCGGTTTTCCGGCATCCCCAACTTCGCCCCCGAAATCCTGCGCCGCGCTTTCGTGCGCGATCCGATGAAGGCCAAGCACATGCGCAAGGCGCTGGAGAGCCTGGCCGAGGAAGGCGTGACCCAGCTGTTCAGGCCGACAATCGGCGCCGACATGATCGTGGGCGCCGTCGGCCCGCTTCAGTTCGACGTGCTGGTCGAGCGGATCGCGGCTGAATACGGCCTCAATGCGGTGTTCGAACAGGCGCCGTTTCAGGCGGCCCGCTGGATCGCCGCCGACAAGGCCGCCGATCTGGAGGCCTTCGCCGAGCGCAACAAGATGGGCATGGCCGAAGACCTCGATGGCGCGCCGGTGTTCCTCGCCAAGTCCGCCTGGGAGATCGGCTACATGCAGGAGAAATTCCCAGCCGTGCGCTTCACCGCCACGCGCGAGCGCGTGGTCTGACGCGGCCGGGCAGCCAGGCGTTGATGCTTTTCGGATCGCCAGCATTGGCATAGCCTTGCCCCGTTCAGCATGGAGCAGAGGTCATGCGGTGGGGATTGGTGGGCGCCGGCGTCGGGGTGGCGATCGTGGGCGCGGTGGGCGCAGGCGTCGTGATCGTCCAGAATCAGGCCCCCGCCACGCCTGAGCAGATGGCCCGCGACCTGGGCCGCCTTACACAGGGATCGACCACGACGCTGCTGGCGGCCCAATTGTTCGGGAGCTCCGTCACCACGGGCGGCTTCAGCTTCTCCGAGAGCGGCGAAGCAACCCAGTCGGAGACGACAGAGATTCCGGCCGAAGGCGATAGGCCAGCCGGAACGCAATCCACGACAAGCCGAACCAAGATCTCTGTCTCCGGCCCCGTTGGGACGCTGGAGCGCGAGGTCCGCATGTCCATCGTGCGTGGCGGAGAGCGCATCAATCTTCGCGTGCTCGCCAACGGGACGGTCAGCCTCTGTCCCGACGTCAATGGGCAGGTCAGCGGCGACCTTGCGCTTCAGATCAGCGGCGATGTTTCCGATAGCACCAGCGTGGGAACCGGCGGCGTCAGCCGCAACATCTCGGGCAAGGCCAAGCTGACCGGGCAGGTCAATGACGACGCGGTGCTGACCGAGATGCGCTTGCAGACGACAGGTCAGCAGTCCGAACGCGGGGGCTACAACCTCGAAGCGGCTGGGCAAAAGGCAGCCATCCGCGGCGCTTCCAGCGGCTCTTTCACCTCGCAAAGCAACGTGGCGGCATCGATCACGACGTTCGAGTCCGGCAACGAGTTTATCGGAAGCGATGTCCAGAGGCGCAATGTGGATCTTCAGGGCGAAGACCGGTCGGATCTGGCGCGCATGATCGCGCGGGCGTTCACGCTCAATATGGAAAGCCTCGCCGAAGCCGCCATGCAGGGCGCGCAGAGCCGCTGGAGGGGCGGCTATTGCACCAGAATCATCATCAAGCCGCCAAACAAGGGTGGCGGCGAGAATAATCCCGTTTCACCGGGCGAAGTGCGCCCGATCGACATTTCAGTGCGGCATCTGTTTGAAAATACAGACATCTCGACCAAAATCACCGCCACGCTCGAGGGCAAGGAAAACGTGGCGCCCGGCAGCCTCGACAAGACCCCGGGGATCGTCGCTTACACAGCGTCGCAAGATCCGGGAATCTATGGAACCGTCGCGTTGACATCGCTGTCGCGGCGGGGGCGGGCGCAGGAAAGCGTGGCCTTCTCGACGGGATGCTATCGCGTTCAGCTGTCCACCGGCCCCTATTTCGTCATCGACGAGAAGGTCTGCGATATCGAGAACCCGTTCTCATTGCGCCCCAAGGGCGAATTCGCCGGCGTGCTCGTCACCTTCACGCCCAATGGGCGCGAGGGCGGCAGCTTCAGCCAGAGCGGCAAAGCCTATGGCGTTCAATGGGATGGCGGCGGCCCCTACACCATCAGTTGGGAGGGCGGGGTGGGCCGCTTCCGCGGGGCGGACCGCTACACCGTGACTGCGCCGATGGCGAAGAACAATGAAAACGACGTCATGACCGGCACGTTCACGCCAGAAAAGCAGTAAGGACGGGCCACCGTCCCGCAGCCTCAGGCTGCGCCGCGCATTTCACTGATGGATTGGGCGCGGACCTTCCAGAACCGCATGGCGCGCTTGGCTGCTTCCGCCGGCACGGCGAGATACATCTTGCCGAGCGCCTCGGCCTGGCCGATGGCGCGCTCGCCTCCGCCCGCCAGCACCGCCAGCGTCACAAACAGCGGCCGGTCGAACCCGCATGCCCGGCAGGCCGTTGCGATGGCTTCGAGGTCAGGCTTTTCAAACAGCCGCCGCACCGTCGCATAGTCGAGATCGGTCATGTGAGCGAAAGCGAGGTAGAAGCGGGTGGGCTGGTTTTCCCGCATCAGGGCGGCCAGCATTCCGCCATTCAGTTTGCCCTGCACGATCAGGCCGTTCACTTCCTTTTCCGCGTCGGCGTAATCTGGCGGCAGCGCGCCTTGATCCATCGCGACCCGCGTGCGCGCGTTGGCCAACGCCTTTTCCAGCTCTGCCGGATCGATTTCCGCATTGCGCTCGAGAATGCGATGCCGCAACCGCTCGGAGACGCTGAAGTACATCTCGTTGAGCAGGTCGAGCGGGATCGCCTTGCGCGCCACGATCGGGGCGTGCAGCGCTTCGTTGCGGTGCGCGCGGTCCACAGCGGTTTCCATGGCGCGCCGGGACAGGGTCGCCCCTTCGTTGCGCAGGAGGGCGGCGAGCACCGTATCGTCGCCGCGCGCCACCAGAACATCAGAGACCGCTTCAGACACAGTATCGCGACGGCTGACCGCCAGCATGTGGTCCTGCCCTTGATCATAAACGACTTCGATCAGGTCGGCGTCGGTCAGGGCTCTGGAGTAAGACAGGACGGGCGCGGCGACCTCGATCTCCTGCTGGGCGAAACTGCGCATCAGGCCCGCCGGACCCTGCTGGGCCGGGGCGAACCGCTCCGCCAATTGGCGACGCACCTCGAACTCGAGATCGGAGGTCACCTGCATCAGGATCTGGTCGAACAAACCGGCCTCGACGCCCGACAGCGCGCCATCGTTCTCGAAGAACATGTCTGTCACTTCGCGCAGCAGCGCGCGGCGTTTTTCGCTGGAAGATTCTCTCGCCAGGTCGATCAATCGTGCAAAGCGGGAGGTGGAGGCGTTCACGGGGCGGGTCTCGTTCAGGCAGTGGTCGCAAGCTTAGCTGCGGCCGGTAAAGAAACGGCGCCCGTTCTCTCCCGAGATTGAGCCTTAGCCCGGTCCTCCAGCGAGGCTGTCGGCCGGGTCGGGCCGACGCACCGCCGTCGCCATGGGCCGTGCCGAGGAGCGCGGCGGCGACGCTTTCGGGCGGCCAGCGGGGGCAGCCTGTCGCGTCGGGCTGGTCGCGCCCGCAGGCGGCGCTGCGGCCAGAGCGCTGGCGGCTTCAAGCAGGTCAGGGCTGCGGTCGGCGCGCACAAGCGCTGTCGCCACTGGCGCGGGCTGCACGTCGAGCGGCGGGCGCGGCGGCAGGCCGGCCCCTTTCAGCCCCGAGACACAGCAAGGCGATGCCGAAGCCGGCGCCGGCGCCGCCTTGAGCTCGCAGATCGCGCGCGGCCCCTGCAGACCCGCCGCGACCACCGTCCAGGCCAGACAACGCGGGTCCCCCGCGCACGCCTGGGCGCAAGCCGAGACGTCGATGGGCTCAAACCGGGTGTAAGTGGCGCCAAACCGGGCGGTATCGACCTCCACCGTCAAGGCGAAGGCTGGGGCGGCGAACACAAACTGCGCCAGGCCAAGCACGACGCGCATCATGGACAAGCGGCTCCTGAAAAGACCGCTTCTTCTGGCCCAAGTCCCTTTAAGGAAGTCTCAACCCGTGAGTCGCCGGTCAGGCCGTGGTCAGAGCGACAAACACATCCTCAAGATCAGCTTCCTCCGTGCGCAGATCCTTGATCGCCACGCCAGCAGCCGTCACCCGCGCCAGGATCTCCTCGATCGAGCGCTGGCCGGAGCGATAAGAGACTGCAAGCTCTCCCCCGGGGCGCAGGGCGGCGTCCAGGCCTTCCAGCCCGGCCGGGGGCTCGGAAATGGGCGACTGAGGGGTGATCACCAGCGTCTTGCCGTCCAGGCGTTTCAGGATCTGGCCGGTCGGTTCGCAAGCCACCAGCGCCCCCTGATTGACGATCGCGATCGTATCGCACAGCTCCTGCGCTTCCTCGAGGTAGTGGGTGGTCAAGACCACGGTCACGCCGGACGCGTTCAGCCGGCGCACATAATCCCAGAGCTGGCGGCGCAGATCGACGTCGACGCCGGCCGTCGGCTCGTCAAGCACGATCACAGGCGGGGAATGCACCAGCGCCTTGGCCACCATCAGGCGCCGCTTCATGCCGCCAGAAAGTGTGCGCACATAGGCGTCCTTCTTGTCGACCAGTCCCAC
>JBIIUJ010000059.1:0-14903 GCA_044340025.1 Caulobacterales bacterium
CGCCGCTCCGCCTTGGGCACGCCATAGAAGCCTGCGTGCAGTTCCAGCGTCTCGAACGGCGTGAAGAAGGGATCGGCGGTGATCTCCTGCGGCACCACGCCGATTGCGGCCTTCGCTTCCCGGGGCGCGAGCGAGACTTCATGGCCCCACACAAAGGCCTCCCCGCCAGACTTCACCACCAGACCGGCGAGGATGTTGATGAAGGTGCTTTTGCCGGCCCCATTGGGCCCGAGAAGGCCGAACATCGAGCCTTTGGGCACGACCAGATCCAGCCCCTGAAGCGCGGTCTTCGGGGGCGCTTTCTTCGAGCCTGCATAGGTTTTCGTCAGACCGCGCGCTTCGATGGCGGCTTCGGGGGAAGGATCACGCGATTTCGGCATCACCACACACAGGAAACGTCGCCGCCGAATTGACGGGCGCGACGCGCCTCTCCTACCTAGGCAAGACAGACGCGCGTCGCAACGCGCTTGCCCGCAGGAGACGCAAGGTCATGGCCGATACGCTGGCCCCGCCAGAAGTGATCATCGTCGACGACCACCGCATCATGTGCGACGGCGGCGGCGGCGCGCTTGGCCACCCGAAGGTCTGGTATGAACTGGGCGAGGAGGGCGTCGTCGATTGCCTCTATTGTGATCGTCGCTTCGTGATGCGCGGATCCGCCCACGATCCAGTCAAAGCCTGACGGCATTGTCGGCTTCACGCGAGGCGCCTCCGGCCGGTCCCGGCCCGCAGCGGGAAATGTCTGTCGCCTTCGTGGCGATGGTGGCGGTCGCCATGGTGATCGGCGCTGGGATCTTCAAATCTCCCGCCGTGGTCGCCGCCAACACCGGCTCTGTCTTCTGGCTCTTCGCGATCTGGGCGATCGGCGGCGCCATCACCCTCATCGGGGCGCTCTGCTACGCCGAGCTCGCGACCACCTACCCGAGCGCCGGGGGAGACTACACGTTCCTGAAGCGGGCTTACGGAAAGCCGGTGGGGTTTTTGTTCGCCTGGGCGCGCTTCGCCGTTATCAATACCGGATCTATCGCGCTCCTGGGTTTTGTTCTTGGCGACTATCTCAGCGAGGTGGTCTCGCTCGGGCCGCATTCGTCGGCCATCTATGCCGTGATCGCCATCGTGGGCATGACGGCGTTCAATCTCGCCGGCCGGCGCAAGGGCGCGGTGGCGAATTATTCCATGACCGGGCTGGAAATGGCTGCGCTTGTGGTGCTGGGGGCGGCCGCGCTCTGGCTCGTCGTGCAGGGTCAGCCGGCGAAAACGACAGGTGAAGCGCTGATCGCCGACCCCGCCGCCGGGATCGGGCTGGCGCTCGTGTTCGTGCTGCTGGCCTTTGGCGGCTGGACCGAGGTCGCCACGCTCTCTGCCGAAGTGCGCGATCCGAGGCGCGGCATGGTTCAGGCGCTCGCCCTCGCTATTGCAGCGATCACCACGCTCTACATGATCGTCACCTGGGCGTTCTGGCGCGGGCTGGGGCTGGAAGGGCTCGCCGCCAGCAATGCCCCCGCCGCTGATCTGGTGGATTACGCCTGGGGGCCTTGGGCGCAGGGGCTGCTCGCTGTCGCGGTGGCGCTTGCCTCGCTCACCTCGATCAACGCCACGATCATGGTTGGCGCGCGCACGACGTTCGCCTGCGCACAGGACTGGCCTGCGCTAGGGTCGATCGCGCGCTGGGATGGCGAACGCGGCGCGCCCGCCAGCGCCATCTGGGCGCAGAGCATCGTCGCGCTTGGACTTGTCGGGCTGGGCAGCCTGGCCCGCGACGGATTTTCCACGATGGTGGACTATACCGCGCCTGTTTATTGGCTGTTTTTGCTGCTGTCCGCAGGAGCCATGATCCTGTTGCGCCTCCGCGATCGCAGCGTGAGCCGGCCGTTCCGGACGCCGCTGTTTCCCCTGCTGCCGGTCCTGTTCGGTCTCGCCTGCATCTACATGATGTGGTCGAGCGTGGGCTATGTGCGCTCCGGCGCCTATGGCGATCTGGGCCTGCTGGCGGGCATCGCGGTCCTGGGCCTGGGCCTCATCGCGCTTGCAGCGGTGGTCTTCATGAGCCGCGGGCAGCCCAGGACAGCGGCGTGAACGGTCGGAAGCGCCCTGACTGGACGCGCGCAGGCGAAGGGATCAGGATCAAGTCATGCCCGACTCTGCCCCTCCTTTTCAGCCGTGGCCGGGCCAGCTTGGCCGTATCGCTGGTCGGAGCCAGACGGCAGAGGTAGCCACTCTGTTTGCCTCGGGGCGCAGGGTGGGCTTTTCGCGCGCCGACGCCTTGATCCGGGACGGCGATCCCGCCGAGTACCTCTACGACGTGAACGCCGGCGAGTTGCTGATGGCGCGCCATGGCGCGGATGGACGCCGCCAGGTTCTGGCGTTTCTGGGTCCGGCGAATCTGGTCGGCCTGGTGCCAGGTCCGCGCTACGCCTTCGCTGTCACCGCACTCACCGACGGCGCAGCCGTGCGCTACGAACGCCGTCTGGTGGAGGCCGCGCTGCAGGCGGATCCTGCCTTCTCCACCGCCATGCGCCGGACGCTGGAGCTGATCATCGAGAGCGCGCACGATCACCTCTTTGCGCTGGGTCAGCGCTCGGCGGTGGAGCGGGTGGCCGCTTTCCTGCTGCAGCAGCGCCTGTGGCAATCGCGGTTCTCGCCCGAAGGGCCGCGCGCGCCTGCCGCCCGCATCACCTTGCCCATGACGCGCACCGATATCGCCGACTTCATGGGCCTGACGATCGAGACGGTGAGCCGCGCCTTCACCAAGCTGCGCGCTTCGGGCGTCATTCGGCTGGACGGACCGCATCTTGCCGAAATCGTGGACCTGGCCCAGCTTCGGCGACTGGCCGGCGCCTCCGATTTCGCCACCAGTCCGCAAGGGCCAAGCGCGGGCGCTTGATTCAAATCAAGGCCGCCACCGGGGTGGCCTGCGCCTTGTAGCGTCAACATCGTCAGGTCGAGGGAGGCTATGATGCCAGACGGCGCCGTTGTGAAAGATACGATCCGCTCCGCCATGCCGCTGCTGGTGCGCAATGAGGGCATCTGGGAAGGCTGGTATCGGTATTACAGCGCCGAGACGGGCGCGCTCGTGGACGAGCACAAGAGCCGCCTGCTCTGCCGGTTCCTCGACGGGGATCCGGAGATCTACCACCAGACGAACTACTATTTCTGGGAAGACGGCAAGCGCGAAGTGCGCGAGTTCCCGGCGGAGTACCGCAATGGCCGGATCTGGTGGGACAATGATCTGATCAAAGGCTGGGCCGCCCAGATGCAGCCCGACGACTTCAATCGCTCCACCTGCCTCAACTGGGTGCGCAAGGGCGAGCCCGATCTCTATCTCTATGAAATGATCCAGCTTTCCGATTGCGGCCAGATGCGCTGCCGCACCTGGCACTGGATCAAGGGCGGCAAGTGCTTCCAACGGACCCTGATCGACGAGCGCAAGATCACGAGCGACTGGAAGAGCTTCACAGACTTCGATACCCCGCCAGTCCTCTGAGGCGCTTGCACAATCATCCCAGCCGGGACCGCTTCAGCACCTGATAGGCGCGCATCACCTTCTGGAGGCGATGCTCGCTGGAGCGGTCCCCGCCATTGGCGTCGGGATGGAAGCGCTTGACGAGTTCGGCATAGCGCGCGCGCACGGCCACCGGATCGGCGCTTTCGGGCAGATCGAGTTCGGCGAACGCCTGGGCCTGAATGCGGCTGACGCGCGCGCGTTCGGGATCCGGGGCGCGATGGCGGCGGGCGCGCGCGCCAAACAGGCCGTGGGGGTCGGCGTATTGCGCTCCAGGCCGCGAGCGCGCGGCGCGCGCCTCCCGGCTGGCGGCTGAGGGCTTCCAGCTCCAGGTCGGCCGGTGGCCATAGGCGGCGGCGGCCTCGAAAGAGGACAGCTCCTCCGCGCTCATGCCCGAGAAATAGTCCCAATTGGCATTGTAGAGCGCCGCATGCTCGGCGCAGAAATGCCAGAGATCGCGGTCGTCGCGGCTTTTCGGCGCGCGGCAGGTGGCTGGCCGGGTGCAGCCAGGATGCTGGCATGTCTGCTCGTCCGGCCGGGCGCGCGTCTCCTGCGGCGGCGGCTTGATGCGGATATCGACAAACCGCGGCTTGTAGGTGAAATCCCCCGACATGGGGCCAGAGAGTAGGCGCGCCCGCCCTGCCCGCCAAGGCGCCGGCGCGTGTTTGGCGCCGTCAATACAGAGTGCAGACGCCGCCCAACCACTGCGCAGCGCCGCCACGCACAAGGAGCAGACCATGGGTCCGATCGCACGCCGCATGCAGGAAAAGCTGGAAGCGGCCTTTGCGCCAGCGCTTCTGGAAGTGGAAGACCAGTCTGCCCGCCATGCCGGACACGCCGGCGCCACACGGCCAGACGGGACGGCTGGCGAGACGCATTTCGCAATCCGGATCGAGGCGGACGCATTTGCCGGCCTGAGCCGCGTGGCGCGCCAGCGCGCCGTCTATCAGACCCTTGCCGAGGAGCTGGCCGGCCCGGTTCATGCGCTGGCGCTTCAGGCCCGTGCGCCGGGCGAAGGCGGCCTCTGACGGCGGCCTGTTCGGAGTGCGCGAGCCCGTGAGCCAGGACGCTATCCCCCTGCACCCGCTGCGCCGCCTGATCCGGCGCATGCCGGGGCTGCGCCGCTTTCTGCTGCGGCGGTTGCGCCCGCTGATGCCTCAGGTGAGCGCCCTTGTGCGCCGGCTGGAGGGGCCATCCTTCGCGCGCTGGGTTGCGCAGTGGCAAGACTCCGGGCCGGCCGATGACGCCGCAATCGCCGCGCTGCTGGCGAAAGCCGGCGCGGCGTCGCAGCCCGTGCTCGTCATGATCGCCCCAGGCCGCCGCCTCGCAGACACGCGGGAAAGCCTGCGCACACAGACCGCCGTGACCGCCGAGGTGCTTGCCACGCCGGACGATCTGGCCCGGATGGCGGCGCCGGGGCGCTGGCTGATCCATCTGAACGCCGGCGACAGGTTGGCGCGCCACGCCCTTGCGGAAATCGCGCTTGCTGCATGCCAGACGCCCAGGCCGCTGGTGATCTTCGCTGACGAGGCGACGCCGGGCGGCCCGTGGGGGGGCGCCAGACCCTGGTTCAAGACCGCCTTCGACCCCGACCGCCTGCTCCAGCAGGCCGCGCTCGGCCGGGCGGCGGCGTACGATTCGGGGCTGCTCGCTCGCCATGGGCTTCTGGGCCTGCGCGGTCATGCCCTGATGCTGGCTGCAACGCAGGCCGCAACCCTTGAAGCCGGCCCGGAAGCCATTGTGCATCGTCCGTCGGTGCTGTTGACACGCGGCGGCGGAAGCGCCCGGCCCTGGCGCGACGAAACCGATACGGCCGCGATCGGGTTGGCGCTGGCCGCCCGGGGCGATGGCGTGGAGCTTGTCGAGGATCCCGCCCGGCGATCTCCGTGCCCGCGTCTGCGCTGGCCGCTGCCGGCCCAGCCGCCGCGTGTGAGCGTCATCGTGCCGACCCGCGATGCAACCGCTCTTATGGAAGCCTGTATGGCCGGGCTTCTGCACCGCACCGATTACCCCGCGATGGAGATCCTGATCTGCGACAACGACAGCCGCGACCCTGCGCTGCTGGCCCGCTTTCAGGACTGGTCGCGCGACAGTCGGGTGCGGGTGCTCGCCTGTCCGGGGCCGTTCAATTACGCAGCCATCAACAATCGCGCCGCGCGCGAGGCCTCGGGCGAAATCCTGCTTCTGTTGAACAACGACACCGAAGTGCGCCACCCGGACTGGCTGCGCGAAATGGCGAGCCTCGCGATCCGGCCCGGGATCGGCGCTGTGGGCGCCCGGCTCCTGTTCCCGCACGGACAGGTCCAGCATGCCGGCGTGGTGCTGGGGCTCGACGGAATCGCCGGACACGACATGCTCCAGGCGTCCGGGCGCAGCAGCGGGCCCTACGATCTGTTGCGCCTGACGCGGCGCGTATCGGCGGTGACGGCCGCCTGCCTCGCCATCCGGCGCGAGACCTTCCTGACCGCAGGCGGCTTTGACGAAACCCACCTGCGGGTGGCCTACAATGACGTCGATCTCTGCCTGCGACTGCGCGCCATGGGGCTGGAAAACCTCGTCACGCCGCACGCCGAGCTGACGCACAAGGAAAGCGCGACCCGCGGCGACGACATGTCGGACGCCCACCGCGCGCGCTGGGAAAGCGAGCGCGCCGTAATGCGGGCGCGCTGGGGCGCGGCGCTGGAGCAAGACCCCTACTACAGCCCAAACCTCGATCTGCGCCCGCCGAGCGGCTTTCTGGCGGTTCCGCCCCGCCGTCTGGCGGCCTGGCGGCGGGGCTAGGGGCGGCCCATCACCAGCGTGGCGTTGGTGCCGCCAAAGCCGAAGCTGTTCGACATGACTGTCTCGAGGGTCGTTTCGATGCGCGTGCGCGCGATCGGCAGATCGGCGAACGCCGGGTCCAGCTCCTCGATATGGGCGCTCTCGCAGGCAAAGCCGTTGTTCAGCATGAGGAGCGAATAGATCGCCTCCTGAACGCCCGCCGCGCCCAGCGAATGCCCTGTCAGGCTCTTGGTGGACGAGATGATAGGCGCCTTGTCGCCAAAGACCTGGCGCACCGCCTCCATCTCCTTGGCGTCGCCGACAGGCGTGGCTGTGCCGTGCGGGTTAAGGTAGTCGATCCGGCGCCCGCCGATGGTGGCCATCGCCTGGCGCATGCAGCGCACGGCGCCTTCTCCCGATGGCGCGACCATATCGTGGCCGTCTGATGTGGCGCCGTAGCCCAGGATTTCGCCATAGATGCGCGCGCCGCGCGCCTTGGCCCGCTCGTACTCTTCGAGCACCAACATGCCAGCACCGCCCGCGATGACGAAGCCGTCGCGGTTCCTGTCATAGGCGCGCGAGGCCACGGAGGGGCGGTCGTTGTAGCCGGAGCTCATGGCGCCCATGGCGTCGAACAGAGCCGAAAGCGTCCAGTCCAGCTCCTCGCAGCCGCCTGCAAACATCACGTCCTGCTTGCCCCACGCGATGCTTTCAGCCGCATTCCCGATGCAATGCGCGCTCGTCGCGCAGGCCGAGCTGATCGAATAGTTCACGCCGCGGATCTTGAACCAGGTGGCCAGCGCCGCCGACGGGCCCGAACACATCGCCTTGGGCACGGCGAAGGGGCCGATCCGCTTGGGACTGCCCTTTTCGCGCACGATGTCGGCTGCTGCCACGATCGCCCGGGTGGAAGGGCCTCCCGAGCCGACGATGATCCCGGTCCGCTCATTGGAGACTTCAGCGTCTTCCAGTCCCGAATCGCGGATCGCCTGCTCCATGGCGATATGGCCCCAGGCCATGCCTTCGGACAGGAAACGCGCCGCGCGGCGATCGACCATCTCCTCCCAAGCGATGGCGGGGGCTGCATGCACCTGGCAGCGGAACCCGTGCTCGGCATAGTCCGGAGCGGCGGTGACGCCGGATCGCGCCCCGCGCAGGGAGGCGAGCACCTCATTGGCGCTCGACCCGATCGAGGACACGATCCCCATGCCTGTGACCACAACGCGCCGCATGCTTTCTCCCCGGGGTGCGCTTTGTATTGCGTCCGAAGCGCGGACGATTGAAGCGGCTTATGCCGCCCCACGGCCGCGTGATCTACATCTTTCCCGCAGCCAACGCTTCGGGCTTGAACAGACCAACGCGCAAATCCTTGGCCTGATAGATCGGCTTGCCGTCGGCGAGCACGGTCCCATCGGCGATGCCCAGCACGAGCTTCGAGTTGAAAACCCTTTTCATATCGATCTCATAGCGCACGATCTTCACGTCGGGGGTCACCTGGCCGGAGAATTTCACTTCGCCCACGCCCAGCGCGCGCCCTTTGCCCGGCGCGCCTGTCCAGCCAAGGAAAAAGCCCACCAACTGCCACATCGCATCAAGCCCCAGGCATCCCGGCATCACAGGATCGCCTTCGAAATGGCAGCCGAAGAACCAGAGTTGTGGGTTCACATCGAGTTCGGCGACCATCCGACCCTTGCCGTAGGCGCCCCCGTCGGACGCGATCTCCACGATCCGGTCCATCATCAGCATGTTGGGCAGGGGCAATTGCGCGTTGCCGGGGCCGAAAAGCTCGCCCTTCCCGCAGGCGATCAGCGCGTCGTAGTCGTAGGATCTGGCTTGGGTCATGGCAGGCGCGATACACCTCGCCGGGCTGTGCGCCAAGCGCCGGCTCTGCGCTGCCTGACAGGGCCGATGCTGCAGCCTATATCAGCAGCATGGTTGGCCTGACGGATCGTGATTGCCGGGTGTGGGCGGTGTTGGGTCCCACCAACACCGGCAAGACGCACTTGGCGATCGAGCGGATGCTGGCGCATCCCTCGGGCGTGATCGGGCTGCCGCTGCGGCTGTTGGCGCGCGAGGTCTATGACCGGGTGGTCGCCGCCCGCGGGGCGGGCGCGGCTGCGCTTGTGACGGGGGAGGAGCGGATCTGGCCATCGAGCGCGCGCTATGTGGTGGCCACCGTGGAGGCGATGCCGGTGGCCTCCTCGGCGTCCTTTCTGGCGATCGACGAGATCCAGCTCGCCACAGACCCAGACCGTGGCCACATCTTCACCGATCGGCTTCTGCGCGCGCGCGGCCAGGCCGAAACCATGTTTCTGGGCTCCGATACGATGCGGCCGCTGATGCGCGCGATGGTTCCGGGCATGGAAGTGGAGCGCCGCGAACGCTTCTCGAAGCTCAGCTACGCCGGCGCGCGCAAGATCACCAAGCTGCCGCGGCGGTCGGCGATCGTCGCCTTCTCGGCGGAGGAGGTCTATGCGATCGCGGAGTTGATCCGGCGCCATCGCGGCGGCGCGGCGGTGGTGATGGGCGCGCTCAGCCCCCGCACCCGCAACGCCCAGGTCGCGCTTTACCAATCGGGCGAAGTGGATTTCCTCGTCGCGACCGACGCGATCGGCATGGGCCTCAACATGGACGTCGAGCACGTCGCGTTCGCGAGCCTGTCGAAGTTCGACGGCCGCCAGATGCGGCGCCTGCGCGCCGACGAGATCGCCCAGATCGCCGGCCGCGCCGGCCGCTACACGACGGACGGGACCTTCGGCGAGACGATCGATTGCCAGCCGCTCGACCCGGAGACTGTGGATCGGGTGGAAAACCATGCTTTCGAGGCGCAGGAGCGGGTGTCGTGGCGCACAGCCGCGCTGGCGTTCGACAGCCTGGAGACGCTGACCCACACCCTGGAGGCTGCCCCGCCGTCGCCTGCCTATGCCCGCGTGCGGGGCGCAACCGATGAGGAAACCCTGCGCCGGCTGGTCGCCAAGGAGGCCGTGCGCGACCGGGCGCGCGCCGAACCGGAGGTCCGCCGGCTGTGGGATCTATGCCAGCTTCCAGACTTCCGCCGCTCGACGCCAGACGAACATGCCTTTCTGTGCGAAGGACTGTTTCATCATCTGTTCGGGCCGCGCAGCCGGATTCCGGAAGATGTGATGGCGCGCGAGATGGCCAAGCTCGACCGGCCGGACGGCGACCTCGAGCAGCTCCATGACCGCCTCGCCCATATCCGCACCTGGACCTACGCCGCACAGCGCCCGGACTGGGTGGAGAACGCCGCCCACTGGCGCGAGCGCGCCCGCGCGGTGGAGGACAGCCTCTCCGATCTGCTCCACGAGCGCCTGACCCAGCGCTTCATCGACAGGCGGACCACAGCCCTGGTGCAGGGGCTGAAGCGGGAGGACGCCGCCTTGATCGCGGTGACGGCCGACGGCGAGGTGTTGCTGGAAGGCCATCTGGTCGGCAAGCTGACTGGCCTGAGCTTCCGGCCGGATCCGCGCGGGATCGGGCTGGAGGAAAAGGCGCTGAAGGCGGCGCTGCACCGCGCTGTGCGCCCGGAAATTGCACGCCGGCTCGGCGCGCTGGCGCAGGCCGACGATGCGAACCTGACGCTCGACGATGACGGCCGGCTGCTCTGGGAAGGCTTGTTTGTCGGTCGGCTCGGGCCGGCGCCGGATCCCTTGCTGCCCCAGGTTGCGCTCCATGGCGGGGAACTGGGTGACGATTCGACCCGACAGCGCGCCCTGGCGCGGCTGGAGGCCTATGTGGCCGGGCTTGCACGACAGGATCTGGCGCAGCTGCGCGCACTGGAAACTGCAGTGCGCGACGGGGCGCTGCGTGGTCTGGCCCGCGGCATCGCCTACCGGCTGGTGGAAGGGCTTGGCGCCGTCGAGCGCGAGGCCGTGGCCGACGATCTTGTGGCCCTGTCCAGCGCCGACCGGCGGGCGTTGCGCAGCCTCGGGGTCCGGTTCGGGCGCTATGCGGTCTATCTGCCAGGGCTGCTCAAGCCCCGCGCGGCGCGGCTTTTGGCGATGCTGCGCTTTCATGGCGCCGGGCGCGGCAAGGACGGAGCCCGCCCCTTCCTGCCGCCCCCCGGTGCGACCTCCCTGCCTGTGGAGGCCGGCGTCTCACCGCTCGATTACGCCGCAGCCGGGTATCGGGTGGCGGGCCCGCGGGCGGTGCGGGTGGATGCGCTGGAGGCATTGGCCGAGGCGCTGATGAGTGCGCGCAGCGCACAGGCGTTTGCTCTGCCGGCTGGGGCGGCAAGCCTGATCGGCTGCCCGGCCGGCGCGTTCGAAGAGGTGCTGCGGGCGCTGGGGTGGCGCAAGGCGAAGAAAGCCGAAGGGGAAGCGCCCGCCCTGTGGCGGCCGCCGGCGGCCCGCCCAGCCGCCAAACGCCCGGCGCTGCGCTCACGCAACGACATGGAGCGCCGGGGGGAACCTGTTCATTCGCCGTTTGCCGCTCTTGCGGCACTGGCCGCGCCGGCGTCGAAATCGCCGCGGCGGCGGCGGCGGCCAGCCCGACGGGCGTCGTGAACCGGCCCGGGGAAGTCCGCGACGCTGATCGCGCCCGCATCGATGTGTGGCTTTGGCGGGCGCGATTCTTCAAGACGCGAAGCCAGGCGGCGGAGTTTGTTGCGGCCGGCCGGGTGCGGTTGTTTCGGGCAGGCGCGATGCGCCGGCTGGACAAGCCCGCCTATCTGGTTGCGGTCGGCGATCTGGTGAGTTTTGCCCGCGATGGGCGCAGCGTTGCTGTGGTGGTTCGCGCCCTTGGCGAGCGCCGGGGGCCGCCGGCGGAGGCCAGTCTGCTGTTTGAAGAAACGCCGCAGGCGAGCGCGGTTGACGAGCCGGGCGCGCCCCGCCATGTCAGCGCTCAAAAGCAAGATCGGACGCCATGACCTACATCGTCACAGACGCCTGCGTGAAGTGCAAATACATGGATTGCGTTGAAGTCTGCCCCGTGGACTGTTTCTACGAGGGCGAAAACTTCCTCGTCATTCATCCCGACGAGTGCATCGATTGCGGCGTCTGCGAGCCGGAGTGCCCGGTGGACGCGATCAAGCCGGACACCGAGGATGAGCCCTCCGGGAAATGGCTGAAGGTCAATTCGGAGTTTTCACGGCTTTGGCCGAACATCACCGTGAAGGGCGAACCGCCGGCCGATCGCGAGGACTTCGCGAAAGAAACCGGCAAGTTCGAGAAATACTTCAGCCCGAAACCAGGCGAGGGCTCCTGACGGGCGACGGAAACCGTCGTTTTCCGGGACAGCGCGCCGAAATGGCCGGAAACCGGGTTAAAGCGCGCGCGCCCTTCACTTTTTAGGAAATTGGTGATAGAGATGAAGGTGTCGGCGCGGCGCCATCCGCGCCGATCTATCTGTCGGACACTGTCTCGAGGCTCCACTCAACGCTGACCTTGCTGAGGCTGACCGTTCGATCAGCCAAGAGAAGGTCATTGTCGCTGGAAGCCCGGGGCCAGGAGCGTAAGGCGCAATGAGCACGACTTCCGAAAAAAAGAACTTCGACTTCCAGATTGGCGACCACATCGTTTACCCCGCCCACGGCGTGGGGCGGATCACCGGCAAAGAAATTCAAACCGTGGCGGGCATGTCGATCGAGGTCTATGTGATCGCGTTCGAACAAGACCGCATGACCCTGCGCGTGCCTGTGCCGCGCGCCAAACAGGGCGGGATGCGCCCGCTCGCGTCCGGCTCCGTGGTCGAAAACGCCTTGAAGACACTCTCCGGCCGGGCCCGCATCAAGCGCGCCATGTGGAGCCGTCGGGCCCAGGAATATGAAGCCAAGATCAATTCCGGGGATCTGATTTCCATCGCCGAAGTGGTGCGCGACCTGCACCGCGCATCCGACCAGCCTGAGCAATCCTATTCCGAACGCCAACTCTATGAGTCCGCGCTGGATCGAATGGCGCGCGAAGTGGCTGCGATCGAGAATATCGCGCGCGATGCGGCCGAGACCAAGCTGAAGGAAACGCTGGCCAAGCGGAGCGCTGCAGCAGCGGTCGCGGCCGCCTGATCGCCGCTCCCAGGCATTCAAGACGCCCGCCGGCTCCGCTGGCGGGCGTTTTTCGTTTTGTCCGGACCGATTACAGGCCATGCGGGAGTCATATTTCTGTAAGCGCCCGTGATCCGTGCGCAGAGCGGCTGCGTAAACATCCCTGACAGACACACGGCATGGGCGGATCACCGCCCGGAAAGCGCCGGCGCCAGGGGATGGAAGCATGGCCTACTTCGAAACCGCCGAAGCCCAACGCGCCAACCGCCGCTTCGTGAAGGAAGCGATGAAAGCCCCCCTGCTGGAGCAACAGCACGAACTCGATCTCGCCCGCCGCTGGCGTGACGCCCATGACGAAAAGGCGCTCCACGAGCTCACCACCGCCTATATGCGGCTGGTCATCTCGATGGCCGGCCGGTTCCGGAATTATGGCCTTCCGATGAGCGACCTCGTGCAGGAAGGCAATATTGGTCTGATGCAGGCGGCGGCGCGGTTCGAGCCCGAGCGCGAGGTGCGCTTTTCCACCTACGCGGCCTGGTGGATCCGGTCGTCGATCCAGGACTATATCCTGCGCAACTGGTCGATCGTGCGCACCGGCACGACCGCCGCGCAGAAAAGCCTGTTCTTCAATCTCCGTCGGTTGCGCCCGCTGATCTCGGACACGGGCGACGCCGTCATGACGGCTGAGAACCGCGCGTGGGTGGCCACCGAACTGGGCGTGGATGAAAGCGATGTGGAGCACATGGCCTCGCGCCTGTCAGCGTCCGACCGCTCCTTGAATGCGCCGCTGGCCGAAGCTGGCGAGGGTGAATGGCAGGATCTGCTCTCCGATGACCGGCGCACGCCCGATCAGGAAGTCATGGAAAGCCACGACGGCGCCAAGCGCACCGCCTGGCTTCGCGAAGCACTCAAGGCGCTCTCCCCGCGCGAGCTGATCATCATCCAGGAGCGCCGCTTGACCGACGACGGGGTCACCCTGGAAAGCCTCGGCAAGAAGCTGGGCATTTCCAAGGAGCGTGTGCGCCAGATCGAGCATCAGGCGCTGACGAAGCTGCGCGCAGCGCTGGTGCGCCAGGTCGGCGACCCTGCCGAATTGGGACTGTTGCCGGAAGCCTGAGCAAGCGCTCGGCCGCGGCGGCGTCGCTTCAGACCAAAGCAGAGCCTAGCGTTTGCGCCGCGACTCCGCCTTTTCGCGCGCCTGACGCGCCTGCTTTTCCTGCGCCGTCTCGGGCGGCGGGGCGTTGGCCTTGATGCGGCGCGTATCTGACAGCAGCGCCTCGTTGCGCAGGGCCTGATCTTCGGCGCATGTCATGCGCGACGACAGCGCCGGGTCGGAGGCGACAAGACAGGTCGCCGGCGCCGGCGGCAGGCGGAAGCCGATCTCTATCGCCTGTTCTTCGACGGGACGGCGCAGAGCAGCCATGCTTTCGGCCGCGCGGGCCCGGTCGCGCAGTTCCACGCCATAGCCGATCATCTGGGCGCTTTCCTGCGAGCGGCCCTGAATGCCCAGCGCGCTGGCGAGCCGGTTGAGGCTTTCAGCGAAGCGATTGGCCGATAGCCGGCCCTGAACGAAGAGGCGACGCGAGAGGATGGCTTCGGCGCGATAATATTTCTCGGCGTCTCGGGGGTTCTGGGCTTCGATCGCGAGGAAGCCCAGCCGGCGGGCGGCTTCGGCCGCGACGCTGTCTCCCTCCAACCCTTCCGGGGCGGCGAGCGCCGAACGGAAGCGGGCCGTTGCATCCGCCGCGCGACCTTCGGCGGTCGCCACGCGCCCCGCCTCAATTGCTGCGCGTGCGGCCAGAAGCTCCGGGCTTGCCGGCGGGGGAGCGACGGGTCCCTCGGGCGCGGGCGCTGCGGCAGGCGCGGGCGCTGCTGGCGGGACGGCCGCCGGCCCCATCGTCTGGGCAAGCCCCGATGCGGCGGCCAGGGCCAGGACGCTGCCCAACAGGAATGCGCGCGGTCTCATCGATGTGTCTCGCCTTCTGCGCTGCGGGAAAAGCAGAACACACCTTAACCGGGGATGACGCAGGCGTCACGCCGGGAGGGCAGGCGTCAGTTGATCTGGAACCGCCGCCGGGCAGCGAGCGCAGTGAGGAAGGCGAGCACGATCGCCATGAAGCTTTGCAGGCTGGCGATGAAGCCGACGACCAGCGCGGCACAAGGGCCGTAGACATTGGCGAGATCGGACCGGCAGGCGGGATTGCTTTTCATGTCTTCTGTGGAGGGCGCGACATCCAGCAATCGGCCCATGACCGTGCAGGGCTCGAGGTCGCTCGCCCAGGGGCCGAACGGAATAACCCGCCCCGCGGAAAAGATCGTCGCTTCCACAATTTCCTGCACTGTCGGCCAACGCTCCGGCTGGGTGGCGATCACTGCATAGAGGATTCCGAAAAGCGGGATTATCGCAAGCAGCCAGGCAAATGGCCGGACGACCGAATTGCCGTAATCAGACGTCGCGCGATAGAGGTCGGAGAGCACACGCTCCCATTTAGGCACTTCTTTGTCGCGCCGCTGGCGCCGCGCGAGAAGTGAATCGCCCCGAGTTTTCTAGACGCCCTCGGATTGCGTTTTGTGCTGTCGTTCGAACTCGACGGGTGACAGCATCCTGTTTCGAGCATGCTTCCGGGTGGGGTTATAGAACAT
>JBIIUJ010000244.1:0-8268 GCA_044340025.1 Caulobacterales bacterium
GATAGACCCGGTTGCTGATCAGCTTGTAGAGGAAGCCCTTGTCGATCGGCTTGCCGCGCTTGTTCAGCACGCCTTCGGCCGCGAGCGCCTTGGCCAGCGTCGTGGCGGAGCCGATGGCGACGAACCTCTCGAAGATCATCCGGACCGTCGCGGCCTCAGCCTCGTTAACCACCAGCTTGCGGTCGCGCACGTCGTAGCCCAGCGGGACATGGCCGCCCATCCACATGCCGCGCTTGCGGGATGCCGCGACCTTGTCGCGGATGCGCTCGCCGATAACCTCCCTCTCGAACTGCGCGAAGCTCAGGAGGATGTTCAGCGTCAAGCGGCCCATCGAGGTCGTGGTGTTGAACGACTGCGTGACCGAAACGAAGGTCACCTGATTGCGGTCGAAAACCTCGACCAGCTTGGCGAAGTCCATCAGCGAGCGCGACAGTCGGTCGATCTTGTAGACCATGATCACATCGATCAGACCGGCCTCGACATCCTGGAGAAGGCGCTTCAGGCCGGGACGCTCCAGCGTGCCACCGGAGAAGCCGCCGTCGTCGTAGCGTTCGCGAATGGTGGCCCAGCCTTCGGCCTTCTGGCTCGTCACGAAGGCCTCGCAAGCCTCGCGCTGTGCGTCGAGGCTGTTGAACTCCATGTCGAGCCCTTCCTCGGAGGATTTGCGGGTATAGATGGCGCAGCGCTGGCGGCGCGGCATGCTAGCGACGGCTTCCTGACGGTTCATCGGTCGTCCCTCCGCGCCTCGCGGAGGCCGAAGAAGCGGTAGCCGTTCCACTGCGTGCCGGTGATCGCCCGCGCCACCGCCGATAGCGACTTGAACTTGCGCCCCTGCCAGTCGAAGCCGTCCTTCATCACCGTGACGATGTGCTCCACCCCGTCCCATTCACGCACGAGGCGGGTGCCGACCACCGGGTTGCGGCAATCCGCGATGATCGCCCTGCGCCCGATCTTGCCCTCGATCTCGTCGGCCAGCAGGTTCAACGTCCGGCGCGTCTCGCGCGAAAGCCCGCCGAGGGTCAGTTCCTGGATCCGGTACCCGAGCCTAAGCTCGAGGTAACTACGGCTGTTGTGAGGTGGTCCCCAAGCGTCAAGACGTGCGGACAGTCATTCCACGGCTGGCGCGCTGAGGTGGTGCGGGCGCACCAGGAGTTTGCTATCTTCCGGTACGGGGACCGGCGTCTCTTCAAACCTGAAGTCTGAGGGGGAGACAAGCGTTTCAGATCGGCGCGCCTGCACCCAGCGGCGGTTGATCTCCATCCGGCGACGTTTCCCATCTCGACATCGCCGCGCGAGCCTGGTGCCGTCGTCGGGTTTCGGCCACGGCGCTCGGGTTATATCGGCTAGGCCGATCGAGGCTCCCTGCCGGCGGAAATGATCGGATCTGGCTCGAGCACTATAGGGAAACCGCATCAACCACGCCAAATGTGTCGACATGTTATATTGAATGCGCAGACATATCGTGCCATCGTGATGAAAGCGGGCGGCGCTCGCAGCCTGACAGGGCGGGAACATGATCGCAGAAAAATCTGGTGATGATGCGGATAGGGATCGTGGGCCGCCCGCGCTGGCCCGGCACATCCGGGCCATGATCCAGTCGGGCGAGGTGGAGCCTGGCGCACATCTCGGCACGGTCGAGTTGGCCGAGCGCTTCAAAGTCAGTCGCGGCCCGCTGCGCGAGGCGCTTCGGCTGCTGGAATCGGCCGGACTGGTTCGGATCATTCCGCAGAAAGGGGCATTCGTGATTACGCTGGATGATCACGAGGTGCAGGAGCTCTTGTCCGTCAGGGAAGTTTTATTCGCCCTGCTCGCGGAGCGCTGCGCGAAGGCCGCCACCCCGAACGGCCTAGATGCTCTCGGGCGGGTGCTTTCAGAGCTGGAAGCGATAGCTCGTGACCCGACCGCGACTGCCAGGGCGTTCCAACTCGCGACTTACCGGTTCGTCGCCCAGATGAACATCATCGTTGGATCGGCTCGGCTCGCGCGGTCCATCCGTGATCTCAGCATCGGCGCTGCTGAACTCCATGGCCATCTGGCTGTCGCGACCCGCGAAATGCGGATCGCGGACCTGAAAGGCTATCAGAAACTGCTGCGTTTGATCGTAGCCGGGGACGGGTCCGCCGCCTTCGTCCAGGCGCGCGCCATGCATGCGCAGGGCGTCGCCCGTGCGGTCGCGCTCAACGCCACGCTGCCGGGCCGGAGCGGACGAGGCGATAGGGAGGGTTTCGTCCAACGAAAGCGCCGCACGGCCGTGCTTGCGCCGTGACAGGACGGGTGTCGGGCGGGGATCGGATTCCGGCGGGCCGGAGTTGCTTGACCCGCCGCCTCTGGCTGGGGGGCGCAATCTCGGTGGGTGCGACCGGGGCGGCCGGCTGCGCGTCGCTTGCGGCCGGTGCGGATGACCGCTTCGAAGCCGTCTGCCGCGACCTCTATGTCTATGGTTTTCCGGTTCTCGAAATGGCCCGCGCTCGACAGCGAACCATAGGACCGGCCGCCAATCGCTGGCGCCATGTCCGGCGGCTCGCCGATGCTGCTTCCAGGGCCGTCACGACGCCCAATAACGATACCCTCTATTCCTCGGCCTGGCTGGACCTGCGTAGTGGTCCGGTGGAGCTGGCCTATCCGGAAGCCGGGGTTCGGTATCAGTCGATCGCTGTCCTGGACCTGTATTCCAACAATTTCATTGTGATGGGGCCTCGTCAGACGCAAGGGCTGGCCGGACGCATCCGGCTGGCGGCTCCCGATGACGCGCGCGACAGCGGCGCCCTTCGGGCGCCGACCCCCTGGGTATGGGCCCAGGTTCGTACGCTGGTTGCAGGCATCGAAGACCTGCCGTCGGCCCATCGGTTGCAGGACGGGCTGCAGATCACGGCGAAGCCGCAGCCTCCTCCCGGGCCCCTGCCGGAGGCCGCAGATCCATTCGACGAGCTTTGCGCCATCGCCTCCTTGCTGGAGACCGAGGCGCCGCCGCTGCCGCGCGAGGCGCGGCTGAGGGCTGAATGGCGGCGCGCGGGCGTCACGCCGGAAGGGCTTTCAGCGTCAGGCGCGAGCCTGCGTACACGCGCTGTGCGCGGGGTCGAGGCCGCCCGCGCCTTGATCGCCGGGCGCCTCGATCGGAGCAGGCCCGTCTCGGGGTGGATCTATCCCGAGCCCGGTCTCGGGGACTTCGGCCGCGACTATCTCTATCGCGCCTCGATCGCCACCTGGGGACTGGGCGCGTTGCCGGTCAGAGAGGCTGCGTATTTCCGGGCGGTGGCCGCCGACGGCCGGACCACCTTTGCGGCTGACCGACCGCATGTGCTGCGCTTCGGCGCCGGAGCTTCGCCGCCCGCGGGGGCTTTCTGGTCGCTCAGCCTCTATGAGGCCCTTGAAGACGGGCGATTGTTCTTTGCGCCCAACCTGCTCGGCCGCCATGCAATCGGCGACCGGACGCCCGGACTGCTGACCGGCCCGGACGGCTCCCTGACCATCTGGATCGCGGGAGCCGACCCCGGAGGCGACAGGCGCGCCAATTGGCTTCCAGCCGCAGGCAGCCGGTTTGCGCTGGTGCTGCGAGCCTACAATCCGGATCCAGTGATGTTCGACGGCCGCTACCGTCTGCCCCGCATCGAGGAGGTTTCGTGAGACAGATAGATGAACCCGGGCCGCCCTTTGCGACGACGGTCGCCGAACACCAGAACGCGGATGGCGCGCCGGTCCTGACCGGTCCTTGGCGTCATCCCGTCAATCTGCTGAAGCAGCAAACTTACGCAGATCATGCTTCGATCCATGATGACGCAACCGCTCAACGCCTTGGGTTCCGAGGCGGAACGATCGAGGGGCCGACACATTTCAGTCAGTTTGCTCCACTCCTGCTGCGAGCGTTCGGGCTTGCGTGGTTTGAGGCCGGCTTCATCTCGGCCAGCTACCGGCAAGCAAGTTATGAGGGTGAGGCCGTGCAGGCGCATGTGACGCCGCGCGGAGCAGATCGGGCTGACGTTGCCTTGCTGAAGTCGGACGGCTCGGTCGTGCTGCTCGGCGATGCAGGTGTCGGCAGTGGTTCGGGGCAGGGCGCAGTGCGGCAACGGCTGGCCCGGGCGCGTCCCCTGGCCGAGCCGCGGATCCTTGCGGGCTGCTACATCGGACAGCAGGCGACGGACGTATGCGTACGAATGAACCGCAACGACAGCATGGGAGACCTCTATCCATTCAGCCTTGCCGACAAGCTGGACGTGATCACGGAGCCGAGCCCTTGGTACACAGAAGGAGTGAGCACGCCTTGGGGCGGACCGATCCTGCCGATCGAGATGGCGAGCGTGCTGTGCCAGTCCGTGGCGGACCGCGATCCTTTCCCGATCCACCAGCCAGTCGTCGGTTTGTTCGCCGATCAGGAGATCGTGCTGCTGGACGGTCCGCTCCATCCTGGCGTTGCATATCGGTTGTCCCGCGAGATCGTCGCCCTGAGCGAAACTCCCCGAACGGAGTCGGTCTGGATCCTGACCCGGATCCGGGATGCATCGACCGATCAGCTTAAGGGCGAAATGCTGCTCAATCAGGCCTTTCTGAAAGCCTCCTCCAGCCTGTACGAGTCGCAGCCGGACGCCGCTTCCTAAAGAGTTTGCTGGACAGGGACCCGGCTCGATGCTGCGCCGGCCGCCCCACGGCCGCATCAGGCATTGCGCTTCCAGGGCTGCGCCGCGGTGGTGCCGGCGTCGGCCCCACCACATGCGATCCAGAGCTGTTGACCCGCCATTCCTATTAAGTGATACTATTTCGTATCATTTGACATCGCTTGGACGAGCGCTGCGTCAGCGGCGCGACGGGAAAGACAGGATGGTCAGTCGCCGCCTCCATCGCAGCAAGAACCGCAGCCTGCCGGAGGCACCATGACTGCGTCATGGCAGCAATCGGCGACCGGCGCGCGATTCGTGATGCGCGCGTTGGCCCGCTATCCCGATCGTATCGCATTCCGCACGGCGGACCAGTCTATCACCTACCGGGCGACCCTCGATCTCATCGGCCGCATGCAGGGCGTATTGTCTGCGGCGGGGGTTGGGCGCGGCGACATCGTCGCCGGCCTTGCAGCCAACCGGTACGAGGCCTGGTGCGCAGGGGTGGCGTGCCACGGTCTTGGGGCCGCAACAACTGCACTCCATCCGTTCGGATCTCTCCAGGATCATCTCGCGCAGATCAGCGATTCGGGCGCGGACACGCTGGTTCTCGACCCATTCTACGGCGATCGGGCCGAGGAACTCGCCGCACGTGCGTCCGTGCGCACAGCCTTCACGCTGGGCCCGACGTCGTTCGGCGTCGATGTTTTGGGAGCAGCCAAAGACAACGCGGCCAGTCCCAGAGACTTGTCCCGCCCCGACGATCTTGCGATGCTGAACTACACGGGCGGCACGACCGGTCGCCCGAAAGGCGTGCAGCGCAGCCATTGCGAACTCACCGCAGGTTCGGTGGCGATTCTCGCAGGCTTCCCGTTGCCGCAGACGCCGCGCTACGTCGCCGCCGCCCCGATCAGTCATGCCGCTGGGATGTTCGTTGCGCCCGTGCTAGCGTGCGGGGGCACGGTTGACCTCATGGCAGGGTTCGATCCTGGAGCGGTGATCCGCCGGATTCGGGAGACACAGGCCAACATGTCACTGTTGGTGCCGTCCATGATCTACGCGTTGCTGGACAGCTCGGACTGGGAGCCGGCTGACGTCCGCACGCTCGAACTGCTGGTGTACGGAGCCTCACCCATGTCACCGTCGCGCTTGCAGGAAGGCCTGGACCGGATCGGTCCTGTATTCTGCCAGCTTTACGGACAGACGGAGTGCTTTGTCATTTCTGCTTTGCATCCGGACGATCATCGTAGCGATCAAACGGACCTTCTGACGTCCGCTGGCCACCCGCTTCCCGATTGCGACGTGCGCATGGTCGATCCGGACGGCCGCGAGGTCGGGCCCGGCGACCGCGGAGAGATCTGCGTGCGCGCGCCCTACGCGATGGCCGGCTACTGGCGACAGCCGGATCTGACGGCGTCGACGATCCGGGATGGCTGGATTCACACCGGCGACATCGGATGTCTGGACCCTGAGGGCCGCCTCTTTATCGTCGACCGCAAGAAGGACATGGTAATCTCCGGCGGCTTCAACATCTATCCGCGCGAGATCGAGGATGAGCTGGCGAAGCACCCCGCAGTCGCCGCGGTCGGCGTGATCGGCGTGCCGGACCCCCGCTGGGGTGAGGCCGTGAAGGCCTACGTAACCCTGCGGCCTGGCTTCGATCCCCCCGAGGACGTGCTCGCGGAGTGGATCCGATCCCGGAAGGGGCCGACCCATGTGCCGAAGTCCTTCGAGTTCGTCGGCCAGCTGCCCCTGACCCCGCTCGGGAAGATCGACAAGGCGGCATTGCGCGCACCGTGGTGGAGCAGCACGGTCCGCGGGGTGAACTGAGCGATGGCCCTACCGCCGCAGCTTCTGCGTCGATTGACGTTGCCGCTCATCGCAGCGCCGATGTTCACCGTGTCCAGTCCTGAACTGGTGATTGCGGCTTGTCAGGCCGGTATTGTGGGAGCGTTCCCCACAGCGAACTGCCGGACGCCGGCGGAGCTGGACGCATGGCTCAAGCATCTGGGAGACGCGTTGCAGGACACCGACGCTCCCTTCTGTGCCAATCTGGTGGTCCGTCGGCCCGACCTCGCTGCCCATCTCGACCGCCTTTGCGCGCATCGGGTGGAGATGGTCATCGTGAGCGTTGGTTCCCCTGCGCCCGTGGTCGCCCCGCTGCATGAGGTCGGCGCGCTCGTCTTCTGTGATGTCGCAACGGTCGCACAGGCGCGCAAGGCGATCGCGGCGGGGGTCGATGGATTGATCCTGCTGACGGCGGGGGCCGGTGGTCAGACGGGGTCGCTCAACGGACTTGCTTTCGTGCGCACGGTCCGCGGCTTCTTCGACGGTCCGCTTGTGCTGGCTGGCGGCATCGGCGACGGAGCTGCGCTCTGGGCGGCCATGTCTCTGGGATGCGACCTTGGCTACATGGGGACGCGGTTCATCGCGACGACCGAAAGCGCGGCCCCGAACGCCTACCGACAGATGCTGATCGAAAGCACTCCGGACGACATTCTGGTGACCGACGCCTTCACCGGATTGCCTACAGCCATGCTGGCCCCGTCGCTTCGTGCGGCCGGGATCGACCCGCGTACGGTCGCCGCTGAAGAGCGCCAGGCGTCGGCTTCGCGCGTCTTCAACGACGCGCCGGAGCAGCCGGCGCCGAGCCGCTGGCGCGATTTGTGGAGCGCGGGCCATTCTGTAGGCAGCGTCGACGCTGTCCTGCCGGTTCGTGACTTGGTTGCCCGGACCCGCCGGGAGTTCGCAGAAGCCGCAGCCCAGTCCTGCCGCTCGATCTGGGTGATGGATCGCAGCTTGTCCGACAACCCGATTTTGTAGGGTCGCCGCCCGGTCTTGTTCGGCCTACAGGAAAAGCGCCTCTGGCGGCAGCCCCGCGTGGGGCGGCGGACTGTCCGAACCGATAGCGGCAGCTACCGCTAGGGATTGCCTCAAGATCAATTGGGCCATGCACAGCGCGCATGCACGCTTGGCTGGCGCTGGGCCATCGGCCCTGCCGCGCAAGGCGGCGAGCTGGCGCAACCAAAGCCACGCCACAACCGTATCGCCCACGGCCAATGCAAACGGGCTGGCCCAGGCGCGCGCGCTTGCCTCATCCCCGGCAGCCAGCCGACGCGTGCAGACCTCCAGCGTCCTGACTGCATCCCGCAGGATGTCGGCCAGAACCTGCTCTTGGGGTCCCTCCGCTGCAGCACAGTCCGATGCAATTCGCGCCAACAGCTTTGCCAAAACTGCACCGCCATCCCGACACACCCCGCGCAGAACCACGTCGATTGCAAGAATCCCGTTCGCGCCCTCGTGAATCGGATTGAGGCGCTGGTCACGGAAAAGCCGTTCCACGGGGTGATCGCGCACATACCCGGCCCCGCCCATCACCTGGATCGCCAGAGAGTTCGCCTCGAGACCTCGCTCGGAACACCACAGCTTGACCAGCGGCGTGAGGACCGCAAGCAGGCTTGCTGCGTCGTCAGCCGCCGCCGCATCCGGATGGGTCGCCGCGTCGTCGACCAGTCGGGCGGCGAACAGGCACAGGCAAAGACCGCCCTCGCTGACGGCTCGCTGGATCAGAAGCATGCGCTGAACGTCAGCATGGGCCGCAATTGCGACGGGCTCGCCCGTCGCTGCGCTGCGCCCCTGCACACGTGTTCGAGCATAGTCGGCGCTGTAGCGAAAGCCG
>JBIIUJ010000121.1:0-8142 GCA_044340025.1 Caulobacterales bacterium
CGAGCGAGACGAGATACTCCTTCACCGCCGTGGCGCGCCGGGCGCCCAGCGCGAGATTGTATTCCCGCGTGCCGCGCTCGTCGCAATTGCCGGCCACAAGAATGCGGACATTCGGATTGGCCTGAAGCCAGGCTGCCTGGCGCTGCAGCGCGCCTTGAGCCTCTGTGCGGAGATCGAAGCGATCAGTGTCGAAGAAGACCCGATCGCCCACGTTCTGCACAAAGTCCTCCACGCTGCCTGCAAGCGGGCCAGAAACCGGCGCGGGGGCAGGTGCGGTGGCGACCGGCGCGGGCGCAGGCGCGGGGGCTGGAACAACCACAGGGGCCGGCGCCGCAGGCGCGCGCTGCTCGACCGGGGCGGCGGGCGCGGGCGCTGCAGTCGGACGGGTGGCGCAGGCGCTGGCGGCGAATACGGCGACAGACAGGGCGAGAAGGGCTTTCACGGGAGCTTTGCGCATGGGTCTCTCCTTTGGTGATCTGGCTTGTGCCTTGGATTGATGACAGAGTCTTTTGACGATTACGGCAAACTGGGCGACCAGGCCGGATCAGAGGCCGCCCCCGGCGTGGCGATCCGGCGCAGATTGCGCCCCGAAACATCGACAGCCCACATCGAGCTTTCCCCCCCCGGCGTATCGCGGTGGAACATCAAGACCCGCCCGTTCGGCGCCCAGGTGGGGCCTTCTTCGAAATAGCTCTCCGACAGGATGCGCTCGCCCGAGCCGTCCGGCCGGATCACCCCGATCTGGAAACGGCCGCCGGTCTGGCGGGTGAAGGCGATCAGATCGCCGCGGGGCGACCACACTGGCGTGGAATAGCGCCCCGGTCCGAAGCTGATCCGGCGGGGCGAGGCGCCATCCGCCCCCATCACATAGAGCTGGGCGCTGCCGCCACGATCGGAATTGAACACGATCTGCGCCCCATCCGGGCTGAAGGAGGGCGAGGTGTCGATGGCAGGATGATTGGTCAGCCGGCGCACCGCGCCTGACCGAAGGTTCTTCACATAGACTTCGGAATTGCCGTCTGCGTCGAGGCTGAGCGCCACCGAGGCCCCATCCGGCGAGAAGCGGGGCGCGAACGTCATGCCGGGCAGACCCGCGATCGCTTCGCGCCGCCCGGTGTCGATATTGAACAGATAGACCCGCAAACCGGTCTGTTCGAGCGAGGAATAGACGATCTGCTGCGCGCTGGGCGAGAAACGCGGGTTCATGATCAGGTCTGCGCCAGATGTCAGGAAACTGGGGTTGGCACCATCCTGGTCCATCACGGCCAGCCGCTTGATCCGGTTCACCTTTGTGCCGCTCTCGGCCACAAACACGATACGGGTGTCGAAGTATCCGGGTTCCCCGGTCAGGCGCTCATAGACCGCATCCGAAACCTTGTGCGCGATGCGCCGCCAGTTTTCCGGCGTGGAGGTGAATTGCAGGCCGAGAAGTTCGCGCTCTGCGAGCACGTCCCAGACCCGGAAGTCGACGCGCAGGCGGCCTTCGGCATCACGGCTGGCCGCCCCCACGATCAGGGCTTCGGTGTTGATGACGCGCCAGTCCTGAAACCGGGGCGAGACGCCCGGGCTGAGCCCGCGCTCGACATGGGCGGCGGGATCGATCGGACGGAACAGGCCGGAGCGTTCCAGATTGGCGCGGACGACGCCCGCCATGTCGCCCACTCCGCCCCCGAAATCGGTGACGGCAATGGGCAGCGGATCAAGATGGCCCTGCGTGACATCCACGCGCACCTCGGCCCGCGCGGGGCCCAGCGCCAGCAGGGCGATCATCAGGGAGAGGAAAAAACGCAGCATCAGGGTCTGTCCTAGCCAGCCGCCGCCATCAGGCGGGGATCGAACACAAAGCGCACGCTGCGCCAGGCGTCATAGCCCTCAGGCGAGAGATCGAACGGGGCGCAGCCACGCACCGCCCGCACCGCGCTCTCGGCGGCCGCGCGCAGGCGCGGATCGCCCGATCCCAGCCCGCCCGGCCGCACCACTTCGGGATCGCGCACCAGCGCGCCGTCGCGGTCGAGTTCGATGCGCACTTCCACAATCAGGTTCTGGGCGTCGGCCAGATCGGCCGGCGCCCGCCAGCACCTCGAAATCTGGCTGCGCAAAGCATCCACGTCCGATGCGGTCAGGGCGCTGGCCAATCCCACCGCGGCGCGACGCTCGCCGCGCCTTGGCTGGCCCTGCGCCGTGGTCATCTGGGCGGCGCGACGGGGAGCTGCGGTCTCGGCCTGATCCGCGAGCGCGCTGATCCGATCGAGATCGAGCCCGTTTGCCGGCGCGCGGGCCTCCTGCTGCGGGGCGGGCGCAGGGGGGCGGCGTTCGGCCTGAGCGCGGGCCTGCGGGGTGGGCGGCGCCGTGCGGGCCTGCGGCGGGGCAGGGGCCGCCCTGGGGGCAGGGGTGGCCGCCACCGGCATCGGGCTTGGCTGCGGCGTCAGGGCGGGCGCGGGCTCTGGTTCGGGCTGGGCCTCGGCGGCGGGCTCTTCCGTGGCCGTCGCGGGGGCATCGGGAGCTTGGGCCGCGATGCTCGTGACAGCGCCGGATTCGATCAGCGTCACCGGAATCACCGGGGCCGCGGGCAGCGGCGGCAGGGTGCGCGGCAGCACCACAACGGCAGCGGCGACCAGCCCCGCATGCGCCGCGACCGACACGGGCAAGCCCGGGCGCATCGCGCTATTGCTCCAGCGGATCGGTAACGAGGCCGATGTTGCGGTAGCCGGCGGCATTGATGCGCGCCATGACCTGCGCGACCACGCCATAATCGGCGGTCTGGTCAGCGCGGATGAAGATCCGCTGCTCGTAGCCGGCCCTGGCGACAGCCTCCAGGCGCGGCGCAAGCTCGCCGAACGCGATCGGCGTCTCCTGCAGAAAGATCGCGCCATCGGCCCGGATGGACAGCGTCAGCGGCTCGTCATCGGCATTCAGCGCCTTGGCCTCGGTGTCGGGCAGATCGACCTGAACGCCGACGGTCAGGAGCGGCGCCGCCACCATGAAGATGATCAACAGCACGAGCATCACGTCCACGAAAGGCGTGACGTTGATTTCCGCGTTCAGGCTGCGCCGTCGCCGCCAACGCCGGCCGCGACCCCCGCCCGCCTTTTTTGCGAGCGCGCCCGCCATCACTGGCCCCCGTCGGTGAGGCGGCGCGAGAGGCGGGCGAGGATTTCGTCGGTCAGCGTCTCTAGCCGGACAGAAAACTGGTCCAGGTCGCCGACAAACTTGTTGTAGGCCATCACCGCCGGAATGGCGGCGAGCAGGCCGAGCGCGGTGGCGAAAAGGGCTTCTGCAATCCCTGGCGCCACCACAGCGAGATTGGTGTCGCGCGAGGCCGCAATGGCGCGAAACGCGTTCATGATGCCCCAGACGGTGCCAAACAGGCCGATGAACGGCGCCGCCGAGCCGATGATGGCCAGCACAGGCAGCCCGCGCTCGGCCCGCGTCATCTCCCGCGCGATCGCAGCACCCATCAGCCGCTCGGCGCGTTCCTCGGCGCGGGCGGGATCTGTTCCTGGCTTGGCCGCAAGCCGCCATTCCCTGATGCCGGCGGCAAGCACCCGCGCCATCGCATCCTTCGGCTTGGCCCCGCCGACGTCGAGCTGATCAAAGCCACGCCCATCGGCCAGCGCCGCCTCCACCTCGCGCGCGCCCTCGTTGAGCGCCTTCACCTGCAAGGCCTTGTCCACAATGACCGCCCAGGACCAGACCGAGGCCAAAGCAAGGCCGATCATGACCCCCTTGACCACCCAGTCCGCCTTCAGAAACAGGGCGAGAAAGCTGAAATCCGCCGCCGCAGCGTCCATCACGTCACCTCAGAGCCCGCGGCGTGCCCGCCGATTGTGGCGGTGGTGAGACCCGAAGCCTTACCCGGATGCAACCGAGAGATACGGTCCCAAGGCCATCAAAAGCTCTTGAGGCGCGCGTCTGGGCCGACCGTCGAGACCGATGCAACAGGCCTCCACCACTGCTGAGGCGATCCTGTCGCCGTCTCGGGTTAGGTCTTGGTTAATGAAAATGCGTGCGCCGGTAACGCTTTCGTAGCGCGTGGCCACCAGCAGGCTGTCGTCGATGCGGGCGGGCTTGAGAAACCGGATCTCCAGCCGCAGCACTGCGAAAGCCAGCGGGCTTTCCCGCTCCAGAAGCATCGCATGCGCAAGACCGGCCGCGCGCAGAAAATCCGACCGGCCGCGCTCGAAGAACCGTGCATAGGTCGCGTGATAGACAACGCCGGAAAAATCCGTGTCCTCGTAATAGACCCGCACAGGCAGAAGATGCACCCGCCCCTCGAAACGCCCAGCATAAGCAGTGTCGCGCGGATCGGTCACGTCAACGCCGCCCGCCGCCAGCCCAGCCAAACCGGGGCGACATTTCCGACAGCAACTTTCGAGCGAATGGTGCCCAAGAGAGGACTCGAACCTCCACGGCCGTTAAGCCACTGGTACCTGAAACCAGCGCGTCTACCAATTCCGCCACCTGGGCACGGTGGAGGCGCGCTTCTAGGACTGCGCCCGGAAGGTGTCAATCGACTGTCCCAGCAGGCTGGCGCGCCCTCGCCAGGTCGCCGATCGGTGCTAGGGTGACGACTCGTCGGGCTGGAGCGCTGGTTTTGGGGCGGAAGCGTGGTCGTTGAGTTTTTCTATGATTGCTCGAGCCCCTGGACCTATCTGGCGTTCGAGCAGATCCAGCCGATCGCTGAGCGCGCAGGCGCCCTGATCGACTGGCGTCCCATCCTCGTGGGCGGTGTTTTCAACGCGGTGAACGACACGGTCTATGCCGCGCGCGCCAATCCCAACCCGATCAAGGCGCGCTACTACGCCAAGGATCTTCAGGACTGGGCGCGCCTGGTGGGCGTGCGGATCGGCGCGCCTGGCGTGTTTCCGGTGCGATCGGTCGCCTGCATGCGGGGGGCCTTCTACGCTTTTGATCATGGGCGAGGCGTTGCTTACTCACGCGCGCTTTTCGAGGCCTATTGGGGCGACCTTCAGGACATATCCCAGCCGGATGTGATCGCAGGCTGCGCCGAGCGGGCTGGTCTTGATGGCGAGGCGCTGCTGGCCTTTGCGGCGGGCGATGACGCCAAAGCCCGCCTGATCGCCAATACAGACGAGCTGATCGCGCGCGGCGGCTTCGGGTCTCCCACGCTGTTTGTGAACGGCGCTGACATGTACTTCGGAAACGACAGGCTGGCCCTGGTGGAGGCTGCGCTGGCCCGGGGCCGCGCATGAGCGGGAACCCCAGGCCGTTTGAAGGCGTGCCGGCGAGCGTGCTGTGGCTGGCCGGCTCCATCTGCTTGGCGCATGTGCTGATGCAGTTTGCGCCCGACACGCTGCGCCGGCTGGTGCTTTTTGATCTGGCGGTGATCCCCGCGCGCTATCAGCTGGGGGCGGGAGACGGCGGCTTTGGCGGGCCGTGGGACGCCTTCGCCCCTCTCATCGGCCATGTATTCCTGCATTCAGGCTGGCTGCACCTGTTTTTCAACATGGTGATGCTGCTCCAGGCGGGTCCGCTGACGGTAGAGGGGCTGGGCGCGGGCCGGCCTTTGCGGCTCTGGGCGCTGTTCTTCCTGTCGGCGGTCGGCGGAGCGCTCTGCTACATCTGGATCAATCCCGGCTCGCCCAATCCGGCGGTGGGCGCATCCGGCGCCGTGTCGGGCATGTTTGCGGCCTACCTCTGGGCGGCGTTGCAGGTCGGGCCGGCCACGGCCGCGATGCGGCGCGCCATCATGCTGACCGGCGCAGGGTTTCTGGTGGTGAATGTGGGTCTTGCGGCGGCCGCGAGGATCGCGGGCGTCTTTCCAATTGCGTGGGAAGCCCATCTCGGCGGCTTTGTCGCCGGGCTCATTCTGTATCCGGTGTTGGCACGCCGGTAAGCCCAGCTAGCGGAGCGCCGTGGAGGGCCAGCGCCTTGGCCGCCGCCGCGCGCGCCAGCCGCGCCGCGATCGTCCTGTGCTCGGCCGCCACGCGCGACTGATCCGGCCAGAGCCCGAATGTGAGCGCGCCCGTCGCGTTCAGATAGACGGCCGTGAGCCGCTCGAGGCTGAGCGTGCTATCCTTGTCATCGAGGAAGGCAAGCGCCGCCAGAATGGCTTGAAGAGGGCCAGGCGTCTGCATTGTGGTCTCCCCCTGCGCCTCGTTGCCTCAGGGGCGCCTGTTTGGCAGGCTCAGGCCATAAACAAAATCCTCTGGGGGAGGACGCCATGACAATCGCAGCCATTCTCGCCGGCAAGGGCGGGGCAGTCTTCAGCCTGTCGCCTCAGGCCACACTCCAGGAAGCCGCCAGAGAACTCCATGCGCGGCGTGTGGGCGCCCTGATGGTGGTCGACGTCGCCGGCGCGCCCGTGGGGATCCTGTCGGAGCGCGACATCGTGCGCCTGGTCGCGGAGGAGGGCGGAGCAGCGCTGACAAGGCCTGTCGACGCGGTGATGACGCGAACGCTCGTCACCGCCAGCCGCGCAGACACCGCCGACAGCGCGCTTGCCCGCATGACCGACAGACGCATTCGCCATCTACCCGTCGTTGAAGCGGGCAGCCTTGTGGGCGTCGTCTCGATCGGCGACCTCGTGAAGCACAAGATCGACGCCACGATCGCGGAGGCCGACGCATTACGCTCCTACATCGCGACGGGCTGAGGCCGACGCTCCACGCCGCAGGGCAATGACCGCAGCATCGGCGGCCGAAGCGACGCCGGATTGTCGAACGCAGCCCGAAATCCGGCGCAAGGACGTGCCGCAAGACGAGCCGATTTCGGCAAGAAACGCCCATGCCACAAGCCCTGCGAATCCGCAGAGAAGGGCATGCATGAAAAAAGGCGCCGAGCGCGCTTGCGTTCCGAAATCGCCCGGCCTAGAAGCCCGGCCTCGCCGACGGGGACCCGCCGGCCGCCGCCTGAAAAGGGGGCGACGGGGTCCCGCTCCGACGGCGCAGAACCGAGCCGATATTCTCCGACAACGGTGAATGCAGACACGGTGAAGCGCACTGAAGAAAGTCGGTTGACACAAAACTGGGGTGGAACTAATAACGCCGCCCTGCTTCGCCGACGCGACGTCTCGAACGGAGCGCCGACGGGCGCCCGGGAAACCGGGTTGATCTTTGACATCGTAGGTTACGGAAAGGGAAACGCAGGCGGCGGTGTCTGTAATGACACTGACGGATTGCGTTTCTAGACAACCATGAATGGGTCTTCGGACCCGATAATTCGTGGGTGTCCGTCAATGACGCAATACGCAGTAACTCTGGGGGCCGGTTCATCCGGCGCCCAAGGTCAACTCAACTTGAGAGTTTGATCCTGGCTCAGAGCGAACGCTGGCGGCAGGCTTAACACATGCAAGTCGAGCGCCCCGCAAGGGGAGCGGCAGACGGGTGAGTAACACGTGGGAACGTGCCCTTTAGTTCGGAATATTCCCGGGAAACTGGGAGCAATACCGGATAAGCCCTACGGGGGAAAGATTTATCGCTGAAGGAGCGGCCCGCGTCTGATTAGCTAGTTGGTGGGGTAATGGCCTACCAAGGCGACGATCAGTAGCTGGTCTGAGAGGATGACCAGCCACACTGGGACTGAGACACGGCCCAGACTCCTACGGGAGGCAGCAGTGGGGAATCTTGGACAATGGGGGCAACCCTGATCCAGCCATGCCGCGTGGATGATGAAGGCCTTAGGGTTGTAAAATCCTTTCACCGAGGACGATAATGACGGTACTCGGAGAAGAAGCCCCGGCTAACTTCGTGCCAGCAGCCGCGGTAATACGAAGGGGGCTAGCGTTGCTCGGAATTACTGGGCGTAAAGCGCGTGTAGGCGGACTTGTAAGTCGGAGGTGAAATCCCGGGGCTCAACCTCGGAACTGCCTTCGATACTGCAGGTCTGGAGCATGTCAGAGGCGAGTGGAATTGCGAGTGTAGAGGTGAAATTCGTAGATATTCGCAGGAACACCAGTGGCGAAGGCGACTCGCTGGGACATTGCTGACGCTGAGACGCGAAAGCGTGGGGAGCAAACAGGATTAGATACCCTGGTAGTCCACGCTGTAAACGATGAGAGCTAGTTGTCGGGAGGCATGCCTGTCGGTGACGCAGCTAACGCATTAAGCTCTCCGCCTGGGGAGTACGGTCGCAAGATTAAAACTCAAAGGAATTGACGGGGGCCCGCACAAGCGGTGGAGC
>JBIIUJ010000017.1:0-28255 GCA_044340025.1 Caulobacterales bacterium
CAGCATCACCGCCAGCCAAAAGTTGATCCAGCAAATCAGACGGGATCACAGGTTCTTTGCGTCGAGACATAGTGGGACTCCTTCTTACCCATTATGCCCGCCCACACACGGAAATCCTGACAGTCCTCCCTCGGGCGCGCCGGTCCCGCGTCAGGTCAGGGTTTGGGCGTTTCCAGATCGCGGAACTGGCGGCGCAGGCCCCACTCCTCGGTCGTGACCACGCGCTCCATCCCGGCCAGCCGGTCTTCCAGGTCCTGAAACTTGTATTTCAGGTTCCCGAACAGCACCGCGGGCTTTCGATCGGCCGACCGCCAGAACTGATCGTCCTCTTCGTCCAGCCGCACCGGCATCCCGAAGGGGCGGCGTGGCAACACGATCGCGGCGATGATGTAGCCGATGACGATCACGCCATTCAGGGGGGTGAACAGACCGATCAGCGCGCCCACCCGCACCCACACGACATCCCAGCCGAAATAGTCGGCGATCCCGGCGAAGACGCCGGCGGCGACCTTGTTCATCGGGTTCTTGTAGAGCCGCTTGGGATTTGGCGAGCCGGTATAGCTCTCCGTGTTCCAGGCGCGCGCGCGGTTGGCGTAGTATTCGGCCTTTGCGGCGGCTTTCTTCAGTTTCAGTTCCGCCTTGAACTCGGCCTTCGCCTTCCAGCGTTCCGGTCTGCGGCGATCACGGGCATCGGGGTCACGGTCAGACATCGCGCTTCCTCCATCCCGGGGCTTCGGCGTCAAGGATTTGCTCCAGCGTCTCGATGCGCCGCTCCATCGTGCGGGCCGAGCGCCACAGGTCTTCCAGCATGCGCTCCTGGTCGGCCCCAAGGCCTCCGGCTTTGCGCCACTGGGTGATGTAGTGAAAGATGATTGTGGGCAGGATCACAAAGATCGAGATGATTGCGATCACGGTGATGTAGTCGTCGCTCATGGAAGTATCCTTTCCGTCGGCGCGCAGAGATCAGGCCCCCGCGCGCCGCCCGGTCTGGTTGAGTCAGGCTTTGCCCATCTTCGCCTTGAGGGCGGCAAGCTCGGCTTCGACGCTGTCGGACGCCCGCAGCTCGGCGAACTCCTGCTCCAGGCTCTTGCCCTTGCCGAGATCAAAGGATTCAGCACGGGCTTCGAGATCATCGACCTTCCGCTCCATCATTTCATAGCGAAGCATCGCATCGTTGATCTTGGAGGAGGAAAGTTGGGAGCGCACCTTCACGCGGTCTTCGGCCGCGCGCGCGCGCATCATCAGCGCCTTGTGCTTGGCCTTGGCCTCGTCGAGCTTGGCTTGCAGCTTCACCATGTCCTCGTTGGCCTTGGCGATCGCGTCTTCCGCAGCGGCGAGTTCGCGACGCGACAGGTCGGCCATCTCGATCAGGCGCTGCTTTTGGGAAAGCGCGCCGCGAGCGAGGTCTTCGCGGTCCTTCTCCAGCGCAAGGCCAGCCTTGGCGTCCCAATCATGGGCTTGCGCTTCCAGGCGCGCGATCTTGCGCTCGGCTTCCTTCTTGTCCGCGATGGCGCGGGCCGCGTTGGAGCGCACCTCGATCAGGGTGTCCTCCATTTCCGCGATGATCAGGCGCGCGATCTTTTCAGGATCTTCGGCCTGGTCGAGCATGGCGTTGAGGTTGGAATTGATGATGTCGCCGAGGCGGGAAAAAATGCCCATGGTGGAGTTTCCTTTCAGGGGGTCGAGATCAGAGGAAGACAGCGCCGAGCACGAGGCCGGCCGCGAAGAAGATCCAGGTCTCTCTCGAGCGGGTCTGCAGATAGCGGCCGATCCGGGCCATCGTGGCCCCAAACGAGCGGTCGCTGGCGCGGAAGTCATAGTCGGACGAGTTCATGGTCATTTGGCCCTTTCATGTTCGGCGCGCTTCGCCGGTTTGATCCGTTAATGGCAAAGGCCGTGCCAAGAGGATGCGGCAATATAACCTTCGGAAAAAGAACACGATTATTTCTTAACGCCTCTTGAGGTTGGCGAGTCTTGCCGAAACTGATTGGCATTTCTCGCCAGATATGGTGAAAAACACTCATGACGCCCGCCAACCTCCCCCCGCTTCTTGGCGAAGCGCCGGCCTGGCTGGCGGCGATGGACCATGTCTCGGCGGCTGCGGGCCTCGACCGGCCGATGCTGGTCATTGGCGAGCGCGGCTCCGGCAAGGAGCTGGTGGCGGCCCGCCTGCACTACCTCTCCGCGCGCTGGTCGGCCCCCTATGTGAAGCTCAATTGCGCCGCTTTGTCGGAGGAGCTGCTGGAGAGCGAGCTGTTCGGCCACGAGCAGGGCGCCTTCACCGGCGCAACACGGCGTCTGGTCGGGCGGTTCGAGCGCGCCAACGGCGGCACGCTGTTTCTCGATGAGCTGGCGACGGCCTCGCTGCGCGTGCAGGAAAAGATCCTGCGCGTCATCGAATACGGCGAGTTCGAGCGGGTGGGCGGGGAAAAGACCCAGTCGGTGGATGTCCGCGTGATCGCGGCCACCAATGTGGATCTTCCCGCGCGCGCCGCGGCGGGCGCCTTCCGCGCCGACCTGCTCGACCGGCTGGCGTTCGATGTCATCACGCTCCCGCCTCTGCGCGCGCGGCCTGAAGACATCCTGCTTCTGGCCGAACACTTCGGCTCTGGGATGGCGAGGGAGCTGGGCCAGCGCTTTCCGGGCTTCGCGCCGCAGGCGATCGCCGCCATGCTCGCCCACCCATGGCCCGGCAACGTCCGGGAACTGAAGAATGTGGTGGAGCGGGCGGTCTATCGCGCCTTCGCCGACGGCGCGGCGCGCCATCAGCCGATCGCGGCGGTGGAGATCGATCCGTTCCGCTCGCCGTTTCGTCCTGGCATTGCCCCGGCGCCGCCGGCGCCGCCGCAGACCCGCCCCGCAGAGCCCGCCCAGGGCGCGCCGTGGCAGGACTTCAAGACCCAGACAGAAGCGTTCGAGAAAGCCCTGATCGAGAGGGCCCTGGTTGCAGCCGGGGGTGGCCAGGCGAAAGCGGCTGACTCCCTTGGGCTCAGTTACGATCAATTCAGGGGTCTTCTGCGAAAATATGCCATGACGGGGCGTCGGTCGCCCTGAAGGGGGGAGCCCTCTGTCCGAGGTTCTGGTCCTTGATCGCCGCCAGGGAGACCGCGCCTACGACTTTCTGGGTGCGCGGTTCGACCGTGTTGATTCAGAAATCACCCTGCGGCGCATCGTCGAGACGGCCGAGCGCCTCGAAGCGTTCCGCTATGTCGCCACGCCGGGCGTGCAGCACCTTGTGCGGCTGGCGCGCGAGCCGGACCTGACGCCGCTCTATGCCGATGCGTGGCTGGTGGTCTGCGACAGCCGCATTCTCGAGCTTTTGGGGCAGGCGCAGGGCCTCAAGCTGCGCGCGGCGCCCCGCATCGACATGATCGAGCGGCTGCTGGCCGGCGCGGTCGACCCCGCCGACAGCCTGACCATCATCGGCGGGACCGCAGCGGTGATCGAGGCGGTGAAGGCGCGCTATGGCCTCAGCGCCGTGCACTGGCACGACCCGCCGCAAGGCCTGCGCGACAAGCCGGGCGCCATCGCGGACGCGGCGGCCTTTGCGGCGGCCCATCCCGCCAAGATAACGCTGATCGCGGTGGGCTCGCCGCAGCAGGAGATGGTGGCGCGCGCCATCATGGACCGGGGCGACGCAGTCGGCGTGGGGCTCTGCGTCGGGTCCAGCCTCGATCTGATCGCGGCCTCGGCCCGCCCGGCGCCTGCGTGGATGCGCAAGATCGGCCTTGGCGGTCTGCATCAGAGGCTGACGCGGCCCAATGGCAGGGCGGGACCCGGCCTTGCCGACCGGATCGCCATCCTTGGCCTCTGGTTCGCCCAGTTGCGACGCCGAAAAGCTTGATCCTCAGGCCATCCTGTAGCGGATCGGCAGCGTCTTGGGCCCGCCGACGAAATTGGCCTCCGTCAGCTTCAGATCGCCGCCGAACTCCACGCTCTTGAGCCGGCCCAGCAATTCTTCCCACAGGATCCGCATCTCCATCTTGGCCAGATGCTGGCCCAGGCAGAGGTGCGCGCCATAGCCGAAGGCGAGATGCTTGTTCGGGCTGCGTGCGATGTCGAAGGCGTAGGGATTGTCAAACACCTCCTCGTCGCGATTGCCGGAGGGATAGCAGAGCATCAGCCAGTCGCCCTTGGCGATCCTGCGGCCGCGCAGTTCGGTGTCGGCAGTGGCCGAGCGCATGAAATGCTTCACCGGCGTGGTCCAGCGGATGCTTTCATCCACCAGGCCGGGGATGAGGCCGGGATCAGCCTTCACCTTGGCGAACTGATCGGGGAACTGGCACAGGCCCCACATGCCGCCCCCGGTGGAAGACGAGGTGGTGTCATGGCCGGCGGTGGCCACGATCACATAATAGCTCATCGCCTCGAAGCCGCCGATCTCTTCCCCGTCGATCTTGCCCTGCGCGATCACGGTGGCGACGTCGTCTGTGGGGTTGGCGCGGCGATCGAGCGTGATCGCGTTGAAATACATGAAGAAATCCATCAACACGGCCCGGATTTCAGCCAGCGCCCTGTCGGCTGTCATTTCCTCAAGGCCGGCGCCCGAACGATTGGTCTCGGCGTCCTGGGCGCCAAACAGCTCCTGGGTGAGCTTCAGCATCCGGCCTTCATCGCTTTCCGGCACCCCAAGGATTTCCATCACCACCCGCAGCGGGAAATGGAGCGCGACGTCCTTCACGAAGTCGCATTCCCCGCCCAGATCGGCCATCCGGTCCACAAAGCTGCGCGCGATCGTCCGGACCCGGTCTTCCCGCTTCGTCAGATTGGCGGGCATGAACCACGCCTGCGTCAGGGCGCGGTATTTCATGTGATCGGGCTCGTCCATCTGCACGAGCGTGCGCACGAGATGCGGGCTGCCGCCGGTCTGCTTGCGGACCTTCTCGTCGGCCTCCCGCGTGGTCAGCGTCGTCTGACGATCTCCGTTATGAAACAGAGCGTTGTTCCTGCTGATCTCCAGGATGTCGGCATGTTTCACCACCGCCCAGAAGGGATCAAACAGCTCGGTCTCGGCGATGGAGAGCGGATGGTCGCGCCGCAGCGTCGCGAAGGTTTCATCCAGCAGCGCCTGATTGGCATAGGTGCGCGGATGCGTGATCGCGGCGGCGAGGTCGGCGGGGATGCGGTCCATCGGCGGTCTCCCTGATGCAGGACGTGGTGCAGCCATACCCCGGTTGCGGCGGCGCCCCAAATGGCGCCGTTGCGTCAGTCCCGCGATGCGCCATCAAGCGGCGTGACGCTCGCTGCGCCGGAAAGCGACAAACGGCCGTCGGCGTTGGCGGCCCTTGCCTGGCGGCGGCGTCCTGTCGCGTGCGGCTCCAATCCGCAGCGAAGACAGGGCTGCAACAATCCCGTTCTAAGTGCTTGAATCTCCGCCATGCTTTCTTTAACCCTCTTGGTGCAGCCTGATCCGGCGGGGCAGAAGGCCAACCCTGCGCGGACCTGGGGGACAGGACCATGACACCCGGCGAAGCCGCCCTTGCCGAGACCGAGCAGCGCGCCCGCGCCGCAGTCCGGCCTGCGCTTCGCGTCGTGCAGGAAGAGCCCCCCGCAGGCGATGGTCCCGGCGCCAGGCTTGCGGCGGCCCGCATCATGACCGGGCGCAGCATTCAGGATGCCGCCACGGCCCTTCGCCTGAAGCCCCGCCATCTCATCGCCATCGAGGCGGAGGATTTCTCCCGCCTTCCGGGTCTGGGCTATGCGCTCGGCTTTGTTCGTGCGTATGCGGACTATCTGGACGTGCCGGAAGTCGAGAGCTTGCTCTCGCGCTTCCGGGCCCGCTGGGAAGCGGCTCTGGGCGATGGCGCGCTAACCCGCGCCACGCCGCTCCCGCAGCAGAGAATCCGCCTTCCGGTCAGTGCCTTGGTGGCTATCGCCTTCGCCGTATGGCTGGGGCTCTGGGCCATGGGTCACGCCCTCTGGAGCAGTGATCCGTCTACGGACGATAGCGCGCTGGACGCCTCGGTCCGGGCCTGGATGCAGTCCCAGGAGCTGCCGCCAGCCGCCGGCGCCGTCGTGGCGCTGCCCACCCGCACCATCGTCCGGGTGACGCAGCCGGAATGGCTGGAGATTCGGGCCACGGACGGGTCCGTGGTGGTCTCACGGGTGTTTTCGCCCGATGAGCGCTTTTCGCCGGACGGTTATGGCGACTGGTCGCTCTACACCGCCAACGCCGCCCATGTGCGCGTCAGCATCGACGGGGTCGAGCTGCCGCCGCTGGGCGGTCCGGGCAAGGCGCTGCTCGGCTGGCGCCCGCCGGCTGCGCCCGCGCTTCCAGCCGCTTCGGCGGCGCCCGCGGCGCCCGCGACCCTGGCGGTTGAGGCCCCGGCTCCTGGCGGCCCGGCGCCTGCGCCGCTGCCTCCTGCCGCAGCCCCCTGACGCAGCCCCCTGACGCAGCCCCCTGACGCGCCGGCCATCGCGCTCTGCCGCGCGCCGCCGTCGCAGGTGGCGCCGCAACAGCTGCTACGCCCCCGGAAAAATGGCCGACCGGCGCCTACAGACCGCCAATAGGGCGACGTTCCGTGTTGATCGCCAACTAGGCGCCGCCATCGCGGCGCAGCGGCAGGCGCAGCCCGGCCGCGACGGCTTCCTCCTCCGTTTGCCGGTGCGCCAGCTCGAGAAAGGCGACGCTCGCCTCCGGGTCAGCATGTGTCGAATGCGCATCCTCGATAAACCGTGGCTGCAGCTTTATCCCGCCGTCGGCCCGTTGGCCCAGATCGGTGGAATTGGCCTCGTCTCGGACATAGGCCCAACCGGGCGTGACGACATGTTCGCGATAGCCGTTGCGCCGCTGGACAAGCTGCCTTTGCGGGCGGCTGGAATAGATGACAAAGATACCTGACATGGTCGCCCCTCTCGACATTCGGCCCGGAGTCTGGCGGCGCCAGCCCAGCCTTTCAAGAACGCGCGGGGGGATTTGTGGGCAGCGGAGCCGACCACAGCCATATCGCCCACCATCCGCTGCGCTGCTATGAGAGGCCTGACTTTGCATCGGGGCACGCAACGCATGGCCGATCTTCTTTGCTTCACGCCGATAAGCGCGTTCGTTAGGCAAGGGCCTGACGCAGCACTGCGGCGCGCCATCACAACGGAGCCGATGCGATGAACGAGGTGCGCCCGTGGCGAACGATTGTGCGCCGCCCCTGTCGCCAGATCAGCGTCGGCGGGGTTCCGGTCGGCGGGGATGCGCCGATCACGGTCCAGACCATGACCAACACGCCCACGCAGGACGTGACGGCCACGGTCGATCAGATCCGCCGCTGCGAGGAAGCGGGCGCTGACATCATTCGCGTCTCCTGCCCGGACGAGGCCTCCACCGCCGCGCTTGGCGCGATCGTGAAGGCCGCCAAGGTCCCGATCGTTGCGGACATCCATTTCCACTACAAGCGCGGCATCGAGGCCGCCCGCGCAGGCGCCGCCTGCCTGAGGATCAATCCCGGCAATATCGGCAGCGCAGACCGGGTGCGCGACGTTGTGAACGCGGCGCGCGACCATGGCTGCGCCATCCGCATCGGGGTGAACGCCGGCTCTCTGGAAAACCACCTGCTGGAAAAATATGGCGAGCCCTGCCCGGAAGCGATGGTGGAAAGCGCGCTCGATCACGCCCGCATCCTGCAGGATCACGATTTTCACGAGTTCAAGATTTCGGTGAAGGCCTCGGATCCCTTCCTGACCGTGGCCGCCTATCAGGCGCTCGCCGATGCGATCGACTGCCCGCTGCACCTGGGCGTGACCGAAGCCGGCGGCTTTCGCACCGGCACGGTGAAGAGCTCGATAGGGCTCGGCATGCTGCTCTGGGCTGGCATCGGCGATACGATCCGCGTCTCGCTCTCGGCCGAGCCGGAGGAGGAGGTGCGCGTCGGCCACGACATCCTGAAGTCGCTGGGCCTGCGCCATCGCGGCGTCAACATCATCGCCTGCCCGTCCTGCGCGCGGCAGGGCTTTGATGTGATCCGCACGGTCGAGACGCTGGAAAAACGCCTCGCCCATGTGCAGGAGCCGATCAGCCTGTCCATTATCGGCTGTGTCGTGAATGGTCCCGGCGAAGCGCTGATGACCGATCTGGGCTTCACCGGCGGCGGCAAGGGCGCCGGCATGGTCTACATGGCGGGCAAGCCGGACCATAAGCTCGATAACGACAGGATGGTCGAACACATCGTCGATCTCGTCGAGAAAAAGGCCGCGACCATGCGCGCTGAGAGGGAAGCTGCGGAGGCGGTGGCGATCGACTAGGCAGCGCTCCTGATCCCACGCATTAGCAGGGCTTGCTTCACACCGCCGCTCTGGCGCGGTTGAAGGGGCGCATGATCCAGCACCTTTCCCGCCGCGCCCTTGTGGCGTCAGCCGGCGCATTCGCCGCATCTCCCGCTCTCGCCCAGGCGACCGATCGCCGGCCGCGGAGCCACGCGCTTCTGGGCCAGCGGGCGCCCGATTTCGCGCTGCCCAAGGTGGGCGGCGGCACGGCCCGCCTCTCAGACTATCGCGGCAAGACGCTGGTGATCGAGTTCTGGGGCCTTTGGTGCCCTGACTGCCTGCTGGACGGGCCGAATGTCGCAGCCTTCGCGCGCGCCGCCGCGCTGGACCAACGGCTGGCGTTCCTCGGCATCCATACCCGGGGGCGGTTTGGGCGCTACGGCTCGGTGGAGGCGTACTTCCGCACCCAGGGCTGGAGCTTTCCGGTCGCGCTCGACGACGACAGCGCCACCTACAAAGCCTATCAGATGCAATGGGTTCCCGGGTTTCTCGTGATCGACCGCACGGGCGTGGTGCGCGGCTTCTCCAACGATCTGGTGGCTGGCTCCGGCAAGGGCGTCGCGGGCTTCCTGCAGGAAGTGCGCGCCATCGCCTCCGCCCGCGTCTGACAGAAAGGTCAGGCGCACCGGCTTGCTAAAGCAGCGCTTCATCCGACATTAGCGGGGCAGCTCTAGCCTCCTCCCGGTCATGTCCCCGCTTGGTCTCCATCCGCATCACGGGCCTCACGCCCCCCATCCGCATGCGCAGCGCGCGTCGGAGATGCTGGAGGAGCTGCTGCACGCCTTTCCCGGCGACAAACCGGTCTCGATGCAGGATGTGCTGGACCGGCTGAAAAACCGGGCGTTCGGGCTGTTGCTCCTGCTGCTCGCCCTGCCCAATTGCATCCCCAATATTCCCGGCATCAGCACGATCTTCGGCGTGCTCCTCATCGCCCCGGCGCTTCAACTGATCTTTGGCGCGGCCAAGCCCTGGCTGCCCAAGCGCGTGATGGCCTGGACGATCCAGCCCGATCACCTGCGCATGGCGATCAATGGCGCCCTGCCGGTGCTGAAGCGGATCGAGCGGCTGATCAAGCCGCGCTGGCAGGGGCTCTACGCCCGGCCGTTCCAGATCGCCTATGGCGTGCAGATCCTGATCCTCGCCGCCATCCTCATCCTGCCGATCCCGTTTGGAAACTGGCCTCCGGGCATGGCGGTTGCCTCGCTCGCGCTTGGGCTGCTTCAGCGCGATGGCGTGGCCGCAGTGGTGAGCTTTGGGTTCTTCATCGCCAGCGTCATCATCGCGCCGCTGGGCATCGGCATGGGCCTGGCCGCGCTCGCCTGGCTCGGCAAGGAAATGGGCGCCCTCCTCGCGGCGATCTCCGGCGTGCTGGGGTAGCGCGCTCCATCGAACCTGCCCATGCTGGCCACCATGGCCCAGCCACTTGGCTATTACGAGTTTTTCGCTGGCGGCGGCTTTGCCCGGCTGGGGCTGGGCGAAGACTGGTCGTGCCTGTGGGCCAACGACTTCGACCCCGCGAAGGCCGCCGCTTACCGCGCCAATTTCGGGGCCGATCCTTTCCATGAGGGCGATGTCTGGCGGGTGGATCCCTCCGCGCTGCCGGGGGCGCCCGCGCTCGCGTGGGCGAGCTTTCCCTGCCAGGATCTCTCGCTCGCCGGCGCGCGTCAGGGCCTGCGGGCGGAGCGCTCGGGCGCCTTCTACGCCTTCCTCCGCGCGATCGAGGGGCTGGCTCTCCGGGTCCGCGCGCCGTCGCTTCTGGTGCTGGAAAATGTCACCGGTCTGCTCACCTCCAATGGCGGCCGGGATCTCGCCAGGGTGATCGAGGGACTCGCCGGCCTCGGCTATCGCGTTGGCCCGCTGGAGATGGATGCAGCGGGTTTCCTGCCGCAGTCACGCCCGCGGCTGTTTCTTGTGGCGATCCGTGCGGCCGCCCCCCCGCCGGCGCTTGTGACCGCCCATGGCGACGGACCGTTCCATACCGAAAGCCTGCGGCTGGCCTTTGATCGCCTGCCGCGCACCCTGCAGGCGCACTGGATCTGGTGGCGGCTTCCGCCGGCCCCCGGGCGCAACCTGGCTCTGGCCGACGTGTTGGAAGAAGGCTGCGGCTGCTGGCACGCCCCGGAGAAGACCCAGGCGCTGCTCGCCCAGATGGCGCCGCTCCACCGCGCGCGGGTGGAGGCGGCGGCCGCAGACGGCCGGCTTCATGTGGGCGCGGTCTATCGCCGCATCAGGGTGGAGCATGGCGTGAAGGTTCAGCGCGCGGAGGTGCGGTTCGATGGGCTGGCCGGCTGCCTGCGCACGCCGGCGGGCGGTTCCTCGCGCCAGATCCTGTTGTTTGTGGAGGGCGCACGCCTGCGCTCGCGTCTGCTAACCGGCCGGGAGGCTGCGCGCCTGATGGGCGCGCCCGACACTTACGTCCTGCCGCGCAGTCAGACGCAGGCGCTGCATCTGGCGGGCGATGCCGTCGCCGTTCCCGTCGTGGCGTGGCTCTCGCGCCATCTGCTCGTCCCGCTCGCGCAGGCCGGGGCCCCCGCGGTTCTGGCGGCGGAATGAGCGATGTCTTCTCCGCCGAGAAGCGTTCGGCGGTGATGCGCGCCGTGCGCGGGCGCGACACTGGGCCGGAGCGGCGCGTCCGGCGCGCGCTGCATGCGGCGGGGCTCCGCTTCCGCCTCCAGCGGACCGACCTGCCGGGCCGGCCGGACCTCGTTCTGCCGCGCCACAAGCTCGCCGTGTTTGTGCACGGCTGCTTCTGGCACGGCCATGATTGCCCTCGCGGCCGGCGCGCCCCCAAGACCAACGCCGCCTACTGGCAGGCCAAGATCGCCCGAAACCGCGCCCGCGACGCTGCCGCAGAGGCCGCCCTGACGGAGGCAGGCTGGACGCCCGTGATCATCTGGGAATGCGCGCTGGATCAGGCGCTGGAACAGGTGCGCGCGGCTATCCCCCGCGCTTGAGCGCGCGGATCAGGAAGCGGGTTGGCTGCACCGCCTCCCAGGCGGCGCGGTCGGTGGGGGCGGGCTCGCCCAGGGCGGCGCTCGCCACGATCTCCGCGCACAGGAAGGCGGTGGTGAAGCCGCGCGATCCCAGCCCGCCCAGCGCATGGAGGCCCTCATGCTGGGGCGCAGGCTCCGCCTCGCGCGGGATCGCGCCGTGGGCGAGGCTGGCGAAAGCCGCCCGATAGGCCGGCTCGTCCGGGATCGGGCCGGCGATTGGCATGCGGTCGGGCGTGGTGGGTCGGATCGAGACCCGGCCCCACAGCTGGCTGGGCTTCAGCCCTTCGGCGAGCCCCGGGGCCAGCGCGGCCAGCTCGGCCAGATTGGCGGCGTGCGCGGCCGGCGAGACCGGGCCTGCAACCTCCCCCGGCGCAAGCGTCTCATGCGTCGCGCCAAACAGAAGCTGATCCCCAAACGGCAGCACATAGCCGCCCGCCGCGCTCGGGTGCTTCGGCGGGGCGCTGGTCGGCCCGGCGCTGATCTGGCCACGCCCGCGCGCGATCGGCAGGAAGCGGGCCTGCTCGAAGGCGGCAAGCGCCGGCCCGCTGGCCACCACGCACAGCGGGGCCGCCGCAAGGCGCTGGCCGTCGTCGCCGGCGGCGATCCAGTCCTCACCCTCCCGGATCAGGGCGGCCACCCGCTCGGGCCTGCGGGTCGCGTGCACACGCAAGGCCGCCACCACCGCTGCGGGATAGGCAACCCCGGCGCCAGCGTGCCACAGGCCATCCGCGCGCACCTCCAGAAGCGCCGGCGGAAGCGGCGGGTCGGCTGCGAAATCGGCGAGCCGCTGGACGTCCGCAGCGTCCTGCGCTGGTTCCCAGACGCCGCAGGGCTCGAACGCTTCGGGACCCAGGGCCGTAAGCCGGGCGAGGGCGGCCAGATAGGCTTCCCGCAAGAAACGGGCGGCGGGCGTTTCGCCGCGATCAAGCCGCGGCATCACCAGAGCGGCGGGATTATGGGAGGACTTGGTCTGCCCGCAGGGGTCGTCGTCAAACAGCGTGACAGCCAGCCCGCGCCGGGCGAAGGCGTCCGCCATGGCCGCTCCGGCCACGCCGCCGCCGATCACCAGCGCGCTTCGGGCATGGGGGGTGGGCGCCTCTGGAAACAGGCTGGCGCGTGGCGGCGGCGGCGCTGTTTTCACGGCCTCCAGCCGCTCTCTTTTGGAGCCAAATCCGCGCTGTTTCAGCACTGAAAAGGCATGCGCCGCGAGCCCGCGCCGCACCGCGCCCGCCACCGTATAGGTCGCCGCCCGCCCGCCCGCCTTGGTCAGGCGCGCCACCTGGCCCAGCACAGCATCGCTCCACATCGACGGGTTTCGCGCCGGGGCGAACCCGTCGAGGAACCAGGCGTCCATCGGCTCGGTTCTGCCCGAAAGCATGGTCTCCACCTCACCAATCAGAATGGTGAGGCAGAAGCCATCCTCTGCAAACCAGAGCCGCTGCGCGCCCGCAGCCCGGAACGGCCAGCGTGCTATCAGCTCTTCAGACAGCGGGGATAAGTCAGGAAAGGCCGCAAGCGCCCGCGCGGCCGCCTGCGCCGGCATCGGCCTGCCTTCCACGCTGACGAAATGCAGGATTGCGCCGGGCGCCCGCGTCCGGCGCCAGAGCGCCCTTGTGGCGAGCGCGTTCAGCCCCGTGCCGAAGCCAAGCTCGCCGATGGCGAATTGCGCCCGCCCCGCCCAGGCGGCAGGCAGGTCGCATCCGGCGTGAAAGACCGCAATCGTCTCGGCCAGGCCGTTCGCCGCAGAGAAATAGACGTCATCCTCGGCAAGCGCCCGGGGCGCGCCATCCGGGCCGAAGGCAAGGGCTGGATCGGGGGGAAGGCGCGGCATAGGGCGGCATCGATACAGCCCCTTGCCACCCAAACGCAAAAGGGCCGCCCAATCGGGCGGCCCTTCGCAAGCTCACGCCAGATGGCGTGAAAAGCTTATTGCTTCGGCGCTTCGGCCGGAGCAGCCGCAGCGGCCGGGTCGGCCGGAGCAGCAGCGTCGGTCGCGGCGGCGGCAGCGTCGGTCGCGGCGCCAGCAGCGGCGTCCACGGCGCCAGCGGCGGCGTCAGCAGCAGCGTCGACGGCCGGGGCGGCTTCGGCAGCCGGGGCTTCCGCCGCCGGAGCTTCAGCGGCCGGGGCTTCCGCGGCCGGGGTTTCAGCAGGCTGGCCGCAAGCGGCGACGCCGAGGATAGCCGCAACGGAAGCGGCGGCGAGAAGCTTCTTCAGCTCGATCATGAGTGTGGTCCTTTATGCCCCCGCGCACCGGAATCTGGCGCGCTGAATTCGTTCCCTATCGAGGGGCAATCAGGGGTGCAAGACCCTGCCCGCACATGGTTTTCGCTCTAAGCCACTGCATTTTTGCATGGCTTTCGATGATTTAGGCTTCCGCCGGGATATTTTTAGGCTTCCGCCGGGATATTATTGAGGGCCTCCTCCAGCTTCGCAAAGCTGGGCTGCAGCGCGCTGGGGACCGATCCGCGTCCGATCTCGACCGAAATCTGGGCTGCGTTCCCGTGCAGGTGCGCCACCAGAACCGATTGAATGATCTTGTAAAATTGTCCTTCCTCGTCAAGCACTTGACCCAGGCGCGCCGCAAACGGGCCTACAAGGCCGTAAGCGAGGAACACGCCGAGAAACGTGCCCACGAGCGCGGAACCGATCATGCCGCCCAGCACAGGCGGCGGCTCCGTAATGGCGCCCATCGTCTTCACGATCCCGAGAACAGCCGCCACGATCCCAAGGGCAGGCAGGCCGTCCGCCATGTTCTGAAGCGCATGCGCGGCGGCGTGCGCTTCCTGGTGATGCTTTTCGAACTGGGTCTCCATCGCTGATTCGACCTGGTGGGGGTCTTCCAGGTTCATCGTCATCATCCGCAGCGTGTCGCAGATGAAATCGACCGCGAAGTGATCTTTCAGGATCCGCGGATACCGCTTGAAGATGGTGCTCTCTTCCGGCTTTTCGATGTGCTGCTCGAGCGCGACGACGCCTTTTGTCTTCATCGTCTTGGTGAGCTGGAACAGGAGCGTCAGCAGATCCTGATAGTCCTGCGCTTTCCACTTCGGCCCGGCGAAGCACTTCCCGAAGCCGCCGAGCGCGGCCTTGATGTTGCCGATCGAATTGGAAATGAGGAACGCGCCGACCGCCGCCCCGCCGATCATCATCAGCTCGAACGGAAGCGCCTTGATGATGACTTCGAAATGGCCGCCGGCGAGCGCGTAGCCGCCGAAGACCATCCCAAAGACAACCAGAATGCCGATGATCTGAAACATGGTCCCACCGCGCGTTGTGCTTGTTGAAGCGCGATAGGGTTATGGCGCATTTGCCTTAAGGACCGGTTTGCGCCGCGACAGCCTCACACAGCGGCGCTGACGCGGAAATGATCCCAGATCGTCCAGGCGCCGATCAGCACAAAGCCGATCCCGGCGATCAGCTTCAGCGGGATCGCCTGCAGATATTTCTCCGCCGTCGCCCCCAAGATCACCGCAACCGCCGCCGATGCGGTGAGCGCCGCCGCCGATGCTGCAAAGACCAGCCATGCGGGACGATTGCCTTCCGCCGCGAAAAGCATGGTGGCAAGCTGCGTCTTGTCGCCCAGTTCGGCCAGGAAAACAGTGATGAAGATCGAGAAAAAAGCGGTCATGCGAAGCGGCTCCTCAGGCGGTGATCATGGATAAAGGCGCGAACTTGTCCAGGCGCTGTCGGGTTCCGGGCGGCTGAATACCAGCCGATCATGGAGTCTGAACGGGCGATCACGCCAAAACTCTATAGCGACGGGCTCCAGGCGAAAGCCGGACCAGAAAGGCGGCCGCGGAATCGCCCCGAGCCCAAACCTCACCGCCAGGCTCGCGGCCGCTTTTTCCAAGGCAAACCGCCCCTCCAGCGGGCGCGACTGCGCGCTCGCCCAGGCGCCGATCTGGCTATCGCGCGCCCGGCTGGCGAAATAGGCGTCGGCTTCCTCCGCGCTGACGGGCGCCACAGCGCCGCGCACCCGAACCTGCCGGCGCAGGCTTTTCCAGTGAAACACCAGCGCTGCTCTGGGCGTCGCGGCGAGCTGCCGGCCCTTCGCGCTCTCCAGATTGGTGTAGAACACAAATCCGTCAGCATCGACGTCCTTCAAAAGCACCATTCGCGCGTCGGGCATGCCCTCTGCGTCCACGGTGGCCAGGGTCATGGCGTTGGGATCGTTCGGCTCTTTCGCCCGCGCCGCCGTCAGCCACTCGGCAAAGAGCGCGAACGGATCATGGCTGGCGAAGAAGGCGGAATCGTCCGGCGGCGGGCTTGCCGCATAGTCGCCGGCGCTCGGCGTGGGCGGGATGAGATCTGAGCGGGTCATCGCCTGCGACATAGGCTGATCAGGCGGCAGTTGGAACCCGGCCGCCGTTTACGTCGCATCAACCATAACGCCTCAAGTCTGCGCGCATGGGTCAGGCCCTGCGCAACCCCTATTCCGTTCTTGGCCTGCCGCCAGACGCCGACGCCCGCGCTGCGCGGGCGGCGTTCCGCGTTGTGGCCAAGAGTTGCCATCCCGATCTCAACCCCGACGACCCCGCAGCCCGCGCCCGGTTCGAGGACGCCCAGGCCGCCTATTCCCGGATTGTCGCCACCGCCAGGATGCGCGATGCGCTGAGGACGGAGCCAACATCCCAGCCTGCCCCGGCGCCGCGGCGCGGCGCTGCTGCGCGATCCGAGGCGGCCCCGGTCCTGCCCCTCGCGCTCAGTCTCGAGGAGGCGATCGAAGGCGCGGTGAAAACGGTGCGGCGCGGCCGGGAGCGGCTGGTGGTGCGCGCTCCAGCGGGCGTCCGCCCGGGCGATCGGCTGATCGCGCGCGACCTCAGCGGCGCTCCGGTGACGCTTGAGGCTCAAATCTCGGCCGATCCCGACTTCAGGGTCAGGGGCGCCGATCTCCACGGGGTGCTGCTTGTCTCGGCCGAGGCGCTCGAGCGTGGCGCGCCGCAGACGGTCCAGACGCCGCATGGGCCGCTGAGGGTGCGACTTCCGCCGCTCGCCCGCTTCGGAGCCCGCATCCGCGTGAAGGGACGCGGCCTGCCAGCGCGCGCCGGGGTCCCGGCGGGCGACCTGTATCTGGAGCTGCGGCCGGCGCCCGCCAGCGGGCGCGAGCTTCTGGGCGCGCTCGGCAGGGCGGCGCGTGCGCTTGGCCTCGACTTCGACCGGATCCGCCAGGCCGCGCGCTGAGGCCGCGGCTTCCCCCCTGCAGCGCAAGCGCCTAAACGCAGGCCATGTCGCACAACACGTTCGGCCATCTCTTCCGCGTCACCACCTGGGGCGAAAGCCATGGGCCGGCGCTCGGCTGCGTGGTGGATGGCTGTCCGCCCGGCTTGCCGCTGACCGAGGCGATGATCCAAGCCGATCTCGACCGTCGCCGTCCAGGCACCAGCCGCTTCGTCACGCAGCGACGCGAGCCGGATGCCGTGCGCATCCTCTCCGGCGTGTTCCAAGATGAGCGCACCGGCGGCCCTGTCACGACGGGAACGCCGATCAGCCTGATGATCGAAAACCAGGACCAGCGCTCCAAGGACTATTCCGAGATCCGCGATCAATATCGCCCGGGTCATGCCGATTACACCTATGACGTCAAATATGGCGTGCGCGACTATCGTGGCGGCGGGCGTTCCAGCGCGCGCGAGACGGCGGCGCGCGTGGCGGCCGGGGCGATCGCGCGCCAGGTTCTGGGCGAAGGCGTCAGCGTACGGTGCGCGCTGATCCAGATCGGGCCGCACCGGATCGACCGCGCCGCCTGGGACTGGGAAGAGACCGCCCGCAACCCGTTCTTCGCGCCGGACGCCGGCATCGTGCCGGTGTGGGAGGAGTTCCTCGACCGCACGCGCAAGGCCGGCTCCTCTGCCGGGGCGATCCTTGAAGTGATGGCGCGCGGCGTTCCCGCCGGTCTTGGCGCCCCGCTTTATGGCAAGCTCGACGCCGATATCGCCGCTGCGCTGATGGGGATCAATGCGGCGAAAGGCGTGGAAATCGGCGATGGTTTCGCCGCCGCCGCGCTTTCCGGCGAAGAGAACGCCGATGAGATGCGGATCGGCCCGGACGGCGGACCTGTCTTTCTGGCCAATCACGCCGGCGGCATTCTCGGCGGCATTTCCACCGGCCAGGACATTGTGGCCCGGTTCGCGATCAAGCCGACAAGCTCGATTCTCACCCCTGTGCGCTCCATCACGCGGACAGGCGAGGAGGTTTTGCTTCAGACAAAGGGCAGACACGACCCTTGCGTGGGGATTCGCGCCGCTCCGGTCGCTGAAGCCATGGTCGCGTGCGTGCTTGCGGACCATTTCCTGCGCCATCGGGCCCAGACTGCGACTTAGGTCGTAGCCGGGCTCGCTGGAGCCCGCGCATGAACGCCTATGTCCGCCCGCCCTCCATCAAGAGGGTCTTTGTTTCCCACTATCGGCCGGACCGGATCCGGCTTGGGCTGGGCGTGCTCTGGGTGCTTTCGCTCGCCATGGCCTTTGGCGCAGCCATGAGCGGCGGGGTCCCCGTCGTCTGGTTTGTGGTGGCTGGTGCGGCCAGCTACTACGTCTGGCCGCTGTTGCATCGCGAGCAGGCGCTAAAGCTGGGCGCGGACGGCGTCACGGTGGATGGCGTCGGCCGCGCGCCCTGGGAAGCGGTCAGTCGCATCCGCAGCCGCGAGATCGTGGTCGATGGCCGCCGGATCACGCAGTTGGCCCTCACCCTGGGCGCTCCGGCCGAAATGGCCATTGTGGGCGACCGGCCGAAACCCCATCGCAAACTTCAAATGCAGATCGCCCGGGTGGTCGACGACCAGGCCATCATCATCAACCTGTCTGACCTCGACGATTCCCCCGAAGATGTGATCCGTGCGGCCGAATACTTCCTTGGCCAGCGGGTGGAAAGCCAGCGCGCCATTGTGGCCTGAGCTAGCGCCGCAGCATCAGACCGGCCCGCACGCTCCGCGCGCCGGCCTGCTGGGACACCCCATCGGCGAACCGGTTGATGGTGATGGCGGCGTCGCCAGCGTTCTCCAGCGCCACGAAGGCTTCCACCCCGGCGGCGACCTCCAGGCCAGCCCGCAGGTCCACGACAACGAACCCCGGCAGGAGCCGGCTGTTGAGATCATCCTCGAACCGGTCGCTTTCCAGCCGCGCGGCAGCTGAAAGGTCCCACCCGCCCAGCCGCCACGCAAGGCTGGCGCTGGCCTGATGGCGCGCGGTCTGGGCCGGGCGCCGCCCGGTCAGCGCCGGCAGAGACGCGCCGCCATCTACTTCTGCGTCCACATAGGCATAGGCCGCATCGAGCGACCACGCGCCGAGGCGGGCTTGCGCGGCCAGCTCAAGGCCCGCCGCGTCGATGACGCCTGCGTTGCGCCGCTCGCGCACTGTCCCGCCAGCCGGGATGAAGCCGACGCGGGCGAAGACGCCGGGCCCGGTCGCGAGCGTCACATTGGCGATCGGATCGTGCAGCCGGTTGAGGAAGACCGTCGCCTCCGCGCGCCAGCTGGAGCCCGCCGCCGCAAGGCCCAGATCCAGGCCGGTCAGCCGTTCCGGCGCGAGCGCGGCGTTCGCCTCCGTAACGTCATTGCCGATCCGGAAAGGCCGGTGGAGCTCATTCAGGCTCGGCGGGCGAAAACCGGAATAGGCGGCGATCCGCCCGCTCCAGCGTGAATCGAAGGCATAAGCCGCCCCGGCTCGCGCGGTCAGGAGGCCGCCGTCGCGATCGGCAGGGCTCTCGCGCAGCGTCAGGGCGCCGGTGGCGCGGTCGCGCTCCTCGCGCCGCGCGCTCGACAAGCGCCAGGCATCGGCCCGCAGCCCAGCCGCAAGGCTCAACCCGCCGGCGTTGCGCTGGCCCTCCAGATAAAGCCCGGCAAGCCTCTGGGCGCCGCCCGCGACGCGCGTCCGGGTGAAGGCCCCTTGCTGAAACCGGAACAGTTCGCGCGTTTCTCCCTCCACGCGGCGTGCGTCCCCGCCCAGCTCCAGCGTCCAGTCCGGTCCCTGCCAGCGCACGGCGGCGGCCGCGCCGATCCCCAGCGCCGGCGTCGCCTGCTGGTCGAGGCTGGGTGTCGTGCTGGCCCGATCGGCGGCCACCGCGACGGTGCGGTTGGCGAAGTCGCGCTCCTGCGCATAGGCGAGCACCCGGCCCTGCCCGCCCCAGAGCGGCGAGCGCAGCGCAAAACTGAGGTCGGCGCCCCGGGCGCGGCTGTCTGCGCCCGCCTGGCCGGCGCCGCGCCGCTCCTCGAAAGCCGCCAGTCGCGCCGAGAGCGCCGCCTCCGGGCCAAGGGCGATCTGCGCGGTCGCCCCGCCGGTCCAGGCGTCCAGAAAGGCGCGCTGATCGGCCGGCCCGCGCCGGCCTGGCTCCAGCGGGATGGTTCCGTCTCCCGTCTGGCCCGCGGCGAACAGCGTCACCACGCCGGGCCCGGCCCCAAGGCTCGCCACCCCCGCACCCGCCCTTTGCCCGCGGTCGCCCGCTTCCGCCCGCAAAGCGAAGCCGCCGCGCGCCGGTCGGGCCTCTGTCAGGTCGATAGCGCCGGTCAGCGCCTGCGGCCCGAAGGGGCCAGCCCCGCCGCCGCGCGCGATCCGCGCCCCTTCGATCAGCAGCGGGTCAAGCCGGGTCCAGAAAACCCAGCCGCCGAATGGATCATTCTGCGGGACCCCGTCCAGCAAAACCAGCGCCCGGCCCGCGCCATTCGGCCCCAGCCCGCGCAGGCTTGCGCCCTGGACGGTCGCATTCGCCGTGGCGCTGCTGGTGCGGCGGAACAGGCTGAAGCCGGGGACCTGACGCAACGCCTCATCCAGGCGCGCGGCGGCCTGAAGCCGCTCTGGCCCCAGCGTCACCACCCCATAGACCGGATCGCTCGCCGCCGGGGCGAGGCGCTCGGCGCGCACGATCACGATCGCTGGCGTGGCGGTCTCGCCCGCCCTGGCTGCGGGGGAAGCACCAAGGGCGGCCGAGGCGAGAAGGCAGGTCCGGATGATCACGACGCCTAGCCGCTAGCCCGCTGCGCGCACCACGCCAAGCACTTCTTAACCCTGATGCGAAAGGCTTTATCTCGAACGGAGGACTTTCATGGCGCGCCGCTTCGCCGCCCTGCTCGCCTGTCTGGCGGCGCTGACTGCTGCGCCGGCCCGGGCAGACTGCGCCGCGGCCGCGGCTTATTCAGAAGCGCGCGCCGGGCTTGCCCTTCTTGTTCTGCGTGATGGCGTGGTGGTGTGCGAACGCTATGCCGAGGCCTGGGGGCCGGATCGCGCGATCGAGCTGCAGAGCATCACCAAGAGCTTCACCGCCCTGATCGCCGCCGCCGCCGTTCAGGATGGCTTTCTGCATCTTGATGAGCGCGCGTCCAACACGCTCGCGGAGTGGCGTGAGGATTCCCAAAAGGATGCGATCACGGTGCGCGAGCTGCTGGACCTGTCCAGCGGCTTGACGGTGCGCTTCGGCCCCGGCGTCGTGCCCACCTATGCCGAAGCGATCGCCGCGCCGATGCGGGCGGCGCCGGGGGAACGCTTCGACTATGGCGCGGGTCCGTTTCAGGTGTTCGGCGCCCTCGTGAGCCGCGCTCTGTTGCTTTCTGCTCAGGATCCTTCGCCGGTGGTCTATCTTCAGCGGCGGGTGCTTGATCCCCTCGGCGTCCGCCCGGCGCGCTGGACCCATCTTGCCGACCGGATGCCGACGCTTTCATCGGGCGCGCACATGACCGCGCGTGACGTGGCGCTGATCGGCGAACTGGTTCGAGCCGGCGGGGCCTGGAACGGCGTTCAGCTGATCGATCCCGAGACGCTGGAGGTCGCGCTTACAAGATCGGCGGCCAATCGGAACTATGGCATGGCCTGGTGGACCATCGGGACCGCCGGGCTGGGCCGGGGGGCTGGGTTGCCAGCGGGGGCGCTGGCCGAGCGGGTCCCGGCAGACTGGGTCATGGCCGCCGGCGCCGGCAAGCAGCGGCTGCTGATCTCCCGGGAAGCCCGGCTGACGGTGGTGCGGCTGGCTCCGCGCGAAGGCGCGCGGGACTGGTCGGATCAGGCCTTCCTCTCTCACCTCCTCGGGCTGGAGCCTCAGCGCTCCACAGCGTCGGCTGGGGCCAGCGCCGCGCGCGACGCCGGGGCATAGCCCTCCACCCGATAGAAAACGATGGTGCGCACCTGCCCGCCGCCGAGCGGAATCGTGGCGGCTCCGGCTTGGGTCTTCACCCGGAAGTCCGCCTGAAACCAGATGTTGTAGCCCGGCGTGACGCTGGCGAGCAGAAACGGCCCCTCCGCGCCTGGCTTCAGGCCGGCGATCGCCTCGGCATGGCTGACGGTCTCGGAAAACCGCTTCCATATGAAGACAGGCGCCCCGCCCAGGCGCGCCTCCGCGCCGGCATAGCCGGGGTCTGCGTAGTAGCTGAGCTCGTGGAAGAGCAGGCGATTGTCCACGATGACGCCGCGGCAGTCGCAGGCGGCGGCCTGCTGGGCGATTGCCTCCGTGGTGGCTTCCCAGCCGCGCGCCCGCTTGAACGCATTGGCGAGACCCAGCGCATCGGCAAGCGACGGGCTGATGATCAGCGCCAGAAACAATCCTGCGATGGCGCCGTTCAAGGTTGCGTTCAGCCCTAGAACCCAGCGCCGACGCAGGCTGACGGCCCACAGGGCCACCAGCACAGACGCCGCCGGATAGGCGGCGGCCGCCCAGTTTGCATTGGCGCGGGCGAGAAAGGCCTGCACGCCCACGATCAGCAGCGGCGGCAAGACAAAACAGGCCAGAAACCGCGCGGCGTCTTTCCCCGCAGCGCCTTGCGGCCAACCGCGCCACAGCCCAAGCGCGATCAGACCCGCAAAGGCGATCGGCCCGAACACGCCCAATTGCTCCAGCGCAAACTCCGCCAACGCCTCCGGGTTGAAGAGGTCGGAAACCGACCAGTTGGCGTTGTCGGCCAGGTGCGCCACCGGGGCAAAGCCGTTGACAGCGTTCCATGCCAGGTGTGGGCCGAGCAACGCCAGAAACGTCACAGGCCCGGCAAGCGCCGCAGGCGCCAGCGCGCGCGCGCGCAAGGTCGGATCGAGCGCTATCGCCAGCGCCGTCCCGATCAGGGCGTAGATCGCAGCATATTTGGCGAGCATCCCTATCGCCAGCGCCGCGCCCCACGCCGCCGCCCAGCCCCAGCGCCCAGTCTCCCGAAAACGCCAAAGCGCAATCAGGCCCGCCGTCCAGGCTGGCATCAGCAGCGCATCGGTGGAGATGATGGCCGATGACAGCGTCACCGCCGGCATCAGCAGATAAATCAAGCCTGCCGCCCCGGCCGCCCCTGGAAAGCCCAAGGTTCGCGCGAGGGCAAAGACAAGCAGCGCGGTGAGCCCATGCAGCAAGGGCGACAGGGTGCGGATCGCCGCCTCGCTCTCACCAAAGAGCGTCGTGCTCGCCGCGATCGCCCATCCAACGAGCGGCGGCTTGGAGAAATAGCCAAGCGCCGGGGTTTGGGCCCATCCCCAATACTGGGCTTCGTCCGGCCCCAGCTCCACCGGCGATGCCCAGACCGCGACCAACCGCAGCGCGACGATCCCGAGCGCCAGCGCGACGAATCCGCGCGTCGAGGGCGCCGCCAGGGTCGAAATCCATGCCATCCCAGCGTCTATAGGCGCACGCGCGCAATTTCTGCATGAAAAGGCGGCAAACCGCTCTAGATGTCCGATGAGGATGAGGAGCGCCGTATCCCGCGTCCGGCGCGGGCGGCCCAGCGCCGCCCTAACCGGCGCTCCCTGAACAGCCTTGCGGCGGGGGCGACCCCGCCGCTTCTTTTTGGCGCTTCAGGACAGCCTCGCCCCGGCGAAGCCCTCGGCTGCAATCCCATCGCAGGTCTCGATCCAGGGGCATTGCGCACATCCGGCCCGAAGCTCGCCCGAGGCAAACATGGGGCGGGCGGAGGCAATCAGCCGGCCCGCCTCCGGAATCCGGACGCCGGGCGCGATGGGGGAGCCGAGCATCTGCGAAAAAGCCGCGAGCGCGGATGCATCACGGGCGGCCGCCCTTGCAGCATCGCAGTGATTGGCGGGGTCGTGCGCCCAGCCCGCGCAGATATCGTCCGGACCCTCGACAATCTCGACGGTCTCGCCGGCGTTCAGCCGCTCGGCGATGGCGTCCATGCCGCGCACGAAGCCCTCGGAGTATCCAAGTCCTGTGTAGGTCTGAAGGCAGAGTAGATGGTGGCCGCGCAGCCGGATCACGGCGCGCGGCGCGCCACGCGGCCCGCCCCGCACAGAAGCGCCGCGCCCAGACCCGCCTTGACGAGCCCGCCCAGAACAAACGGCGCAACCCCGCTTGCCCAGGCCGCCTCAATTCCGATCAGCACGGCAAGCCACGCCCCGCCGAGCGCAAGGCAGATCGCGTTGCCGATCACCATGGCGGCAAAGGCGGCGAGCGGTCGGCCCGCATCCCAGCCGGCCCGGACGAGGCCGCCCACGCACGCCGCCGCGACCGGGAACGCCAGGAGGTAGCCTGCCGTCGGTCCGACGAAAGGCGCCAGCCCGCCAGAGCCGCCCGCCAGCACAGGCAGCCCCGCGGCCGCCTGACCAAGCCAGACAAGAACCGCCGCCGCTCCAAGCCGGGGGCCAAGCATCGCCCCCACCAGCGTGACCGCCAGCGTCTGCATCGTCATCGGAACCGGGATCATCGGCGCCGAAACCCAGGATGACGCCGCCAGCAGGCTGCTCGCCAACACAAGGCTCAGGGCGCAGGCCCAAACAGAAAGGCGATCATGGGCGAGCGCGCCGGACGCTGAAATCATAGAAAGGCCTCGTAAAGGAAGTGCAAGCGCCGTCTAGCGCTGCGCCGTCGGTCGCGCCACCGCCTCGGCCATCTCTCCATGCTGGGGGTCGCTCGTCTTGGCGCACGGGATCTGGTGAAGGCCCGGGGCGAGGGCGCGGCTGGGGCTTCCCGCCCCGCGCAGAACCACGATCCGCACCCCTGGGCTCGGCAGGCAGATCGGTGAAACAGCGCCGAAGACCGTTGATCATCTGCGGGCAGATCGCGTTCAAATGCGCCGGCCGTTTCAGCGTCAGCCAGTCCGCGGCGCCGCGTCGATCGATCGGAAGGGTCTGGCGGGTCAGGGAAGCTCCCCGCGCGTGGTGGTTCGGTCGAGCGCGCGGAAGGAGGTGGCGGGGAACTCCATCCAGTTGCGCACCGGCGTCGGCAGACCAAGAGCGCCAGCAACGTCCATCACATAGTCCTGGCAGGCGGCGCCCTCGCCCCAGGGCGGCGGACGGTTCAGATAGACGGCCTTGCCGACCCAGCGACGATGTACCGCCAGCGCCCGAGCGAAGGCAGGCGGCGCCACCCGCACGGCCAGCGCGGCATCGAAGGGCTGTCCATCATCGCTGCGCACCCCGCCCGGGACGGGCGCCGAGCCTGCCAGAAACCCTGCTGGAGAGACCATGGACAGCGCCAGCGTCGCGGCCGCCAGAACCTGGCTGTCAGCATAATAGCCAAAGGCGCGCCCATCGCCCGCCGCACCCGGCGGCCAGATCACCCACAGATGACCGATGAAATCCCCCCGCTCCGGATGCGGCCTGTTGGCGGCGATCAGGACGGTGCGGGCATCCACGGCGCCGCCCGACAGATCGATCAGACGGACTCTTTCGGCCGCGACCGGTCTGCCCCAGGCCAGAAACCAGGCTGTGGCGACGCCGGCGAGGTGCAGGCCGACCCAGAGTGCGAAGAAGCGCGCGAGCAGGCTGGCCCAGGGCTTTCGCTGCGTGGCCGGCCCGCCTAGAGGGGACAGCGTGACCCAGCCCGTCGTGCGCGCCTGTTCCAGCACTGATCTCCCTGTCGTGCAGGCGATTTACGCCCATCATGTGCTAAACGGAACCGGCACCTTCGAGATCGACCCGCCGAGCATCGCCGAGATCGCGCAGCGCCACGCTGCGATCACCGAGGCCGGGCTCCCCTGGCTGGTCGCCGAACTCGATGGGGCCGTAGCAGGCTATGCCTACGCAGGCCCCTTCCGGACCCGCGCCGCCTATGCGCGCACGCTCGAAGACAGCATCTATGTGGCGCCGCAAGCCGCCGGGCGCGGCGTAGGCCGCGCGCTGCTTGCCCGGCTTCTGGACGAAGCCGCGGCATGGGGGGCGCGCGAGATCCTCGCCGTCATCGGAGACTCGCAGAATCATGCGTCAATCAGCTTGCATGAAGCCGCAGGGTTTCGTTCTGTAGGGGTGTTTACTGGCGTGGGTTGGAAGTTTGGGCGCTGGCTGGATGTGGTGCTGATGCAGCGCAGCCTGGGCTTGGAGCAAAACCGTTAGGGATTTTCGACCCGCAGCGTGGTAGGATCGTTCAGAGGGTGCAACAGGAGCGCTCGTGACCGCCGCAGTCCGCCTTGCTTGCCTGTGCTGTTTTGCAACTTTGCCTGGCTCGGCCATGGCAGGCGGCGCATCGCTTTGGAGCGTCATGGCTGGGGGCGAGGACGCTTCAGCGCCCCGATATGCTCCCGCGTCCAGCCTCGGCGGTGCAGCCCTCACGCCGGCTCGTCGCGCAGCGTCTGGGGCGCCACGCCAGCACAAGCCGCTTTTGCGCGGTCTCCAGCAACGCGAGTGGCTGGCCCAGACACTCTGGCGCGACGCTGAGGCTCTCAACGTCGATGGCTTCTCGCTCTCGGCAAGCGTCGATCTCGCCGCCTCGGCCCAAGAGACCGGGCTCGGTTTCGATCTTGGTCTGTCGCCGCGCCTCGAAGTCGTCTCTTCCGCGGTAGGCAGCAGCCTGACAGCCGGAGCGGAAGTGCGCGTGGGCCGTTTCGCGCAATTCGCGGGCGCCCGGGATGCGCCCACGGGTTGGTATCTTTACGCCGGGGCCGACGGTCAGCAGCTGACCGTCGATGTGGATCGCGCCGCGCTTCTGTCGCTCCCGGCCGTGCGCTATGGCGATCATGCCAGCGTCGGCGACTTCCAGGCCGGGCTTTCGATCGACCGGTTCCGCGGCCAGCTGGGCCTCTCTTACATTCGGCGCGATGTGTCGTTCGAGGACGCGGATCGGGTGGAGCACTTTGCCGGCTTCACGTATTCGGTGCGCCGCTAGCGCGATCACATAACCAACAACGCCAAATGAAAAGGGCGGCGTCTGGTTCTTCGCCAGACGCCGCCCCCGAAAGGCTTATCTTGAACCAGGCTGCGACAGCTAGGCTGCCGCCGGCGCTCAGGCCTGAAGCGCGGCGTGACGACGACGCAGGGCGCCCGCCACCATCCCGAAGCCAAGGATCATCATCGCCCAGCTTTGCGGCTCCGGCACGGCCATCACATGCACCCGGTCCACCACGATGTCCTTGGAGGGCTTGAAGTTGGTGGAAAAGCGCAGCGTGATGGTTTGAGGGCCGGCCGCTGCGATTGTCACCGGCGCGGAAAACAGCTGCCAAGTCTTAGACGGCTGGCTGGAGACCATCAAGTTCGCGGCCGTGACGCCAGCGAAGCTTGCCGTGAAGGACGCGTCGCCTTTGTTCTTGAGGCCGTTGGCGGTCGCATAGGTCGACAACCCGAAGATGTAGCGCCCAGGCCCGACATTGATGGTCTGCGACAGAACATGCGGGCTGGCGATGTCGGATACAAAATATGCGGCGCGCGTGCCGACGGCGTCCGGGCTCGGCGACACCAGAGTGTCCGGCGTCACGGCCTCGCCGAACGCGCCGCTCGGATACGGCGTGGCGCTGTTATTAGGTGATCGCCACCGGCGGGAAATTGCCGGTGTTTACGCCCGACAGGGCCCAGTTGGTCAGCCCGTTTTCGAAGCTGCCGTTGAGAACCAGATTGGTTGCAGCCGTTGCCGGCGCACAGACGGCAAAAGCCGCACAAGCCAGAAGAAGTTGACGCATATGAGACCCCACCATTCCATTATCGAACGATAGCATCCCACAATTCCGACACAATGTATAGAGGGCTCTGAAAGGATACATTGATCGAATGCAAGCTTCTCTGAAATTAAGCTTAACAGAAATATCTTCTCCCAAATAGAGAACTGCTGTTTTGAAGGCTTTGGCGCAAAGGAAGGGCGACGAACCCCGCCGCCGCAACGCGCCTTCCCCACCGGCCGAGCCCGCGGCGGCCTATTCCTCCCGATAGCGCGCTTTCTGGCCCTTGGCGGAGGCGCTTGCCGCAATCCAGTCCATCGCCGCCAGCAGGAGGCCCGACAAAACGAAGGCCATATGGATCACCACCAGCCAGAGCAGGTGCGCTTCGTTCAGCGCATAGCCGGGCTGGCCGATATTCATGAACGACTTGAGGAGATGGATGCCGGAGATCGCGACGACGCTGGCGATCAACTTCAGCTTAAGGCCCGTGAAATCGATCTTGCCCATCCAGTCGGGCCGGTCGCGATGCTGCTTGATATCCATCTTGGACACAAAGTTCTCATAGCCGGAGAACACCACGATCAGGATCAGATTGGCCGTCAAAGACAGGTCTATCAGCGTCAGGATCCACAGGATGATCTGCGACGTGTCCATCGTCAGCGCGGTAGGCAAGGCAGCCAGAAGCTGGCCCACGAAGTTCACCATCAGGGCGGCGAGCGCGATCATCAGCCCCAGATAGAAGGGGGCCATCAGCCAGCGCCCTTCGAACATGGCGGTCTCGAAAGCGCGTTCGGCGCGCTCGGGCAGGGAAGGCGGCGGGCTGTCCTGGGCGGTCATGGCCACGCCCATTGGCCGGTTCTGATGCGATCTTCAAGCCGCCGTTGCGCGAGCGGTTAAGGCGCGAATACGCGCGGCAGGACAGCGTTAACCCTTTTCCCCAGCGCGGCGCCGATTTTCCCCTCGGAATCGCTGGACAGACCCCTACATCTAGCACACGATACGTTTCGACACACAGCATATGGGGAACGCGCGATGCCGTTCGGAGAAACTGGAAAGACGCCTGGCCTGCTCACGCCGTCCTATTCCTACAAGCCGTTCCGCTATCCCTGGGCCTATGACTTCTGGAAGCGCCAGCAGCAGATCCACTGGATGCCGGAGGAAGTGCCGCTGGGCGAGGACTGCAAGGACTGGGCGAACAAGCTCACGGATGAAGAGCGCAATCTCCTCACCCAGATCT
>JBIIUJ010000019.1:0-28221 GCA_044340025.1 Caulobacterales bacterium
CGCACCATGAGCACGAGGGGGCGGCGCTCCTTCAGCGTCACGTCCGCCGCGCGGGTAAGCAGGGACGTCGTCACCCCGCTGGCGATCTCGCTCCAGGTGCGCACCGAGCAAGGCGCCACAAGCATTCCCATCGTCCTGAACGATCCCGACGAGATGGAGGCGGCGATATCTTCCGGCTTGTAGCAAACAGTGGCGAGCGCACGCACCTCGGCGAGCTTCAGGTCTGTTTCGAGCCCGAGGGTGATATCGGCCGCCCGGGACATCACAAGATGGGTCTCGATCCCGGCTTGCTTGAGCAGTTCCAGCGCCCGCACGCCATAGAGGCTGCCGGAGGCGCCGCTGATGCCAATCACAATCCTGTTCGATCCGCGCACGCGCTCGGCCCCCTCGACCTTTTTCTTCTCGACAGACATGCGTTTTTCAGGCGCCATTCCAAGTCCGCCGTAGGCCCATTCTACGGCGTTGAACAGGGAGCCGCACCATGGCGATTGAAGCCCGCATCCGCGAACTGAGCGCCCGTCACCGTGACCTCGATGTGATGATCGAGAGCGAAGAACGCGCCCCGGCTTCGGATGCGATCTATGTCGCGACCCTGAAGCGACAGAAGCTTCGATTGAAGGAAGAGATCGAAACGTTGCGACGACAGCACTGATCGGTCTTGACCATTGTTCCAACCCCAAGGGCCGACGCATGCGCCGGCCCTTTTTCGTAGGCGATGCGCGGTGGCAACGAAAAAGGGCGGCCCGCAGGCCGCCCTTTCCGTGTTCCACCAAATTGGACATGACTTCGCTTAGAAGTCCATGTCGCCCCGTTCGGATCGGCATGCGCCGATCCGAACCATTCTCGTTGGTGGGCGACTTTTTGGACTTCCTTAGAAGTCCATGTCGCCCATGCCGCCCATGCCGCCGCCCGGCATCGCCGGCGCGCCGGAAGACTTCTTGGGGGCTTCGGCGATGGAGGCTTCGGTCGTGATGATGAGCGAAGCAACCGAGGCTGCGTCCTGCAGAGCGGTGCGCACGACCTTCACCGGATCGATGATGCCGGCTTCGACCATGTCGACATACTCTTCCGTCTGGGCGTTGAAGCCGTAGGTGGCCGACGTCGACTCCATGATCTTGCCGACCACGATCGAGCCTTCCACGCCGGCGTTCTCCACGATCTGGCGGATCGGGGCCTGAAGCGCCTTGCGGATGATGGCGATGCCGGCTTCCTCGTCGTCATTGGCGCCCTTGACGTCAATGAACTTGGAAGCGCGCAGCAGCGCGGTGCCGCCACCGGGGACGATGCCTTCTTCCACCGCAGCGCGGGTGGCGTTCAGCGCGTCGTCCACGCGGTCCTTGCGCTCCTTCACTTCCACTTCGGTCGCGCCGCCGACCTTGATCACGGCCACGCCGCCAGCAAGCTTGGCCAGGCGCTCCTGGAGCTTCTCACGGTCGTAGTCGGAGGTGGTGTCTTCCACCTGCTTCTTGATCTGGCTGATGCGGGCTTCGATGTCGGCCTTGGCGCCGACGCCGTCCACGATCGTGGTGTCGTCCTTCTTGATCGACACCTTCTTGGCGCGGCCCAGCATGTCAAGCGACACATTCTCGAGCTTGATGCCGAGGTCTTCGCTGATCACCTGACCGCCGGTCAGGATCGCGATGTCTTCCAGCATGGCCTTGCGGCGGTCGCCGAAGCCGGGGGCCTTCACCGCCGCAACCTTCAGGCCGCCGCGCAGCTTGTTGACCACGAGGGTGGCGAGCGCTTCGCCTTCCACGTCCTCGGCGATGATCAGCAGCGGACGACCCGACTGCACCACCGATTCCAGGATCGGCAGCATCGGCTGAAGCGACGACAGCTTCTTTTCGAACAGCAGGATGTAGGGCTCTTCAAGAACAGCCTCCATCTTGTCGGCGTTCGTGATGAAGTAGGGGGAGAGGTAGCCGCGATCGAACTGCATGCCTTCCACGACATCGAGTTCGGTCTCGAGCGACTTGGCTTCCTCGACCGTGATCACGCCTTCATTGCCGACCTTGCTCATGGCTTCAGCGATCATCTTGCCGATGGCGGTTTCGCCATTGGCCGAGATGGTGCCGACCTGTTCGATCTCGGAGGAGCCGGAGACCTTCTTGGCCTTCGCCTTCAGGTCCTTCACCACTTCGGTCACGGCCTTGTCGATGCCGCGCTTCAGGTCCATCGGGTTGCGGCCCGAGGAGACGGCCTTCATGCCTTCGCGCACGATGGCTTGAGCTAGCACGGTGGCGGTGGTGGTGCCGTCGCCGGCGGCGTCATTGGTCTTGGACGCCACTTCGCGCAGAAGCTGGGCGCCCATGTTCATGAACTTGTCTTCGAGTTCGATTTCCTTGGCGACCGTCACGCCGTCCTTGGTGGTGCGCGGGGCGCCGAAGGACTTCTCGATCACGACGTTGCGGCCCTTGGGACCAAGCGTGACCTTCACCGCGTCGGCGAGGATATCCACGCCGCGCAGCATTTTTTCGCGGGCATCCGCCCCGAAGTTGACAATTTTCGCAGCCATTTCAGCTACCTCTGTTCAATTTGGTTGAGATGGGAAGGGTGCGAGCCGATCAGGCTTCGAGCACGCCCATGACGTCGGATTCCTTCATGATCAGAAGGTCTTCGCCATCGATCTTCACTTCAGTGCCGGACCACTTGCCAAACAGGATGCGGTCGCCGGCCTTCAGGTCCATCGCGATGCGATCGCCGTCTTCATCGCGGGCGCCGGGGCCCACGGCGACCACTTCGCCTTCCTGGGGCTTTTCCTTGGCCGTGTCGGGAATGATGATCCCGCCCTTGGTCTTTTGCTCTTCCTCAACGCGCTTCACGAGCACGCGATCACCAAGCGGACGAAATTTCATGTCGTCGCTCTCCCATGAACGAATGTTGCACTTACAGGCTCTGTAGCGGGCCGGACGTGCGAGGCTCTTAGCACTCGGCGCGCGCGGCTGCTAACGGGGGTGGAGGTAGGCGCCGGCGGGGCGCGTGTCAATGGCGCGGGCGGCTTCACAGGTGCGTGAGGTCGGGCGGCCGTCGGGCGGTCCAGACAGGCGCATCGGCCTGCGACGAAGGGCGGGCTTGCTCCGTCCACGTCCGGTCTGGGACCATTTCCATCCAGAATGCACGCTGTTTCGTGCGGAGCCGCGCCATGCCCAGCCCGCAAGTCGACCATGCCGCGCGCGTTCACGCCATGCTTGCCCGGCCCGACGCTGCGGCCCGCAGCGCGGTCGCCGCATCGTGGCGGCGGTCGATTGCGCTGCATGGCCTCGACCCGGCCGACGCGTCCGCCCCGCCGGCCCTGTCCGACACGGCCTGGCGGGAGGCCAGAGCGCGGGCCGAGCCCATGGCGCGGGCGGCCGCCCAGACGCTCGACCGGCTGTTCCAGGTGGTTGGCGGCGCAGGCTGCTGCGTGCTGCCCACCGATGCGCGCGGGGTGCCGGTGGATCGGCGCAGCGCAGCGGGCGACGACGACGACTTCCGCCGCGCGGGCCTCTGGGTCGGGGCCGACTGGAGCGAGACCGCGGTCGGCACCAACGGGATCGGCACCGCGCTCGCCGAGCGCCGGGCGCTGACCATTCACAAGGACCAGCATTTCCGCGCTCGCGACACGGCTCTCTCCTGCACCGCCGCGCCGATCCATGACGGGCACGGCCAGCTGGCCGGCGCGCTGGACGTCTCCTCGGCCCGCGCCGACCTCACGGCCGGCGTCGCCGGGCTGATCGCGGCTGCAGTGGCGGACGCCGCCCGTCGGATCGAGACTGCGCTCTTTCGCGACGCTTTTCCCAAAGCGCGTGTCATGCTCGGGCCCGAGGGCGCAGGCGGCGTCTCGCTCCTTGCGGTTGATGGCGATGATCTCGTCATCGGGGCCACCCGCGCAGCGCGGCTCGCGCTTGGCCTCTCAAATGACCGGCTCGGCGCCGGCCTGACGGTATCTCGCGCCCTTGGCGCGCCCGCAGACGACGGGCTGGCCCAGGCCCAGCGCGCGGCGCTCCACCGCGCTCTCGCCGAAGCAGGCGGCAACGTCTCCCAGGCCGCCCGCGCGCTGGGCCTCAGCCGCGCAACAATGCATCGCAAGATGGCCGCCTTCGGTCTGGCGCGGCGTTGAGGCGATCTTTTCGCCTCAAGTGTCTCATTGCTGAGACAGGTTCGCCTCCCTGCGACAGATCGGGCCGCTGACAGCGCGCATCCGCAGGGCGATCAAGGGAGGACCGCGGCGGACCAGCCAAGACCGCGGCCGGAGGACCCCAGACATGACGAAAATGGATCTCGTCCGTTCCGCGACCTTTCCGTTCAAGGCGCGCTACGGCAATTTCATCAACGGCGATTTCGTCGAGCCCGCCAACGGCCGCTATTTCAAGACCGTCTCGCCCGTCACGGGCCGCAAGCTGTGCGAGGTCGCCCGCTCGGACGCCGCCGACGTGGAGCGCGCGCTCGACGCCGCCCACGCCGCCAAGGACGCCTGGGGCCGCACCAGCCCCGCCGAGCGCGCCCGGCTGCTGCTGCGGATCGCAGACCGGATGGAAGACAATCTCGAGACGCTCGCCCGCGCCGAGACGCTCGATAACGGCAAGCCGATCCGCGAGACCATGGCCGCAGACCTCCCGCTCGCGATCGACCATTTCCGCTATTTCGCCGGCTGCCTGCGCGCCCAGGAAGGCGCGATCAGCGAGATCGACCACGACACGATCGCCTATCACTTCCACGAGCCGCTGGGCGTGGTGGGCCAGATCATTCCGTGGAACTTCCCGCTGCTGATGGCGTGCTGGAAGCTCGCCCCGGCGCTTGCGGCCGGCAATTGCGTGGTTCTGAAGCCCGCCGAGCAGACGCCGGCCTCCATCATGGCCTGGGTTCAGCTTGTGGGCGACATCCTGCCGCCGGGCGTGCTGAACATCGTCAATGGTTTCGGTCTGGAGGCGGGCAAGCCGCTGGCGAGTTCCAACCGCATCGCCAAGATCGCGTTTACGGGCGAAACCTCGACCGGTCGGCTGATCATGCAATACGCCACCGCCAACCTGATCCCCGTCACGCTGGAGCTGGGCGGCAAGTCGCCCAACATCTTCTTCGACGATGTCGGCCGGGAGGATGACGACTTCTTCGACAAGGCGCTCGAAGGCTTCACCATGTTTGCGCTCAATCAGGGCGAGGTGTGCACCTGCCCGTCGCGTGCGCTGATCCAGGAAAGCCTCTACGACCGCTTCATGGAGCGGGCGCTCCAGCGCGTGGCGGCCATCAGGCAGGGCGACCCGCGCGAGGCCGCCACCATGATCGGCGCGCAGGCGAGCCAGGAGCAGCTCGACAAGATCCTGCGCTACATCGACATCGGCCGCGACGAGGGCGCCGAGGTGCTGGCGGGCGGGGCTCGCACGCTGCTCGAAGGCGATCTTGCCGGGGGCTATTATGTGGCGCCCACAGTGCTGCGCGGTCACAACAAGATGCGGGTGTTCCAGGAAGAAATCTTCGGGCCGGTCGTGTCGGTCACCACCTTCAAGACGCCCGAAGAAGCCCTCGAGATCGCCAATGACACGAGCTTCGGGCTAGGCGCGGGCGTCTGGAGCCGGGACATGAACACCTGCTACCGCTTCGGGCGCGCCATCCAGGCCGGCCGGGTCTGGACCAATTGCTACCACGCCTATCCCGCGCACGCGGCGTTTGGCGGCTACAAGCAATCAGGCATCGGCCGCGAAACGCACAAGATGATGCTCGATCACTATCAGCAGACCAAGAACATGCTGGTCAGCTACGCGCCCCAGAAGCTGGGCTTTTTCTGAGCCCCGGCTTGCCTCTTCCTCCCCGAGGCGGCGTGTCGGCCCCCGTCGCGTTCACGCGGCGGGGGCGTCGGGCTGGGCGGGGCCGGCAAGGGCTGCAATCAGATCGAGCGCGCGCGCCCGCACCGGATCGATCTCCATCAACAGCTCGTGCATCGCGCCGTCGAACGCTTCCAGCCGTGCGCCGGGGATGAGGCCGCTCACGCGGGCGATCGCTTCATTGTCCACGAGCTTTTCGGCGCCCGCCATGCCGACCGTGACGGGGATCGTAACCCTGGCGCAGGCTTCCGGCGTGAAGCCGGCGCACAGATCAAGCGCGCGCGTCAGCCAGCCCACCGTCGGTCCGGCAAGGCCCAGGCGAGGCTGGCAGACCAGCAGGGCGTTTGTGCGGGCATGGCGCAGGCTGTCCTGCGTGACGGGGTTGCCCGCGAAAGCCTCCGGCCCGACGCGGGTGGATTGGCCCGGCGCGACCTGCTCGGCCAGCCCCATCGCCGTCATGGCGCGCACCAGCGGCTCGGCGCCGAAGGGCAGTTTCAGACCCCACATCGGCGCGGAGAAAAACGCCGCGTCCGGCGCGATCGCCCCCCCGATCAGGGCCTGAAGCCCGATCGCGCCGCCCATGGAGTGCGCCACCAGCACATGCGGGTGAGGGCAGCGCGCGGCGAACAGGGAAAAGCCCGCCGCGAGGTCTGCGACCGCCGCGCCGAAATCGTCCATGTGGCCAAGCGCGTCATCGCCGGTCAGCCGATCCGAGAGGCCCTGGCCGCGCTGATCGACCAGAACCACGCAGAACCCGCGCGCCACGAGATCGCGCGCCGTCTCGAAGTATTTCTCGATGAATTCGCTTCGGCCGGGCGCGATCAGCGCCGTGGCCCGCGCGCCGGGGCAGGGGGCGAGGGCGGCGCGCATCCGCCTGCCTGCGGCCCCCGTGATCCAGCCGACCTCCAGCCCCTCGGGGGGCGGGTTCTCCGAAATGGTGACGACGTCCACACGCCCGCTCCTTCTGCCGGTGGCCAGGAGCGATAGCGAGCCTGTTTGCGGCCGGGGCGTCAATCCATGCCGCAGCGCCTTGTGCTGCAGCGGGCGATGAACCAGCGGGAAAGCCTGCGGCGCTGGCGTCAACACGATTTCAACCCCCGATTGACACTGTCGGCCGCAGTTCCCATCTGACCGATCAACGGCTAGAAGATGCGGCTTTGCGGATGCCCAATTAACCGCGCGATTCCGCTGTTTGCGGCGCGGCCCGTCTGGAAACCATCATGCTCGATCTGATGAAGAAGCTGCTCGGCACGTCAAACGACCGCCGGGTAAAGTCCCTCCGCCAGCGCGTCGTCGCCAGGATCAACCCGTTGGAGGCCCAGTTCGAGCAGCTTTCCGATGAGGCCCTGCGCGCCAAGACCGCCGACTTCCGCGAGCGGCTCGCCCAGGGCGCCAAGCTTGACGATCTGCTGAACGAGGCGTTCGCCGTGGTGCGCGAAGCCGCCAAGCGCACGCTCGGCCAGCGCCACTATGATGTGCAGCTTGTCGGCGGCATGATCCTGCACGAGGGCGGCATCGCCGAAATGCGCACCGGCGAGGGCAAGACGCTCGTGGCCACCGCGCCGGTCTATCTCAATGCGCTCGCTGGCAAGGGCGTGCATGTCATTACGGTCAACGACTATCTGGCCGCGCGCGACGCGGACTGGATGGGCCGGATCTACACCTTCCTCGGCCTCACCGTCGGCAAGATCGTGCATGGCCTCTCCGATCTGGAACGGCGCGAGGCCTATGCCTGCGACGTGACCTACGGCACCAACAACGAGTTCGGCTTCGACTATCTGCGCGACAACATGAAGTATGCGCTGACCGAGATGACCCAGCGCGGACACCACTTCGCCATCGTGGACGAGGTGGATTCGATCCTGATCGACGAGGCGCGCACCCCCCTCATCATCTCCGGCCCGACCGAGGATCGCACCGAATTCTACAAGGCGATGGACGCCCTGATGGACCAGTTCTCGGGCGAGGACATCGACCTCGACGAGAAGCAGCGCCAGGTCACCTTCTCCGAAACCGGCACCGAAAAGCTCGAAGCCCTGCTCGCCGAACGCGGCATGATCGAGGGCTCTCTCTGGGACGCCCAGAATGTCTCGGTCGTGCATCACGCCAATCAGGCCCTGCGCGCCCACCGGCTCTACACCCGCGACAAGGATTACATCGTCAAGAACGGCGAAGTGATCCTGATCGACGAGTTCACTGGCCGGATGATGCAGGGTCGCCGGCTCTCGGAGGGTCTGCACCAGGCGATCGAGGCCAAGGAAAGCGCCAAGATCCAGCCCGAAAACCAGACGCTGGCGTCGGTCACCATCCAGAATTACTTCCGGATGTATGACAAGCTCGCCGGCATGACCGGCACCGCCGCCACCGAGGCCGCCGAGTTTGAAGACATCTACAAGATGTCTGTGGCCGAAATCCCGACCAACCGCCCCGTGGCGCGCATCGACGACGACGACGTGGTCTATCGAACCGCCAAGGAGAAATACAAGGCGATCCTCAACGACATCGAGGAGGCCTGGGGCCGCGACCAGCCGATCCTGGTCGGGACGGTCTCGATCGAGAAGTCGGAAGTGCTGGCCGAACTGCTCCAGCAGCGCGGCTTCCACCAGATCGACGTGGCGGACGCCGCCGCCCTCAACCGCCTGTTCAACCGCCCGATCGGGGAAAAGGCCAAGGAATTCTGCGTTCTGAACGCCCGCTACCACGAGCAGGAAGCCCACATCGTGGCCAATGCCGGGGTTCCTGGCGCCATCACGATCGCCACCAACATGGCCGGTCGCGGCACCGACATCCAGCTGGGCGGCAATCTGGAAATGCGCCTCGAGGATGAGGTGCGCATGCGCGAGGCCACGCTGAAGCGCGCGTTGAGCGAGGAGGAGCGCGCCGAGCTGCGCGTCCGGCTCGCCGCCGACATCGCCGCCAAGAAGGAAGCCGCGCTCGCCGCCGGCGGCCTGTTCGTGCTCGGCACCGAGCGCCACGAGAGCCGCCGGATCGACAATCAGCTGCGCGGCCGCACCGGCCGTCAGGGCGACCCCGGCCGGTCCAAATTCTATGTCTCGCTTGAGGATGATCTCCTGCGCATCTTCGCCGCCGACCGGCTCGACGGCATGATGAAGATGCTGAAGATCGAGGAAGACGAAGCGATCACCCATCCCTGGATGAACAAGGCGATGGAGATCAGCCAGAAGCGCGTGGAGCAACGCAACTTCGAAATCCGCAAGAACCTCCTGAAATACGACGACGTGATCAACGATCAGCGCAAGGCCGTCTTCAGCCAGCGCATCGAGTTCATGCGCGCCGAGGACGTGTCCGAAACCACCGCCCAGATGCGCGCCGAGGTGCTGGAAGACCAGATCAACACCCATCTGCCGCTGAAGGCGCTGCCCGAGCAATGGGACGCCGCCGGCCTTGGCGAGAAGCTGCGCGACACGTTCGGCGTCGATCTGCCGGTGGAGGACTGGGCCAAGGAAGAAGGCATCGCCAACGAGGAGATGGCCGAGCGGATCGGCAAGGTGATCGCCGAGCGCTACGCCGAGAAGGAAGCCACGATCGGCCCCGACCGGATGCGCTGGATCGAAAAGCAGGTGCTGCTCCAGATGATCGACGGGCGCTGGCGCGAGCACCTCTCCCATGTCGATCATCTGCGCTCGGCGATCCATCTGCGCGGCTACGCCCAGCGCGACCCGCTGAACGAATACAAGACCGACGCCTTCACCATGTTCGAGGAATTGCTCAGCGATCTGCGTTCCTCGGTCACGCGCACGCTGATGCTGCTCCAGATCCAGGTGCAGCCGCAGGCCGCGCCCGCTCCGCCGCCGATGAGCTTCATCGGCCAGCCGCGGCCTGATACCGGCCTCGACGAGATGGGCGCAGACACAGACGATCTCGTGCCTTCCCCGCTTGGCCCCATGCCGCGCGCCTGGCTGGATACGCCGCGCAACGCGGCCTGCCCCTGCGGCTCGGGCAAGAAGTTCAAGCATTGCCACGGCGCGGTGGGCGCGGTGGCGCACGCCTGAGCCGCCGGGCGCGCGGGGCCATGTCGGCGGCGCTGTTTCATCAGGGCCCGCCGCAGGCGCATGTCGGCCTTGCGCCTATCGCGCTGGAGCGCTGGCTGACGCCGGACGATCAGGCCGCCTGGCTGCCGGCCAAGGCCGCCCTGATGGACGCGCGCTTTGCGGAGACCTTCGCCGAGGTCGCGCACAGCCGCCCCGGTCAGGAGGAGGCCGCCGGCCTGATCGGCGCGGTGGCGGCCGTGCCGGAAGGGCCCGCTCCGCCGCTGGCGCGGGCCGCACGCGCGGTGTCGGATGATCTGGTGCTGGTGGAGCCGGGGCCGGATGGCTGGACGGTGAGCGCCATCAGCCTGTGCAGCCCCACCTATTTCACCGCCGCCCATGCGCTGGGCAAGGCGCTGGGCGCGCTGCATGCCCCGGTGCCGGGCGGCGACCCGGACCTGTCTGGCAGGATCGCGCGGGTGTTTTCCGCCCTGCGGCCCGATCTGGTGCTGGAGCGCTTCAACTGGACGCTGCAGGCCGGCTCCGACCGCTTCACCCCCAGCATCGCCCCGCTGCGCGCGCGCGCCCAGGCGGCTGCGCCCCAGGAGGCCGCCCGCCTGCTGCATCAGCGCGTGGAGCGCCAGACCATCCGCCGCCTGCCGCAGACGGGCGGCGTGCTCTTCACCATCAGGGTGCGCCTCGCCCCGCTCGCCGGCCTCATCGCCGCGCCGACAGACCGCGCCGCCTTCGCCACTGCCTGGTCCCAAGCCCCGGCGGCGTTTCGCGCCTACAAGGGCTGGGAAGCCCTGGACCCCCTCGTTCAGGCTCTGCTGGCGGGGGAGGGTGGTTCCAGCACCGCCAACGTCTGACCAGTGGCTCAGACATTGGCCGCGCATGGCCGGGGCGGCGGGTCTGTGCTAGCCAATGGCTATAGAAAGCAGACCGGGGGGAAGACGATGAGCTTGAGCGGCAAGGTGGCGGTGGTGACGGGCGGCACGCGCGGCATCGGGGCGGCGATTTCGCTGGCGCTGAAGGCCGAGGGCGCCACCGTGGTGGCCAATTACGCCGGCAACGACGCAGCCGCAGCCGCCTTCAAGGCCGAGACCGGCATCGCGGTGAAGAAATTCGATGTGGCCGATTACGCCGCCTGCGCCGCTGCGCTCGCCGAGATCGAGGCCGAGGCCGGCCCCGTGGACATCGTGGTCAACAATGCGGGCATCACGCGCGACGGCTTCCTGCACAAGATGACGCCCGAGCAGTGGCGCGAGGTGATCGGGGTCGACCTCGACAGCGTCTTCAACATGACCCGCCCCGTGATCGAGGGGATGCGCGCGCGCGGCTATGGCCGGATCATCAACATCTCGTCCATCAACGGGCAGAAGGGCCAGATCGGCCAGTCGAACTATTCCGCCGCCAAGGCCGGCATGATCGGCTTCACCAAGGCGCTCGCCCAGGAGGGCGCCGCCAAGGGCATCACGGTCAATTGCGTCGCGCCCGGCTATATCCGGACCGAGATGGTGGCCGCGATGAAGCCCGAAGCGCTGGAGAAGGTGGTGGCGACCATCCCCGCCGGCCGGCTGGGCGAGGCGGAAGAAATCGCCCGCGCGGTGGTTTTTCTGGCCGCCGACCCCGGCTTTATCAACGGCTCCACCCTGACAATCAACGGAGCGCAGTACATAGCCGGGTGACTTGGCAAGAATCTTGCCTAGATTTCGCCGCCCTCCGGGGGGAGAAGCGCGCGATGGATCGACGGCAAGTGCTGCTCGGCGCGATAAGCGTGCTGAGCGCCGGGCGGGCGGATGCCCAGTCCAATCCCATGCGCGATGGGTTCTTCCCCAGAAACGCCCCGGCGCCCCAGGCGATTCTTTACGAGACGCCTGTCGCGCAGGTGCGCTTCGTGCTGGACCGCTCAAACCCGCGCCAGCCGCTCTTGCGGTTCGAGGGCGAAAACGAGATCTGGGCGCTGAGCGTCGTGCGTGGGCCGCGCGGCGACGACATTCTCAAGACCGACACGGATGAGACGCTGCTGCGCATCACGGCGCTGGGCGGGGTGACGCTCTATGGCCCGGAGGGCGAGCTCGGCGCGCCAGCGGCGGTGGTGAGCCGCGCGCGGCCCTTCACCAGCCCCAATGGCGGGGATGGTTCGCTTGCCGCGGTGCAGGCCCGCGTTATCGGCGCAGCGCGCCGGGGGCTGGATCGCCGCGTGATCGTGGAAGCGCCCGAGCGTCTGCCCGTCGCGTTCCTGTCGGACGCCGCCCGCCGGGTGGAGGATGCGCTTGAAGCCGCCGCGCGCGGCCCACGTCGGCGCGGGCTTTTGCGGATGCGCGCGGTGCGCTTCGAGCAGGCGCGCGAAAGCTTCGCCGCCTTCGATGGCGCGTTGTTGCGGGTGGGCCTGGCGCCGAGCCTCTCCTATGCCGGCAGGCCCTCCAGCAAGGCCGTGCGCGCCGCGCTGGAAGCCGCGCGCCGAGCCTGAAGGCGGCACGCGCCGGTCAGGCGGCGGGGGCGGCCTGCGCCTCGATCAGGCCCTTGTCTGCCGCAGCGGCCCGCATTGCGGCCTGGAGCTTCTCGAAAGCGCGCACTTCGATCTGGCGGATCCGCTCGCGGCTGACGCCATAATGGGCGGCGAGGTCTTCCAGCGTCAGCGGCTCATCGCGCAGGCGCCGCTCGCGCAGGATGTGCTGCTCACGCGCATTCAGGCTCGCCATCGCCGCGCCCAGCAGTTCCATGCGGGCGTCATGCTCCTCGCGCTTGGCGTAGGCGTTTTCCTGGCTCTCGGAATCATCGGCCAGCCAGTCCTGCCATTCCGCATCGCCGTCCTCGCCGACGCGGATGTTCAACGAGGCGTCCGGCCCGCGCATGCGCCGGTTCATCATCACCACTTCATCGTCGGTGACGGCGAGCTTGGTGGCGATCTGCTTCACATGGTCGGGCGTGAGGTCGCCCTCTTCGATGGCTTCGATCTGGCCCTTCAGCCGGCGCAGATTGAAGAACAGCTTCTTTTGCGCCGCCGTCGTGCCGAGTTTCACCAGCGACCACGAGCGCAGGATGTATTCCTGGATAGAGGCGCGGATCCACCACATCGCATAGGTGGCGAGCCGGAAGCCCTTGTCGGGATCGAACTTCTTGACCGCCTGCATCAGGCCGATGTTGCCTTCCGAGATCACTTCCGCGATCGGCAGGCCATAGCCGCGATAGCCCATGGCCATCTTGGCCACGAGCCGCAGGTGGCTGGTGACAAGCTTGTGCGCGGCGCCGGTGTCCTGATGCTGCCGCCAGCGCTGGGCGAGCATGAATTCCTCGTCGCGCTCGAGCATGGGGAAGCGGCGGATCTCGTCGAGATACCGCTGGAGGCCAAGCTCCGGGCTCAGTCCGATCGTAAGGGCGCGTGACGCCATGAAACCAACCACACCTTTCCATCGCCCGCGCGCATGCGCCCGCCGGGCACGCGATGATGTAGGAACGCCATCCGCGCCTTCCTAGGGACACACGGATTACGGTTTTGAAAAGGGGCCGCGGCGCCGCAGGCCTAAGCCTTCGGGGCCGCCTTCTTCGCACTCGCCCTTGGTTTGGCCTTGCCGGCCGGCTTGGCCTTGGGAGCGGCGGCTTTGCGCGCCGGCTTCTTGCCCTTGGCAGGGGCGGCCGCAGCGCGCGCGTCGATCAGCTGCACCGCTTCTTCCAGGGTCACGGCGGCGGGGTCTGCGCCCTTGGGCAGGGTCGCATTGGTCGTGCCGTCGGCGACATAGGGGCCATAGCGACCGGAAAACACCTTGATCGCCACGCCTGAGACGGGGTGGGCCCCAAGCTCGCGCAGGGCCGCCGGCGCGCCCCGCTGGGGACGGCCGCCGCCGGCGCGCTTTTCCGCGATGAGCGTGACGGCGCGGTTGAGCCCGATCTCGAACACATCGTCCACGCCGGGCAGATTGGCGTAGGTCTTGGCGTGCTGGAGATAGGGGCCGTAGCGACCGATATTGGCGAGGATCATCGCCCCGTCCTCAGGGTGGGCGCCGACCTCGCGCGGGAGGCTCAGGAGCCGCAGCGCCTTTTCCAGATCCAGCGCCTCGGGCGTCCAGCCCTTGGGCAGGCTCGCGCGCTTCAGGCTCTCGCCTTCGCCGCGCTGCACATAGGGCCCGAACCGGCCAGAGCGCAGGGTGATCTCTTCGCCCGTGCGATCATCCACGCCGAGCACCTTGCCATCAAGGCTGGGCGCGGCGGCCTCGCCGTCTGCGTCCGGAGCGGCGAGCGGGCGGGTATAGCGGCAGTCCGGATAGTTGGAGCAGCCGATGAAGGCGCCGAACTTGCCGGTCTTCAGGCTCAGCCGGCCGGTGGAGCAGGACGGGCAAACACGCGGATCGCCGCCATCGGCTTTCTCGGGGAAGAGGTGCGGGCTGAGCGCCTCGTCGATCGCGGCGATCACGTTGGAGACGCGCAACTCCCCCATCTTCTCCACATCCGCGTGGAACGGGGCCCAGAATTCGCGCAGCAGCGCCTTCCATTCGAGCGCGCCCGCCGAGACGTCGTCGAGCTTCTCTTCAAGCCCCGCCGTGAAGTCATATTCCACATAGCGGGCGAAGAAATTCTCGAGGAAGGCGGTGACCAGCCGGCCCTTGTCCTCTGGATGGAACCGGTTCTTCTCCAGCCGGACGTAGGAGCGCTCCTGCAGCACCGAGAGGATGGAGGCGTAGGTGGAAGGCCGGCCGATGCCCAGCTCCTCCATCTTCTTCACGAGCGAGGCTTCCGAATAGCGCGGCGGCGGCTCGGTGAAGTGCTGGCTTGGCGTCACCTCGCGCACCCGCACCGCCTGGCCGACCTTGAGCTGAGGCAGGCGGCCGCCTTCCTCATCGCCGTCGGGGTCGTCGCGGCTCTCGTCGTAGAGCGTCAGGAAGCCGTCAAACAGCACCACGGTGCCCACAGCGCGCAGGCCCGCCGCGCCGGCGGAATCCTGCATGTCGATCGTGGTGCGCTCCAGCACCGCGCCAGCCATCTGGCTGGCGATGGCGCGCTTCCAGATCAGCTCATAGAGCCGGGCCATGTCGCTTTCGAGCCGCAGGCTGTCGGGACGGCGCATCGGATCGGTCGGGCGGATCGCCTCGTGGGCTTCCTGCGCGTTCTTGGCCTTGGAGCTGTAGCGGCGCGGCGTTTCGGGCAGATAACGGTCGCCATAGGACACGCCGATCGCCTTGCGACAGGCCACGAGCGCCTCTTCGGCCATCTGCACGCCGTCGGTCCGCATATAGGTGATGAGGCCGACCGTCTCGCCGCCGATGTCCACGCCTTCATAGAGCTTCTGGGCCACCTGCATGGTGCGCTTGGCGGAAAAGCCCAGTTTGCGGGCTGCTTCCTGTTGCAGGGTGGAGGTTGTGAACGGCGGGGGAGGGTTGCGCTTGAGCGGCTTGGCTTCGACGGCGCTGACGGTGAAGCTTGCGTCGCGCACAGTGCGGGCGGCGGCTTCGGCCTGGTCCTGCGTGGCGAGGTCGAACTTCTTGAGCGCTTTGCCGGCGAGGCTCGCGAGCCTCGCGTCGAAGGTCTGGCCTGCATCGCAGACCGCTTCCACGGTCCAGTATTCCTGGGCGCGGAAGCGCTCGATCTCCATCTCGCGCTCGACCACCAGCCGCAGCGCCACCGATTGCACCCGCCCGGCGGAACGCGAGCCCGGCAGCTTGCGCCAGAGCACTGGCGAGAGCGTGAAGCCCACGAGATAATCGAGCGCGCGCCGGGCGAGATAGGCGCCCACGAGATCCTCGTCGATCGCGCGGGGCTTGGCCATGGCGGCGGTGACGGCGGACTTGGTGATGGCGTTGAACGTGACGCGTTCAACCGTGACGTCCTTCAGGACCTTCCTGCCGCGCAGGGCTTCCTGCAAATGCCAGGAAATCGCCTCGCCTTCGCGGTCCGGGTCGGTGGCCAGGATCAGCGTCTCGGCGCCTTTCAGGGCCTCGGCGATCTCGCGGATGCGGGCTGCGCCGCGCGACTCCGCCTCCCAGGTCATGGCGAAATCTTCGTCCGGGCGCACCGAACCATCCTTCGCCGGCAGGTCGCGCACATGACCATAGCTCGCCAAGACTTTGAAATCCTTGCCGAGATACTTGTTGATCGTCTTGGCTTTGGCCGGGGATTCGACGACGACGACCTTCATGGGGGGCGATTGAGCTCCAAGCGAGGGGCGTTCCCCTTGGGCGCGGCGCAGGGGCTTTGTCAATGCGCGGGCCCCTAAAGTCTTTGCCGATCATGCGCGATGCGCCGCCAGAAGGGCCCCGCTGAGGCTCCCGTCGCCTGCGACGTCGAGCGCCCGCCAAAGGGGTTGAAGTCTATAGACATTACTTAAGGTTGCAGATCGAAGGAGGGTTAACGCATGTCTGTCCAGCAGGTCCGCGCCCCAACGCGCGAAGAGTTCGCCGACTACGCCAGCGCGATGCTGGCGGGGCTTTCGGCCATGGCGGAGGGGGCTGACATGGCCCGTCTGGCCGCTTTGCTGCGCGCGGCCGCGCAGGAGGCGGAGGCCGAGCGCACGCCGCCTAGCGCGAACAGGCGAGCCCGCCTGTCATCGTGATCGCGCGGCCGGCGATCTCCAGTTCCAGAAGGGCGGCGGCTGTCTCGGCCGCCGAGAGGTCGCAGGCGCGCGCGATCTCGTCGATCGCCATTGGGGTGGGCGAGAGTGCCTCGGCCACCCGCGCGATCAGGGCGGGGCTCAGGCCCGGTCCCGCGCCCGGTGGCGGGGCATAGGGTCCGCCGCCGGCGGGCTCTTCGGCGGACGGGCGCGACGATGCGGCGAGCGCGGCCAGCACGTCGGCGCCGGAGCGCACCAGGGTGGCGCCCTGACGGATCAGCCCATTGGGCCCGGCCGCGCGCGGCTCCAGCGGCGAGCCCGGCACGGCCAGCACCTCGCGGCCCTGCTCCAGCGCGCATCGCGCCGTGATGAGCGAGCCGGAGCGCTCTTCGGCCTCCACAATCACGCAGCCAAGCGCCAGACCGGAGATCAGCCGGTTGCGGCGGGGAAAGTCGCGCGCGGTGGGCGCATAGCCGAAAGGCCGCTCGCTCACGACCGCGCCATGCTCGGCGATGGCGTGGTGGAGGGCTTCGTGCTCCGGCGGCCAGATGCTGGCGACCCCGCCGGCGACGGCGGCGACGGCGCCGGTGGCGAGGCTTGCCTGATGCGCCGCCCCGTCGATGCCGCGCGCCAGACCGGAAATCACCGTCCAGCCCGCTTCGCCAAGCTCGCCCGCCAGCAGGCGGGCCATCTTCAGCCCGGCGGCGGAGGCGTTGCGCGCGCCCACGATCGCCACCGATGGCCGGGCAAACAGGCTTGTCCCGCCCCAGACGCACAAAACCGGCGGCGGCGGGGCGAGCGCGGCGAGCGTCTGGGGATAGTCTGGCTCGCAGGCTGCGATGAAGCGTGCGCCGAAGGCGTGGGCGGCGTCGATCTCGGCCTCGGCCTCGGCCGCCGACACGGGACGGATCGCGCGGCGCCCAGCCTTGGCGGCCAGATCGGGCAGCGCCTCAAGCGCGCGCGCCGCATCGCCGAACCGGGACAGCAGGCCGAAGAATGTGACCGGGCCGATGCTGTCCGTGCGCGTCAGGCGCAGCCAGTCGCGACGTTCCGCCGCGCTCAGCGTGCGACGCTGCATCACGCCTCGGCCTCGGCGGGGCCGTCCTTCTTCTGGCCGATCTTTGGCTCATCGCCGCTGCGCAGCCGCGCGATGTTGGCTCTGTGCAGCCAGAAGATCAGCGCGGCCATGACGCCCAGAGCGCTGACGCCCGCCGGTCCGACATGGAACACAACGCCCAGCACGGGCGCGGCCGCGGCAGCCACAAGAGCCCCGAGGGAGGAGAAGCGGAACGTATAGGCGGTCATCACCCACAGCAGCGCGGCAAGCAGGCCCACGGGCCAGGCGCCCACCAGGATCGTGCCGAAGAAGGTCGCAACCCCCTTGCCGCCCTTGAAGCCCAACCAGACCGGAAAGCAATGGCCGAGAAAGGCGCAGGCGCCCGCCGCCCAACCCACATCCTCGCCAAACAGAGCCCGGCCGATCGCCAGCGCTGCGGCCGCCTTGCCGCTGTCGAGGATGAGGGTGGCGAGCGCCAGATCCTTGCGGCCGGTGCGCAGCACATTGGTCGCACCGATATTGCCCGAGCCCACCGATCGGATGTCGCCCAGCCCGGCGGCTTTCACCAGCACCAGCCCGAACGGGATCGACCCCAGAAGGTAGCCCCCGACGGCCGCGACCACCCAGCCGATGAAGTCCATGTGCGCTTCTCCCAAGTCCTCTTGCGCCAAGGCTAGCCGGGCGCGCCGGCTTTGGCGACTGGCCGGGCCGCCTCAGACGCCGACCCGAACGCCCCCAACCCAGACCCCCAGGATCGCGCCCTGCATCCGCCGCCCGGCATAGGGGTTGGCTGCGCTGCGGCAGGCGCGCGGCGCCGCCGGCACGACATGGGGAAAGCCTGGATCAAGCAGCGCCAGATCGGCCGGCGCGCCGGGGGTGAGCCGGCCCTGCGGCAGGCCGAGCGCCAGCGCCGGCCCCAGAGTGAGGGCGCGCACCACCTCGATCAGCTCCAGAGCCCCATTGTGCCACAGCTCCAGCGCGCCGATCAGCAAGGTCTCGATCCCCGCCGCGCCAAAAGGCGCGCGGGCAAAGGGGCGGGCGGCGTCGGCCGCGCTTTTCGGGGCATGGGCCGAGACGATCATGTCGATGGCGCCCTCGCGCACCGCCTCGATCAGCGCATCACGGTCTTCCGGCGTGCGCAGAGGCGGGGAGAGCTTGAGGTCGGTGCGCAGCTCCGCGAGGTCGATTTCGCAAAAGGCGAGGTGCGCGATGGAGACGCTGGCGCAGGCGTCCACCTCGCGCCCGCGGGCGCGCTCCAGCAGCCGCACGGCCCGCTCGGTGGAGACCTGATCGACGAGCAGCGCGCCGCCGGTGGCTTCGGCCAGTGCAAGGTCGCGATAGAGCCCGATCGCCTCGCCCTCTGGCGGTGCGCCGGCAATCCCCAGCCGCGCGGCGAGGTCGCCGGCGTTCATCGCCCCGCCAAGGCCGGCCTCCATCGGCCGGCTTGCAAGCCGGCGGTCGATCATCGAGGTCGCCTGCAGCGCCAGCCGCATCAACCCGCTGTCGGCGATCGCGCTTTCGCCCGTCGAGAAGAAGGCCGCGCCCGCAAGGCCGAGCAGTCCGATCTCCGCCAGCATCCGGCCGTCCAGCCCCCGGGTGGCGGCGGCCGCCGGCAGAAGGCGGGCCTGGGTCAGGCCGGCTTCGGCGCGGAAGGCGGCAAGCGCTTCGGGGCTGTCGAGGATCTGGCCCGCATCGGGCTGAACGCAGACGGTGGTCACGCCCCCGGCGATCGCTCCGGCCGACAGGCTCGCCAGCGTCTCGCCCTGCGGGCCGGCCAGCGCGCTGACGCGTGCGCGGGCATCGATGACGCCGGGGATCAGAAGCTGGCCGGCGCAATCCTGGATCGCAAACTCGGAGCCCGCCGCAGCAGGCGTCACCGCTGGGCCGCTCGCAAGGATCGCCCCGTCGCGCACCAAAACACCGCCCGGCCCGTCATAGCCCGCAGCGGGATCGACAAGGCGCGCGTTCAGAAGGGCGAACGGGTGATGGCGCGTCATGGCCCGACCCGCACGAACAGGAGATCGAAAAGCGCCATGTGCATGGCTTCGGCGGCCTCGGCGCGCTGGGTCCAGAGGCTGAGCGCGGGGTCCGCCCACAAGGGCGCGCTGATCTGGGCCGGGATCAGCGAGGGACCGGCGAAAGCGATCTTCCTGGGCCGGCGGGCGGCGACGAGCATGGCGTGATCGAGCCCGAAGAAGGCCTCATATTCGCGCAAGGACGCGATCGCGCGGCTTTCGGGATCGAGCGGCAGCACGATCACCGCATCTGCGCCTGCCAGCGCCTCGGCCCGATCCTGCGTCGCGCTCACGCCCCAGCGGTCGGCGTCGGCGGGGAGCAGGGCGGTGGGCCCGCACAAGGTCAGGCGGGCGTTGAGCAGGCCGAACAGCGCGATGATCGAACGCGCCGCCCCGCTTTCCAGCACCGGCCCGAACAGCGCCACCGACAGGCCGTCGAGCGCGCCCGAGAGACCAAACGCGCGGCGCAGCGTGAGGGCGGCGATCAAGGCCTCCACCACATCTTCGCGCGCGCCATCGCCCGCATTCAGCAGCGGGCAGGGCGAGCGGACCTTCTGCGCCGCGCCGGCATCGGCCAGCCTGAGGACCAGGAGAGCGGCGCCGGAACGCGCAAACCGCTCCGGATCGCCCCAGCCGGCGGGGGCGTCGCGGCTCTGAAGCGCCTCCGGCCAGCGGCTGGCCGCGCAGCCGAGCCGCATTGTGGCGCGCTGGGCGGCGTGATCGCGCTGTGGATCAGACGCGATCCCGGCAAAGGCAATCCGGCGATCCCATTGCGGCGGGGCCGATGACGCAGCAAGCGCCTCGGCCTGATCGAGCAGCTCTGTCGCGGCCGGGCGAGAGAGATCGCGCACGGAATGCAGGAAGCGCCGCTGGGGCGCGTCGGGGGGCATGGCGGGGTTTTTGCCCGCGCTCGCTGATCTGACAAGCCGGAGGCCGCCGCCTCACCGCTGCGCGCGCGCCTCTTCTTCCTTGATGCAGTCGAGCAGGCCCTGGAGCATGTAAGCGGCGGCGAGCTTGTCCACGACGGATTTGCGCGCCGCGCGGCTCGTGTCGGCCTCCAGAAGCGTGCGCGTGACCGCAGCGGTGGAGAGCCGCTCGTCCCAGAGCAGCATCGGGATCTCGGGGCGGGCGTCGGCGAGATTTCGGGCGAAAGCGCGGGCGGCCTGCGCGGCGGGGCCGGAGCTCCCGTCGAGATTGAGCGGGTGGCCGATCACGACGCCCGCCCCGTCGCGGGTGTCGTAGAGGGCGAAGATGCGGGCGCTGTCGGCGGAAAACCGCGCGCGGCCGATCTGGTCGAGCGGGCTGGCGATCAGGCGGGTGAGGTCGGAGAGCGCCACCCCGATGGTCTTGGTTCCGGGGTCGAGCCCCATCAGAGCGCCCTTGGGCGGCAAGGCTGCGACAAAATCCGGATAGGCGAGAACGGGCATGGCCGCGCAAGCCTAGCCCAGTGGTCAGACCCGCGCACGCGTGCGGCGCAGGGCTGGCGCGAAGGCGGCGAGTCTAGGAAAAGCCCGCAGACATGCGCATCCTGCTCACCAACGACGACGGCGTGTTCGCGCGCGGCTTTCAGGCGCTCGAGACGATTGCGCGGGCCCTGTCGGATGATCTCTGGTTTGTGGCGCCGGACGTGGAGCGCTCGGGCGCCTCGCGCGCGTTGACGCTCAGCGATCCGATCCGGGTGCGTCAGCTGGAGCCCCGGCGCTGGAGCTGTTCGGGCACGCCCACCGATTGCGTGCTGCTGGGCGTTCTGGAGCTGATGGGCGGCCTGAAGCCCGATCTCATCCTGTCCGGCGTCAATCGCGGCCAGAACGTGGCCGAGGACGTGAGCCTGTCGGGCACGGTGGCGGGAGCCATGCAGGGGATGCACATGGGCATCCCCGCGATTGCGCTGTCGCAGGCCTATGGCTTTCGCGGCGCGGCGCCCGTGCCATGGGAGACTGCGGAGGCCTATGGGCCGGACCTGATCGCCCGCCTTCTGGACATCGGCTGGCCGCAAGGCGCCATTCTGAACGTGAACTTCCCGGACCGCTTGCCGCCAGAGGTCGCCGGCGTGGAGGCCACGCGCCAGGGCTTCCGTGACGAGGCAGTCCTTCATGCCGACAAGCGCACCGATCTGCGCGGCGGCGATTACTTCTGGCTCGGCTTTCGCGGCGAGCTTTCCGATCCGCCGCCGGGCACGGACCTGCGCGCGCTCTATGAGGGGCGCATTTCCGTCACGCCGCTGCATATCGATCTGACCCAGCATGAGGCGGTGGCGGGGCTTGCGGCGGGGCTGGCGCGATGACGAGCGATGCGCAGGGGCGGGCGCGGCTGGCGCTTGCGCTGCGCAAGGCCGGCGTGACCGAGCCGCAGGTCCTGGACGCAATCGAGCGCACGCCGCGCGACCTGTTTGTCGGCCGCACGTTTCAGCCGCGCGCGTTTGAAGACACGGCGTTGCCGATCGAATGCGGCCAGACGATCAGTCAGCCGTATGTGGTGGGCGCCATGACGGCCGCGCTCGAGGTCGGCAAGCGCGACAAGGTGCTCGAGGTGGGCACCGGCTCCGGCTACCAGACCGCCATCCTCGCCCGGCTGGCGCGCTGGGTCTACACAGTGGAGCGCTACCGCACGCTCTCGCGCCAGGCGCAGGCCCGGTTCGGCGAGCTCGGGCTGACCAATATCGTCGCCAAGGTCGCCGATGGCGCGCAGGGCTGGCCCGAACAGGCCCCGTTTGACCGCATTCTCATCACGGCGGCGACCCCGGGAGAGCCCTCCGCGCTGCTCGATCAGCTCAAGCCTGGGGGCGTCTGCGTCGCCCCGGTCGGCGCCGGTCAGGTGCAGGACCTTGTGCGCTATCGCAAGGACGAGGCGGGGCTTCTGGCGCGTGAGGTGCTGATGCAGGTCCGGTTCGTGCCGCTGCTGCCGGGTGTCGCGCGCGAGGCATGATGCTTAAGCGCTGATTAACGCGCCCGGGGGAGGTTGGCGGGGCTGATTCTCTGAGCGGAGCCCTGAATGCCTGGCTTGGCTGTGCGCGTTTTCTCCCGGCTCGGACCGCTCCTGCTTGCAGGCGTGGCCGGAGCCTGCGCGACCCATGCGGCCGTCCCGGCCCCTGCTGCTCCGATCGAGATTCGCTCCGGCAGTCCGGCCGCCCGCTCTGCGCCCTTGCCGGCCAGGCCGCTCGCCGCGCCGCCCGCCCAGCCGCTGGCGCTCGTGGGCGAGATCGCAGCTTCCGGATCGGAGCCGCCGCCAGCTGCGCCGCCCAGCGTCGCCGATATCGTGTCTCTGCCGCTGCCCACGCTTGCGCCCGCAGCGCCGCCGCCAACGGTGGAGACACGGCCGGCAAACCTCGCCACGCCGCCGCCCCGGGCTGCAGCGCCAGCGCCGGTTCCCGTCGATCCCGCCCGCGACATAGACGCCATCGCCGCAGCGATCCGCGCCGTGCAGGCCCGCGAGCGGATCGATCCGCTCAGTCCGCCCGCCGAGATCACCGTTCTGGCTGGCGAGACGCTCTATGACGTCTCCGAACGCACCCAGACCAGCCTGCAGGACCTCATCACCGCAAACCGCCTGGCGGCGCCCTATCGGCTGCGCGCGGGGCAGGTGCTGCGCCTGCCTGCGCCGAATGTGCATGTGGTGCGGCGCGGCGAGACGCTGTTGCAGATCGCGCGCGCCTACAGCGTCGATCATCGCTCGCTGGGGGTGTTCAACAGGCTCGCGCCGCCCTTTGCGGTGAAGCCGGGCGACCGCATCGTCCTGCCCCAGGGGGCGCGCGTCTCCACCGCAGCCGCCCAGCCGCGCAGACCGGGCGATCCGCCCGTGGCGCGGCCGCAGACGCCCCCCGCGCCTGCGCCGGCCGCCGGCGTCCAGCCGCGCTGGCTCTGGCCGGTGGAGGGCGACATCCTGTCCGGCTTCGGGCCCAAGGGAGACGGCCGGCGCAACGATGGGGTCAATATCGCAGCGGAGCGGGGCGCCCCCATCCAGGCGGCGGCCGATGGGGAGGTTGTCTACGCCGGCAACCAGATCCCTGGTTACGGCTGGCTGGTGCTGGTGCGCCATACCGGCGGCTGGGTGACGGCTTATGCCCATGCCGACAGCCTGTCGGTGCGCGAGGGCCAGCAGGTCCGCCGGGGTGATCGGCTGGGCGTGGTGGGTCAGAGCGGCGGGCGCGACCAGCCTCAGCTGCACTTCCAGATCCGGCAGGGCGTCCGGCCGGTCGATCCGCTGCGCCAGATGCCGGCTCGCGCCGGGGCGTGACCCCGACCCCTTGTGTGGCGCAAATGCAACACCTACCTGAGACGCAACCAGCCAAGGGATGCGTCCTTCGATGAACCCGGAAAAGTACACAGACCGCGCCAAGGCCCTGATCCAGGCGGCGCAGATGGCCGCGCTGGGCGCCGGCCACCAGCAATTCACCCCGGAGCACCTGCTCGATGGGCTCCTCAAGGACGATCAGGCCTATGCAAAGGGCCTGATCCGCGCGGCAGGCGGCGATCCTGCGCGGGCCGAGGCGCTGACCGCGGCTGCGTTGAAGGCCCAGCCCGTGGTGCAGGGCGGAGGCGACCGGCTGTTGATGGCGCCCCAGACCGCGCGGGTTTTCGCGGCCGCCGAGGATGCCGCCGCCAAGGCGGGCGATCAGTTCGTGCCGGCGGAATGGTTCCTGCTCGCGCTTGCGGTCACGACCGGGACGAAGGCCGCCGACGCGCTGAAGGCCGCCGGCGTGACGCCGGAAGCGCTCAACGCCGCCATAACGGAGGCCCGCAAGGGCAAGACCGCCGACAGCGCCGGCGCCGAAAGCCAGTATGACGCGCTGGGCAAATACGCCCGCGACCTCACCCAGGCCGCCCGCGACGGCAAACTCGACCCTGTGATCGGGCGCGACGAGGAGATCCGCCGCACGATCCAGGTGCTGAGCCGGCGCACGAAGAACAATCCCGTGCTGATCGGCGAGCCGGGCGTGGGCAAGACCGCGATCGCGGAAGGCCTGGCCCTGCGCATCGTGGACGGCGACGTTCCCGAAAGCCTGAAGGGCAAGAGCCTGCACGCGCTGGACATGGGCGCGCTGATCGCGGGCGCGAAGTTCCGTGGCGAATTCGAGGAGCGGCTGAAGGCCGTCCTGAAGGATATCGAAGCCGCCGCCGGCCAGACCATCCTGTTCATCGATGAGCTGCACACGCTGGTGGGCGCGGGCAAGACCGATGGGGCGATGGACGCTTCCAACCTGCTCAAGCCAGCGCTCGCCCGTGGCGAGCTGCGCTGCGTGGGCGCCACCACGCTCGATGAGTATCGCAAATATGTCGAGAAGGACGCCGCCCTGGCGCGCCGGTTTCAGCCGGTCTTTGTCGATGAGCCGACGGTGGAAGACACGATCTCCATCCTGCGCGGTCTGAAGGAGAAATATGAGGTCCACCACGGGGTGCGGATCTCGGACGCCGCCATCGTGGCCGCCGCCACCCTCTCCAACCGCTACATCGCCGACCGGTTCCTGCCCGACAAGGCCATCGACCTGATGGACGAGGCCGCAAGCCGGCTGCGCATGCAGGTCGATTCAAAGCCCGAAGAGCTCGACGAGATCGACCGCCGCATCCTCCAGCTCAAGATCGAGGCGAGCGCCCTTGAGAAGGAAAAGGACGAGGCAAGCCGCGACCGGCTTGAAAAGCTGGAAGACGAGCTTCAGGGGCTGGAGAGCAAGTCCGCCGACCTGTCGGCCGCCTGGCGCGCCGAGAAGGCCAAGCTCGCCGATGCGACCAAGATCAAGGAGGAGCTTGAGCGCGCCCAGACCGAACTGGCCGACGCCCAGCGCCGGGGCGATTTCGCCCGCGCTGGCGAAATCCTCTATGGCCGCATGCCCGAGCTGCAACGCCAGCTTGAGGCCGCAGAGGCCGCCGGTGCGGAGCAGGGTCTCGTCCAGGAGGTCGTGGACCCCGAAGGCATCGCCGCCGTCGTCAGCCGCTGGACCGGCGTTCCGGTGGAAAAGATGATGGAGGGCGAGCGCGAAAAGCTGCTGGCGATGGAGAACGCCCTGCGCGGGCGCGTCGTGGGTCAGGAAGAGGCGCTGCTGGCGGTCTCCGACGCCGTGCGCCGGGCGCGTGCGGGCCTTCAGGACCCCAACCGCCCGATCGGCTCTTTCCTGTTCCTCGGCCCCACCGGCGTGGGCAAGACCGAGCTGACCAAGGCGCTCGCCGAATTCCTGTTCGACGACGAGACCGCGATCACCCGGCTCGACATGTCGGAATATATGGAGAAGCACTCCGTCAGCCGCATGATCGGCGCGCCGCCGGGCTATGTCGGCTATGAGGAGGGGGGCGCGCTCACCGAGGCGGTGCGCCGGCGGCCCTATCAGGTCGTGCTGTTCGACGAGGTGGAGAAGGCCCACCCGGACGTCTTCAACGTGCTGCTTCAGGTGCTGGACGATGGCCGCCTGACCGATGGTCAGGGCCGCACGGTGGACTTCCGCAACACCATTCTGGTCATGACCTCCAACCTCGGCGCCGAGCATCTCGCCAGCCAGCCCGAGGGCGAGGACGTGGGCGCTGTGCGCGGGCTGGTGATGGAGGCGGTGCGCGGCCGCTTCCGGCCCGAGTTCATCAACCGGATCGACGAGATTATCCTGTTCGCCCGGCTGGGTCGCGCGGAGATGGACCGGATCGTGCCGATCCAGCTTGCCCGGCTGGAAAAGCTGCTCGCCGACCGCCAGATTACCCTCGCGCTCGACGAGAGCGCCCGCAAATGGCTCGCCGACAAGGGCTATGACCCCGTCTATGGCGCCCGGCCGCTGAAGCGCGTGATCCAGAAGGAGGTGCAGGACCCGCTGGCGCGGCTGATCCTGCAGGGCGCGATCAGGGATGGGGAGGCGGTGACCGCCACGGCGGGCTTCGACGGCCTTGTCTTCAATGGCATCGCCGCGCGCGAGAAAGCGCCGGTGGGTGTGACCGTGAACTGAGCGCGCCTTCCAGCGCCGCGCGGCTGGGGCTAAGGAAGCGGGCCATGGCCCGCTTCCTGATCACCTCCGCGCTTCCCTACATCAATGGCGTCAAGCATCTGGGCAATCTCGCCGGCTCGATGCTGCCCGCCGACGTGCATGCCCGCTTCCGCCGGATGCAGGGCCACGAGGTGCTGCTGATCTGCGCCACAGACGAGCACGGCACCCCGGCGGAGCTTGCCGCCGCCGAAGCTGGCCAGGACGTGCGCGCCTATTGCGACGCCCAGCACGAGATCCAGAAGGCGGCCGGGGACGGCTTTCACCTCTCGTTCGATCATTTCGGGCGGTCGTCTTCGCCCCAGAACGCCAGGCTCACCCAGCATTTCGCCGAACGGCTGGAGGCCGCCGGCCTGATCGAGGAGCGGGTGACCAAACAGGTCTATTCCGTCGATGACGCGCGCTTCCTGCCCGATCGCTATGTGGAGGGGACGTGCCCGGTCTGCGGCTATGAGAAGGCCCGCGGCGACCAGTGCGACAATTGCGGCAGCCTGCTTGATCCCACCGAACTGAAGAACCCGCGCTCCAAAATCTCCGGCTCCGCCAACATCGAGGTGCGCGACACCGCCCATCTGTTCCTGCTGCAGCCGAAGCTGGAGACCTCTATCCGCGAGTGGGTCGACGCCGCGACCGAGTGGCCGGCGCTCGCCCGCTCCATCGCCTACAAGTGGCTGGACGAGGGGCTGCAGGACCGCGCGATCACGCGCGATCTCTCCTGGGGCGTGCGCGTGACGCAGGATGGCGCGCCGCGTCCCGGCTTTGAAAACAAGGTGTTCTACGTCTGGTTTGATGCGCCAATCGAATACATCGGCGCGACGCAGGAATGGGCGCAGGCCACAGGCGGCGACTGGGCGCGCTGGTGGCGGACCGATCAGGGCGCGCTCGACGTGACCTATGTCCAGGTCATGGGCAAGGACAATGTGGCGTTCCACACCGTCAGCTTCCCGGTCACGATCCTTGGCTCGGGCGAGCCCTGGAAGCTCGTGGACCGGCTGAAGGCGTTCAACTGGGTCACATGGTATGGCGGCAAGTTCTCAACGAGCGAGAAGCGCGGCGTCTTCATGGATCAGGCGCTGGAGCTTCTGCCCGGCGATTACTGGCGCTGGGCCTTGATGGCCAATGCCCCGGAAGGCTCCGACGCCGCCTTCACCTGGCAGGGCTTCCAGGCGGCGGTGAACGCAGACCTCGCCAATGTGCTGGGCAATTTCGTCAACCGAATCACGAAGTTCGCCGCCTCCCGGATGGAGGGCGCGGTCCCCGCCGCCGGCGCGCCGGGCGAGGCGGAGGAGGCGCTGTTTGCAGCGGTGGACGAGAAGCTCGCCGCGATTACGGCGCTGCATGAGGCGATGGAGTTCCGCAAGGCTGCCGCCGAGACGCGGGCGCTGTGGGTGATCGGCAACGAATATCTCACTCAGGCCGCCCCCTGGACCGCAATCAAGACCGATCCCGACCGGGCCGCGCTTGGCGTGCGCATCGGGCTCAATCTGGTGCAGCTCTTCGCCGAGGTCGCGGCCCCCTTCGTTCCCGACGCGGCAAGCCGGATTCTCGCCGCCTTCGGGCGCACGCTTCAGGATGCCGCCTGGCCCGCCGGACCTGCCGCCCAGCTGCTCGACCGGCTGGCGCCCGGCCGCAGCGTGACCGCCCCGGACGTTCTGTTCCGCAAGATCGAGGACGCCGACATCGCGCTCTGGACCGAGCGTTTCGGCGGGGGCTAAAGCCCAGGACATGTCTTCGCCAGTTCCCCAGCATCTCCCCCGCCTTGAGGCGGTTCACGACCACTATGACCTGCTGCTCTGCGACATCTGGGGCGTGATCCATAACGGGCGGGCGGCCTTTGCGCCGGCCTGCGATGCGCTGGCGGCC
>JBIIUJ010000020.1:0-28160 GCA_044340025.1 Caulobacterales bacterium
CACCCGCTGGTGGCGAGCATGCTGGGCGTGATCTGAGGGGGCGGCGAACCGCTAGGCAAACGGATTGAGGATCTCCAGCGCGCCGAACCGCCGGCCGTGCTGGAGATCTTCGGTGAACAGCACATCACAGCCAGATCGGAGCGCCGCCGCCACGATCATCGCGTCATAGACGCTCAGCTGGTGATCCTGCGCCAAAGTCAAACCGATGCGGTGTGCCTCAAGGGAGACGGGGACGACCTCGTCAAGGCCGGATCGGATCGTTTCGAGGGCGGCAAGCACATCAGACCAAGGCCAATGTCGCTTCTTGCGCAGCACGTTGGCAACCTCATTCAGAACCTGAACGCTCACCACCCCGCCCTCGGCCATCAGCTGCAAGGCGATTGTCTGGCGCGGATCGTGCTGTGTGAAACCATAGACGAGGATGTTGGTGTCGAGGAATTGCTTCACCGCTCATTGGCCTCATCGCGGCTCCAGTCCGCGCCTTCCGGGGCGGGCCGCGCCAGCGCCATCACGCGGCGGATGAACTCGTCCTTCTGTTCGCGCCGCCGTATACCGATGACGCCCGGCCGGACCTTTTCCAGATCCACTTCGTCGCCGGCGCGCAGGTCGAGCTCTTCCACCAGCGCCTTGGGCAGGCGGACGGCCAGACTATAGCCCCACTTGGATACGCGCATTGCGGCCTCCAGATATCATTGCGCGGCAATGATATCATGGCGACCACTGGGGACGAAGCCCCCTTGCCCTCCCCCGCCTTCCCGCGCCACGCTGGAGCAAAACGAGGGGGGAGCGTGCGATGGCGGCGATTGATCTCAAGCAGTCTGCCCTCTGGCGCGATGCGCCGCCGCAGGAGGCGCTGGCCTGGCTGCGCGCGAACGAGCCGGTCTACTGGAATCCGGAAGCCGATGGGCCGGGCTTCTGGGCGGTGACGCGCCATGCCGATATCCAGCGCGTCTCGACCGATCCGGCCACGTTCTCCTCCGCGCGGGCCAATGGCGGGCACCGGATCTTCGAGGAGAATGACGTCGCCAACGAGGCGGTGGAGACGAGCATGATCTCCATGGACCCGCCCGAGCACCTCGATTACCGCCGCATGCTGATGCCGGGCTTCACGCCCCAGCGCCTGCGCGCGATGGAGGCGGGCGTGCGCGCCCGCGCCGTCCGGCTGATCGAGGCGATGCAGGCCAAGGCCGCACGCAACAGCGGGGCAGTTGATTTCGTGGCCGATTTCGCCGCGCCCTACGCCATCCAGACGCTGGCGGAGCTGTTTGGCGTGGGCGAGGAGGATGGCGACAAGCTGTTTCAATGGTCCAACGCCATTGTCGCCGAGGAAGACCCGGACGCCCGCCCGAGCCCCGAATGGGTGCATCAGATGGTGATGGAGATGGTGGCCTATTCCTTCGCCCTGCGCGAAGCGCGCGCCGCAGCGCCCGGGCCGGACCTGATCTCCATGCTGGCTTCCGCCAGCATCGACGGCCAGCCGATCTCGCCGGGCAAGTATCTCGCGACCTTCATCCTGATGGTCGTGGCCGGCAACGAGACCACGCGCAATTCGCTGACGGGTTCGCTTTATGCGTTCGAAGAGTTCCCGCAGGAGCGCGCCAAACTCGCCGCCGATCCGTCGCTGCTCAAATCCGCCGCGCAGGAGATCGTGCGCTGGGTCAGCCCCGTGATCCACATGCGCCGCACCGCGACAGCGGATTGCGAGATCGGCGGCCAGGCGGTGAAGAAGGGCGACAAGGTCGTGCTCTGGTATGCTTCCGGCAACCGCGACGAGGCGGTGTTTGCCGATCCGTTCCAGTTCCGCGCCGAGCGCTATCTCGATCCGGCCACGCCCAAGCATGTCGGCTTCGGGACCGGCCAGCACGTCTGCCTCGGCCAGCGGCTGGCGGAGCTTCAGATCCGGGTGGCGTGGGAGGAGCTGTTGGCCCGCGTGCCGGGCATCCGCGCGACAGGGCCGGGCGCGCGCGTGCTGTCGAACTTCATCAATGGCTGGAAGACGGCGCCGGCGCAGGTGTGAGCGGTTCAGGCCCGCTGCAGCGGCCAGCCGTGATTGAGCGGGCCGTGGCCCTTGCCGAAGCCGGGCGCCGTGCGGATCGCTTCCGCCACATAGGCGCGCGCGCGCTCCACCGCATCGGGCAAAGCCTCGCCCAGCGCCAGCCGCGCGGCGATGGCGGAGGCGAGCGTGCAGCCCGTGCCATGGGTGCTGGCGGTGTCGATGCGCGGGCTTTCGAAGAAGAGTTCGCCCTCCGGCGTCGCCAGAAGGTCGGTGATGCGGTCTCCGGCCACATGGCCGCCCTTCACGAGCACGGCCTTCGCGCCGCGCCGCAACAGCCGCTCGCCCGCCCGGCGCTGACCGTCGAGCGTTTCCACCGCCACGCCGGAAAGGCGCTCGGCCTCCGGCGCGTTGGGGGTGAGCAGGCCGGCCCCCGGCACAAGCAGGCTCGCCACCGCCTCCACCGCATCGCCCGCGAGCAGGGAGGCGCCGCCCTTGGCCACCATCACCGGATCGATCACCCGCAAGACGCCGGGCGCCAATGCGGCCAGCGCCTCGGCCACCGTCTCCACCATGGCGCGTGCGCCGAGCATGCCGGTCTTGATCGCATCCGCCCCGATATCGTCGAGCACGACCTGCATCTGATCGCGCACGGTCCGGAGCGGAACCGGAACCACATCAAACACGCCCAGCGTGTTCTGAACCGTGATCGCGGTGATCGCCGTCATGGCGAAGCCGCCATTGGCGGTCACGGCCTTGATATCGGCCTGGATGCCGGCGCCGCCGCCGCTGTCGCTGCCCGCCACGATCAGCACCCGGCCCTGGGGCGCAGCGCTCATGGCCGCAGCGCCGGGGCGCGCCAGGCGCGCTCGCAGGGGAAGGTGCCCATCGCGTCAAACAGCCGCACCTGGGGAGCATGTGGCGTGCGCGCCACCAGCTCCGCCACCGGGCGCTCTTCCCATCCGCAGGACTGGAAGAAGGCCACGGCCCCCGCATCGGTGGAAAAGCAATAGAGCGCCTCGGCCCCGGCGGCGGCGGCGCGGGCGCGGGCGTCGGCTTCCAGCTTGCGCCCAAGGCCGAGGCCGCGCGCGGCCGGCGCGATCACCACGCTGCGCAGGAGGCACGCCGGGCCGCCGAACTCCAGCCCATAGCCGCCGAGGATCTGGGCCTGGCGTCGGGCTGCGACATAGGCGGTGGCCGCCGCCCAAAGCCCTTTCAGGATGAGCCCTTCAGCCTCCAGCAGCGCCTCCACCGCCGCGCGCTCGTGCGTGGCGGCGGGCTGCACCGGCGCAAAGCGGATCGAAGCGTCGGGGGCTTCCGTATCGGGTCTTGAATCGCGAAAAAGCGCGGTCATGGCCCCAGAGGTGGGCCAGCCGACCGCGCCCTGTCAATCGCGCCTGCGCGACAGACCTCTCAGCTATTGCAGCTTGAGAGAACTTCCGCGGTGATTTCCCAATTGGGATCGATCTCGTTCAGCTCCACGTTCTGGAGCACGCAGGGGCCCGAAGAGGTCCACAGCGCCACATCATAAAGCTGATCGCCATCGACGTTCAGCATGGCGTTGCGGCCAGGGCCAAGCGCCACCCCGGTGAGCACCTCGTCGCTCCAGTTGGCGGCGCCGGCGTTGGCGACGCGCATGGAGTTGATCGACACGTCCGTCCGGTTGGAGACCATGAAGGTGGATGAGTCTGCACGCAGGCTTGGCGCGGCGAGCGACACGACGGCGGCGGCGAAAAGAGCGATGCGCGACATGAGCAGACCTCCAGATGGGCCCACTATCCGCACCGCGGCTTTCGAAGACGTTCACCGGACTGCCGAAAGTTTTTTCAATTTTGGCTCGAGCCCGGATCGCGCGCGGCCTGCCTGGCGCCGTCCACCGCCCGCCAGGCGTACCAGGCGGCCGCCGAGCGCCACGGCGCCCATTGCTCGCCCCAGGCCGCCAGCGCCTTGGGCGGCAGGTCCGGCCCGAAGGCGATCTCCACCCCGCGGCGCACGCCCAGATCATCGTGGGGCCAGACGTCGGGCCGGGCGAGGGTGAACATCAGATACATCTGCACCGTCCAGCGCCCGATCCCGCGCACCTGCACCAGACGCTCGATGATCTCGTCATCCGCCATGGCGGAAAGCGCCGCGCCATCGGGCACCACGCCCTCGATCCGCTTGGCGGCGAGATCGCGCAGCGCCAGCAGCTTGTTTCCCGAAAGGCCCGCCCCGCGCAGCGGCTCATCAGGCGTGGCCAGCAGGGTCTGCGGCGCAGGGAACGGCTCGGGATAGAGCGCCAGCACCCGGTTGAGGATGGTCTGGGCCGCCTTGCCCGCGAGCTGCTGGAACACGATCGACCGGAACAGCGACTGATAGGGATCAAGATGCGGCTCGGCCGTGATGGTGCAGGGGCCATGCTCCTCCGCCAGCCGCGCCCAGACGGGATCAAGCGCGGCGAGGGCTTCGTGGGCGTGGGCAAGGCTCATGGGCGTAGCGCTCCTGTGACGGCGGCCAGCAGCATCGGGCCGGCTGCGGCCAGCAGCAAGGCCAGCGCGAGCAGAACGCCCGTGGTCTGGTTGGCCTTGAACTGCGCCAGCGCAGACCCCGCATCGCCCGGCCGCAGGCGGCGCAGCTGGGCGAACAGATGCGCGGCATAGGGCGCAAACAACGCAAACGCATAGATTGGCGCGCCGGCCGAAATCATCGCCGCGCCCGAAAGCCCCGCCGCCGCCCAGTAGAAGCGGTTGAGCCAGAGCGGCGTGCGCTCTGCAAACAGGCGCGCGGTGGAGCGCACGCCAACGAGCGCGTCGTCCTCGCGATCCTGCAGCGCGTAGATCGTGTCATAGCCGATCGTCCAGGCGATGGCGCCGGCATAGAGGATCAGGGCTTCCGGCCCGATCCGCCCCTCCACCGCCGCAAAGCCCACCAGCACGCCCCAGTTGAAGGTGAGGCCCAGCCAGGCCTGCGGCCACCAGGTGATGCGCTTCATGAACGGATAGGCCGCCACCAGCGGCACAGCGCACAGCGCCACGATCTGGGCGGGCGTCGGCAGCGCGAGCAGCACCAGCAGCCCCACGAGAAGCTGCACGCCAAGCCAGGCCCACGCGCCTTTCAGGCCGATCTGGCCCGCCGGCAGCGGCCGGCCCGCCGTGCGCGCCACCTGCGCATCGATGTCGCGGTCCACGATGTCGTTGTAGGTGCAGCCCGCCCCGCGCATCGCCACCGCGCCCACGGCGAACAGACCGATGAGAAACAGATCATAGAGGCCCACCCCCTCCCCGATCCGGCCGAGGAACTGGCCGTGAAGACAGGGCAAGGCGAGCAGCCAGAAGCCGATCGGACGATCAAACCGCGACAGCCGCAGCAAGGGCTGAAGCCGCGCGGGCGCGCGCGAGACCCAGGTTTCAGGCGTTGCGTCGGCGGGGGCGGTCATGGGTGGGTGTTAGCGCGCGCGGCGGCGCGATGGGAAGGGCGCGGGCCTGCATCGCGCGCCCCTTTCCGGCGAAGGCCGGGATGAGGGCTCACCTGCTCCGATCCTTTCCACGCCCCTTTCCGGCGAAGGCCGGGATCCAGATCGGAGGGGGCAACCTCTGGATCCCGGCCTGCGCCGGGATGAGGACTCGCTGCCGCAGAGATCACCCAAAACCCGGCATGCGCCGGGATGAGGCCGCGCACAGAAAAACGCGGCCCCGCCGGGGCGGGACCGCGTCGAGGTAGAACCGTCTGCGGGACGATTAGAAGCTGAACCGCACGCCGAGGAGGTAGCGCGGGCCGAAGCCTTCGACTTCGATCGGGAAGGCGGCGGTGTCGACGAAGCGGCGCGCCTTCTCGTCGGAGAGGTTGTTGCCGTCGAAATAGACCTCCAGCCCGTCGCGGATTTCGTAGCGGACCGACAGATCCAGCTCGCCGTCGTCGTCCCAGAAGGAGTCGCCGTTGCCGTCCGGCACGAGGCGGCCGTTCACGACCGAATAGGCGCCGATGCCCTGACCCCAGGCGGTGCGGAACTGATAGGCGAGCCGGGCCGACAGGCCAAACCGCTCATAGCTCAGCGCCACATTGTAGATGTAGTCCGACGTGCCGGGGATCGACTGCTTGCGGGCGGGCGTAAGGCGAACTCCGGGCACCGTGAACTCGCTGTCGGTGAGCGTGAGGCTGCCGGTGAAGCCGAAGCCGCCAAGCCAGGCCGGAAGCTCCAGCTGCTCGACGAGGCCTTCAGCGCTTTGCTGCAGATAGAGCTCGAAGCCCATGATCCAGCCATCGCCCGAGTTCACCGTGCCGGAGAACTCATAGCCCGAGCGGTCGAAGCCCGGCTCGTTCAGCGAGTCGTCATTGAAGGTCCGAATGTTGGTGACGAGAAGGTCTGTGACCTCCTTGTAGTAGACGCCCGCCGAGAAGAAGCCGCGCGGGCGCATGTACCATTCGAAATAGGCGTCGAAGCCCAGCTGACGCTCCGGCGTGGCGAGCGGGTTGCCGCCCGAGACGGTCCGCGTCGTGTCGTTGAAGGTCAGGTTGGGGCGCAGGACCGAGAAGTCCGGCCGGGAGGCGGAATAGGTGACGCCCACACGGGCCTTCATCTCGTCGTTGATGTCCCAGTTCACGTGCAGCGAGGGATAGACGAGCGTCTCTTCGCTGTCGGTGGTGACCAACCGGGTCTGCGCCGGCCGGCCCGCCACCGCCGGGAAGTTCACGAACGCCTGGCCGGTGTTGGTGATCTGCTCCACCCGGGCGCCGGCGATCACATTGCCCCAGCCGGTGTCGAACAGGCCCATGGCGTAGATCGCTGCAATCTCCTCCGTCACTTCCCAATAGGCGCCGGTGGTGTTGTTGCGCGTGGCGATCCCGCGGGTGACGAGATCATTGGCCAGCCGCTCGAGCGCGGTTTCCGAGTGGTAGATGAAATCATAGCCGAGCTGGAAATCGCCCTGGTAGGACTTGTTGGGCAGCGAGACCGACGCATAGGTCACTGGCGGCAGGCCCGCCGCAGCGATCTGGGCGGCGGTGGCGGTCCAGCTGACCTCACGCGATTTCTTGGAGCGGTCGGTGTAGAGCGCGCCAGTCTTGAACGTGACAGGCATGTTGAAGACCTCGAACTCCCGCTCGAGATCGACCTTGCCGGTCCAGGCCATTGTCAGATCCCCGCCGAACTGCTTCGTGATGTTCTGGAACACGAAGGGGAAGTCGTGGATCTGCTGCACCCGCTCGCCGCGCGAGCGCACGCCCGTGGGGCTGATCTGGGTGCGGAACAGGCGCACGATGTTGTCGTCGCCATTACGGAAATCATACTCCACCGTGGGGCGCAGGAGCGGATCGGTCGGCGAGGCGAAATTGGGCAGCGCCGCCGCATCGCGGCCGTCTTCGGCCTCAGTGTAGTTGAGGCGCCAGGAGATGTCCCAGCCGGCATAGCGGTGCTCGCCGCCCACCGTATTGATGCGGGTTTCTTCGGCCGAGCGCAGCACGTTGAAGTTGGAGGCGATGTTGACGCCAAACACCGTGCCGAACTGCGGCGTGTTGCCGGCGCAGATGTCGTAGGCGGCGGAGGTGGTGATCGGCGCGGGCGTCGTGGGGCACGCGGTCGTCATGTTGACTGTGTTGGTCGCCTGATCGAACCGGAAGATGTAGTTGTTCCGAAGCTCGTCGTCGCGATAGCGCGTGAAGATCGAGCTGGCGAAGACCTGATGGTCGTCGTTGAAGCGATAGTCGAGCCGCAGGGTGTGGCTGTCGTTGCGACGGGTCAGCCGGTAGGGCTTGTTCTCGAACTCGCGCGCCCAGCGCCGGCCTTCCGAGCCAGGGCGCCGATCCGGCGATCCGCTGGGGCTTGTTGCGCCCGCCAGAATGCCGCCCGGCCGCAGATAGGGGTCGGTCTCCTGGTTATCAGTGACCATGTTGCGGGTGTAATAGGAAAACTGGGCGAGCACGCCGAGCTTGTCGTCGAGGAAACGGTCGGAGATCACGATCGCGGCGTCGGCTTCTTCCCCGCCGCCCAGCTGCACATAGCCCAGACCCAGCTTCCCGCTGATCTTGCGATCGGGATAGTCGAAAGCGGTGCGGGTGCGGATGTTGACGTTCCCGGCCACGGTCTCGCCCGGCATGTTGGGCGTCACGGCCTTTTCCACCACGGTCTGGCTGGCGATGGCGGTGGGGATATTGTCGAAGCGGGTTGCGCGGCCTTCAGGGCTGACGACCGAGAGGCCGTCGAAGGACAGCGTGGTCCAGTTGATGCGCGCGCCGCGCAGGTTGATGTAGCGGCTCTGGCCCTGGTCGCGCTGCACGCCGACGCCCGGCAGGCGGCCGATGGCGGCGGCGATGTTCTGGTCGGGGAAGTTGCCCGCCGCGTCGGCCGAGAGCACCGAGACGAGCGAAGCCGACGTGCGCTGCACCTGAAGGGCGGCGGCTTGCGATTCCGCGATGGGGGCGGCGCGCACCACAACGGTCGCGGCCTGCACCGCGCCCATGGCGAAGCGCAGCGGCGCGGCCGCGCCATCGGCGCCGACCGTGACGGACTGCGTCACCACCGGCAGGCCGGCATAGCGCGCCTGCACTTCATAGGTCCCCGGCTGCAGCCCTTCGAAACGGAAGGCGCCGGAGCGATCGGTCGTGGTGCTCACGCCCAGCGACGGAATGGTCACCTGCGCGGCCTCGAGGAAGCTGCCGGCCCGGTTGGTGACAATGCCGGACACCGAGGCGCCGGCGGCTGCGACCGTGGACTGCGCCAGCGCCGGCGCAGCAAGAGAGAGCGCCGAAAACGCCGCAGTGGCGAGCAACGCCGCGCGGGCGCAACGAGAAAGTGCAGACATGATATCCCCCAGAGCGCCGCAGGGGAGTGCGGCGCGATCGGGGAGGCGGGTAGCACCGCTGTGTTTCGGCGACTTGTCAGTTTGGCGACGATTGCGCGTCGATAGCGCGACACTTCGATGACACGCCGCTTTGTTGGCGAAGACGCTGGACGAGACCGCCCGATCACGGCAATTCAAGGGCTGTGGCGCGTTTTCTGATCATCGGGGCTCTGGCGTGGGATCGGCCGGTCTGGCTGTCGGGACCGCTTGCGTCGGGCGCGCGCCTGTCTGGGCGCACCAAGGACGCCCGGTTCGGCGGCCGGCTGGGGGGCGGGGCCGCCAATGCCGCAGCGGCCCTGGCTCGGGCCGGGCATACCGCCATGGTGGCGAGCGTGGTGGAGGAAGACGACGTCGGGGAGCATATCCTCGAAGCCGCCCTCGCCCGCGGCATCGATGTCTCGCTGGTGCGCCGGCGCAAGGGCGCGACGAAAACCACCCTTCTGCTGATCGAGCCCAATGGCGAGCGCGTCATCCTGGGGCTCGACTGGGCGGCGCGCGAGGAGCTGGCCAACCCCCTGATCACGCCGGAGGAAGTGGCCGCCTTCGCGCCCGATGCGGTCTTTGTGCGCGCCGCCTACCCCGGCGCGTTCGAGGCGCTGGAGGGCTGCCCCGCGCTGCGCGTGGCGCATGCGCCGGCCCGGCGCGATGCGGTGCTGGACGCCGATGTCGTGATCGCCTCGCGCGATGACGCCGGCGAGGCGGCCTATGTCGATCCGTTCGCGGCCGCGCGCCGGGTCTCCACCAGCCGGCTGCGCTGGGGGATCGTGACCGCCGGCGCGCAGGGCGCCGTGGCCAGCGATCCGCGCCGGATCATCCGCGCGCCTGGCCTGCCCGTGCCTGTGGTGGACGCAACCGGGGCGGGCGATGTGTTTTCCGCCGGCCTGATGGAAGCGCTGGCCGCCGGCGCAGACATGGAAGCCGCGCTGGCGCACGCCTGCGTCTGGGGCGCGGCGGCGGTTGGGTTCGAGGGCTCGGCGGCGGCGGAGGGCGATGCCGTGTTTGCGCCGTTCAGCGCGGCTGGCTCCGCTTCGCCGGGGTCTGGATCGACCTGAGATAGGCCACGAGGCTTTCCACTTCCTCGGCGCCGAACTGGAATTGCGGCATCGCGGGATGGCCCACCAGAATGCCCTCGGCGAGAGCCTCTTCGAGATTTTCAATCGGATAACGCTGCCCCAGCGTGCGCAGCGGCGGCGCTTCCCGGTTTGGGCTTGCGCCCCGCGAACCCACGGCATGACAGGCGGCGCAATGGGCCTGCACCAGGGCCCGGCCGGACATGGCCGGGGCAGGCTCTGCGGCCGCCGCCGCCGCGCTCAGGATCATTGCGCTCAGCATCTGTTCGCCTTCCCGGCCTTGACGCGCCCACCGTGCGCCCGTTTGCGCGCCAACGCGCTGCGACGCGCCGTCGCGAGGATGCCAGCGCGCCCGTCATCCCGGCCGCAGAGCCGGGACCTTGTGGGCGGGAGTGGATCCTCGCTTTCGCGAGGATGACGGCGGGGGGGGCGCCCGTCATCCCGGCCGGAGCGAAGCGCAGAGCCGGGACCTTGGGCAGTGGATCCTCGCTTTCGCGAGGATGACGGCGGGGGTGCGAGGATGACGGAGCGCGCGCAGGGGGGCACTAGCCAAGGCGGGCGCGATCCCCTATCCTGACATCAACATCGCTGAATGCGTCCTAGACGCAGGAAGGCGGCGGGCTCCGGCCCGCCGCCTTTTCATTTGGACCGGAAGCCGTCTGCTTTGCGCACCACATCGCCCTTTGAAGACAAGCTGCTCGCCCTGATCGAGCCGGCCGCCGCCGATCTCGGTTTTGCGATCGTGCGGGTGCGGGTGATGGGCGCCAGGCGCAAGACGCTGCAGATCATGGCCGAGCGCGCCGCCGACGGGGCCATGGGCGCGGAAGACTGCGCCAAGCTCTCACGCGCGCTGTCGCCCGTGCTGGATGTGGAAGACCCGTTCGATGGGGAATGGATGCTGGAGGTATCCTCCCCCGGCATCGACCGGCCGCTGACCCGGCTTGAGGATTTCGTGCGCTGGGAGGGATTCCGCGCCAAGATCGAGCTCGACCGGCTGGTGGAAAACCGCAAGCGCTTTGCGGGCGACCTTGCCGGGGTGGAAGACGATCACATCCTGATCGACCTCGAGGGCGAGGAAGAAACCGCCTCCATCCCGTTTTCCTGGATCGCCACCGCCAAGCTCGTGCTGACCGACGCGCTGATCGAGGAGAGCCTCGCGCGCCGCGTGGCCCCGCCCCAGGAGGAAGACCTGGGCGACGACATCGAGATTGAAACCGATCCGGACGGCGACGACGCCAACCCCGGCAACCTACACTGAGGGAGAAGACCGATGGTGACCGCCATCAGCGCCAACCGGCTGGAAGTGCTGCAGATCGCCCGGGCCGTCGCCCAGGAGAAGGGCATCGAGGAGACGCTCGTCTTCGCCTCGATCGAGGAAGCCATCCAGAAAGCCGCCAAGGCCCGCTACGGCCAGGACAATGACATCCGCTGCGCGATCGACCCCAAGAGCGGCGAGATCAAGCTGACGCGCTGCGTCACGGTCGTGGAGACGCCCGAAGAGGTGGAGAACGAGGCCGCCCAGATGCTGCTGAAGGACGCCAAGCGCCTGAAGCACGATGTGGAGGTCGGCCATGTCTTCGAACAGGACCTGCCGCTGTTCGATTTCGGGCGCGTCATGTCCCAGACCGGCAAGCAGGTCATCAGCCAGCGCGTGCGCGAGGCCGAGCGCGACCGCCAGTTCGAGGACTACAAGGACCGCGTGGGCGAGATCGTGAACGGCACGGTCAAGCGGGTGGAATATGGCAATGTCGTGGTCGATCTCGGCAAGGGCGAGGGCGTGATCCGGCGCGATCAGACGCTCCCGCGCGAAATGCTGCAGATGAATGATCGCGTGCGCGCCTATATCTATGATGTGCGGCGCGAGGCGAAGGGGCCGCAGATCTTCCTGTCGCGCGCGCATCCCGGCTTCATGGCCAAGCTGTTCGCGCAGGAAGTGCCCGAGGTCTATGACGGCGTGATCGAGATCAAGGCCGTCGCGCGCGATCCCTCCTCGCGCGCCAAGATCGCAGTGATCTCCAACGACAGCTCGATCGATCCCGTCGGCGCCTGCGTCGGCATGCGCGGCTCGCGCGTGCAGGCGGTCGTGGGCGAACTCGGTGGCGAGAAGATCGACATCATCCCATGGTCGCCCGATCCGGCCACCTTCATCGTGAACGCGCTGCAGCCGGCCGAAGTGGCCAAGGTGGTGCTGGATGAAGAGGAAAACCGCGTCGAGGTCGTGGTGCCCGACGACCAGCTGTCGCTCGCCATCGGCCGGCGCGGCCAGAATGTGCGGCTGGCCAGCCAACTCACCGGCTGGTCCATCGACATACTGACCGAGGACGAGGAAAGCCAGCGCCGCCAGAAGGAATTCCAGGAGCGCACCGAGCTGTTCATGGGCGCGCTCGATGTGGACGAGATGATGGCCCAGCTCCTGGTGGCGGAAGGCTTCGAGACCATCGAGGAGCTGGCCTTCATCGAGCTGGACGACATCCTGGCCATCGAAGGCCTCGACGACGAAGTCGCCCAGGAGCTGCAGGCCCGCGCCCGCGAGCATGTGGAGCGCGAACAGGCCGAGCTGGACGCCAAGCGCGTGGCGCTGGGCGTCTCCGACGATCTGCTGACGATCACAGGCGTGACCCTGCCGATGGCGGTGGCGCTGGGCGAAGGCGGCGTGAAGACGGTGGAAGACCTCGCCGGCCTCGTGCCCGACGATCTGCGCGGCTGGTTCGAAACCAAGAATGGCGAGCGCGTGCGCGAGCCCGGCATCCTCGAAACCTTCGAGATGTCGGCCGAAGACGCCGAAAGCCTGATCATGCAGGCGCGCATCCGCGAGGGCTGGGTGGACGCTCCGGCGCCAGAAACGGAAGAGGCGCATGACAGCGCCGAAGACGCCGACGCCTGAGGCTGCGGGGGCCCCTGCCCCGCGCACCCGCCGTGAGGCCGATCGGTTGCGCCGCTGCGCGGTGACGGGCGAAACGCGCGACCCCTCCACCCTCCTGCGCTTTGCGCTGGATGGGAAGGGACGCGTCTTTCCCGATCCCGCCGGCGCCGCACCGGGCCGTGGCGTGTGGCTGACCCCCACGCGCGAGACGGTGGCCCTGGCGGTGAAGCGCAACGCCTTTGCAAAATCGGTGAAGGGGCCGGCGCAGCCAGAGCCCGATCTGCCTGATCGGGCGGAGGCCGCGCTCGTCGCGCGCTGCCTCGACCGGCTGTCGATGGCGCGCAAGGCCGGCGCAGTGATCCTGGGGTTCGATCAGGTGGACGCCCTGTTGCGCAAGACGCGCCCGGCCTGGCGGATCGAAGCCAGCGACGGGGCCGACGACGGCCGGATGAAGCTCAACCGGGTGGCCTTCGCGGTCTGGACCGACGAAGCCGAAGGCGAGCCTGCGGTGTGCGGCGCTTTCTCCGCTGCGGAATTAGGCGTGGCGCTGCAGCGCGATCGTGTGATACACGCGGCGGTGTCTGCCGGACGGCTGGCGGAGCTGTGGGGCGCAGACCTTGCGCGGCTCGCCGGCTTTCGCCCCCTCCGCCCGGCGAGCTGGCCCCCAGACCCCTGGCGGAGCGGCGCGTGAGACGGCGCGGCGACGGACCTTTCGGCCCGGCGGCGCAATTGTGTTTTTGAAAGGGCGCCTCCAGGCGCGGATGTGACGACTGCATGAGCGACGCAAACGACAACGATCGGAATGCTTCGGGCCGCAAGCCCCTGACCCTCACGCGCAACGTGGGCGCAGGAACGGTTCGCCAGAGCTTCTCCCATGGACGGTCCAAATCCGTCGTCGTTGAGATGAAAAAGAAGCATGTGATCGGCGCGCCGAAGCCGGGAGCGGCCCCTGCAGCCGCCGCCGCGCCACGGCCGGCGCCGGCCCCGGGCTTCCAGCCGGCCAAGCCTGCCGCCCCCGCGCCCGCGCCGACGCCCGCCCCGCCCAAGCCGGCGGCTTCGGGTTCGCGGCCCACCCAGACGCTGGGTCTCTCCGAAAGCGAGATGAAGGCCCGTCAGGCCGCCCTCGAGCGCGCGCGCGCCATGGAAGCCGACCGCCAGGAGCGCGCCCGGATCGAGCAGGAGGCCCGCGCCCGCCGCGAGGAGGCCGACCGCCGCCGCGCGGAAGAGGATCGCAAGCTCGCCGAAGCCGAGGCCGAGCGCCGCCGCGCCGACGAGGAACGCCGCGCCCAGCTTGAGGCTGCAATCGCCGCGCGCAAGGCGGCCGGCGAGGCTGTCGAGCAAGCCGCCCCGGAAGAAGAGGAAACCGCGCCGGCCGACGCGTCGGCCGGCGAGCCCAAGCGCGACCTGCTCGCCGAACTCGGCGGCCGGGTGAAGAAGCAGCGCGTGCCGCTCGCCTCGCTCGCGCCCAAGCCCGTCTCGCGCACCAAGGGCGAAACGCAACGCCGCTCGGGCCGCCTGACCGTGGTGACCGCGCTTGAAGGCAGCGAAGACCGCCAGCGCTCGCTCGCCTCGGTGAAGCGCGCCCGCGAAAAAGAGCGCGAGCGCCGTCTGCGCATGATGCGCGGCCAGGAAAGCAGCAAGATCGTGCGCGACGTGACGATCCCGGAAGCGATCACGGTGGGCGACCTCGCCAACCGGATGGCCGAGCGGGTGGCCGACGTCGTGAAATATCTGATGCGCGAAGGCACGATGGCCACGATGAACACCGTGCTCGATCCCGACACGGCCGAACTCATCGCGACCGACTTTGGCCACAATGTGAAGCGCGTCTCCGACGCCGACGTGGAAATCGGCATCGAGGGCGTGGCGGACTCAGAGGAAAATCTGCGGCCGCGTCCGCCCGTCGTGACCATCATGGGCCACGTCGACCACGGCAAGACCTCCCTGCTCGATGCGATCCGCAAGACCGACGTGGCCGCCGGCGAAGCGGGCGGCATCACCCAGCACATCGGCGCCTATCAGGTGAAGCTGCCGACCGGGGAGAGGGTCACGTTCCTCGACACCCCCGGCCACGCGGCCTTCTCGGCCATGCGCGCCCGCGGCGCCAAGGTGACCGACATCGTGGTTCTGGTGGTGGCCGCCGACGACGGCGTGATGCCCCAGACGGTGGAAGCCATCAATCACGCCCGCGCCTCCGGCGTGCCGCTGATCGTGGCCGTCAACAAGATCGACAAGCCCGGCGCCAATTCCAGCAAGGTGCTGACCGACCTGTTGCAGCATGAGGTGGTGACCGAAGGCTTCGGCGGCGATGTGCTTGCGGTGGAGGTTTCCGCCGTCAAGAAGATGAACCTCGACAAGCTGCTCGAGACCATCCTGCTGCAAAGCGAAGTCATCCAGGCCCGCGCCAACCCGGATCGCACCGCCGAAGGCGCGGTGATCGAAAGCAAGCTCGACAAGGGCAAGGGCCCGGTGGCGACGCTGCTGGTGCAGAAGGGCACGCTCAAGCGCGGCGACATCGTCGTGGCCGGCAGCCAGTGGGGCCGGGTGCGCGCGCTGATGAACGAGCGCGGCCAGCAGGTCTCCGAAGTGCTGCCCTCAGAGCCGATCGAGGTTCTGGGTCTCGACGGCGCGCCCGATCCCGGCGACGTGTTCGTTGTGGTCGACACCGAACAGCGCGCCCGCGAGATCACCGCCTATCGCGATCAGGTGAAAAAGGACAAGGCCTCGCTGCCCTCCTCGCGCTCGACGCTGGAAAACATGCTCGCGCGGATCAAGGATCAGGACATCAAGGAACTGCCCCTGATCGTGAAGGCCGATGTGCAGGGTTCGGGCGAGGCCATCGTCTCGGCGGTGGAAAAGCTCGGCTCGGACGAGGTGCGCGCCCGCGTCATCCACCAGGCTGTGGGCGGCATCAACGAGAGCGACGTCCTGCTCGCCAAGACCTCGAAGGCCCCGATCATCGGCTTCAACGTCCGCGCCTCCAAGCAGGCCCGCGAGCTGGCCGAACGCGAGGGCGTGGAGATCCGCTATTACGCCATCATCTACGACCTGATCGACGACATCAAAGGCGTGCTTTCGGGCATGCTTGCGCCGATCCAGCGCGAAACCTTCCTCGGCACCGCTGCGGTTCTGGAAGTCTTCAACATCACCAAGGTCGGCAAGGTGGCCGGCTGCCGCGTGACCGAAGGCGAGATGAAGCGCGGGGCCAAGGTGCGCATCCTGCGCGACGACGTCGTGATCCAGGAAACCGGCACGCTGACCACGCTGAAGCGCTTCAAGGAAGACGTGGCGGAAGTGCGGTCCGGCTTCGAGTGCGGCATGGGCTTCGGCCCGTTCCAGGACATCAAGCAGGGCGACGTGATCGAGTGCTACATGCTCGAAACGGTGCAGCGCACGCTGTAGCGCGCGCCTGATCCAACCCCATCCAGCGTCGTCCGGCCGATCCCGGGCGGCGCGGAGGAGCTTTTCATGATCGATCTGTTCAAACGCTCCCTGAGCGCTGCCGCCGCAGCCCTGGTGGTCGCCTTGATGCTGGCGGGGTGCGGCGAGCGCGCCGCAGCGCCGGCCGGCGATGTTTCCCTCGCCGAGCCGCCGGTGGAGGCGCCGCCGCCGGCGCCGGTGATCCTCGGGGTGTTTCCCGCCGCCGACGCCGCAACCGATGAGGCCACCGGCGCCCTGACGGTGCAGGAGGCCGCGCTGATCAGCGCGCTCGCCCCGCCGCTCTCGACACAGACCCTGCAGGGGCTGCCCGCCTCCGCGCCCCGCGCGCAGGACGAGCGCTCCCTTGCGCTTCTGCTCGACGTGGCGCCGGAGACGCCGCTGAAGCTGCGCCGCATCACCCGCGAGGAGCTGGGCGCGCGCACCGCCGGCTATTGCCGCGGAACCGCGCCCACTTTTGCGATCCTGGCGCTCGACGGGGCTGCGCCCGAGCGGCGCCTGCGCATGGCGATCTTTTCCGGCGCCGATGCGCCGGGCCCCACCGCGCGCGACAGCGCCGTGTGCGGGGTCTTCACCTATCGTGAGGCCAGCGGTGGGTAAACGCTTCGACCGCGGGCCCGAAGCAGGCCCCAGCCAGCGCCAGCTCCGCGCGGGCGAGCTGATCCGTCATGCGCTGGTGGATGTGCTGGCGCGCGGGGATCTGCGCGATCCCACGCTGTCGGCCGCCACCCTCACGATCGGGGAAGTGCGCATGAGTCCCGACCTCAAGCACGCGACCGTGTTTGTCGCCGCGCTCGGCAAGGACGCCGCGCCCCTGGCCGCCGCCTTGAACAAGGCCTCGCCCTTCCTGCGCGGGCGGCTGGGCAAGCTGATCGAGACCAAGTTCACGCCCGACCTGCGCTTCATCGCCGACACCTCCTATGACGAGGCCGCACGCATCGGGGCGATGTTTGCAAATCCGCACATCGCGCAGGACCTGCGCGGCGACGCGGACGAGGATTGATCCATGGCGCGCCGCAAGAAAGGCCAGGACATTCACGGCTGGCTCGTGCTCGACAAGCCGGCCGAGCTGACCTCCACCGACGCCGTCACCCGCATCCGCCGTCTCTATGACGCCAAGAAAGCCGGCCATGCCGGCACGCTCGACCCGCTGGCCACCGGCGTCCTGCCGATCGCGCTGGGCGAGGCCACCAAGACCGTCGCCTGGCTGATGGAGGCCGAAAAGCAGTATCGCTTCGCCATCCGCTGGGGCGTCTCCACCGACACCCAGGACAAGGAAGGCAAGGTGATCGCCACCTCAGGCGTGCGCCCCGCCCCCGCCGCCGCCGCCGCCGCGCTCACCACCTTCCTGGGCGAGATCCAGCAGGTGCCGCCGACCTATTCGGCCATCAAGGTGGACGGCGAGCGCGCCTATGATCTGGCCCGCGATGGCGAGGCGGTGGCGCTGGAGGCGCGGCCTGTGGTGCTGCATGAAGCCGCGCTCGCCGACGCCTCCGACCCGGACCGGTTCGTGTTCACCTGCAGGTGCGGCAAGGGCTTTTACGTGCGCGCGCTGGCGCGTGACCTCGCCGCCGCGCTAGGCGCGGAAGGCCATGTGGAGGACCTGCGCCGCACGGCGGTTGGCCCCTTCCACGAGGACGCAGCCGTCGGACTGGATAAACTGGGCGATCCGGCGTATAGGGACCGCGCGTTTGAACATCTTCTCCCTGTGGAGACGGCGCTGGCCGACATCCCGGCGCTCGCCATCACGGAGGAGGAGGCGTTTCGGCTCCGGCATGGCCGGTCCATCGTCCTTCTGCCCCATCAGGCCGAGGAATTGCGCGCACGGCGCCGCCCACGGGTCATTTCCGGTCAGGACATGAGCCGCGCAGCGCTTGCGACCACGCGGGATGGACAGGCGGTTGCGCTGGGCGACGTGCGGGCGGGGAGCTTCAACCCCATCCGCGTCTTTCAATTATGAGTATGGAGAAATCCGATGTCGATTACGGCGGAAAAGAAAGCCGAATTGATCAAGACCCACGCCCGCGGCGAGGGCGACACCGGCTCGCCTGAAGTTCAGGTGGCCATCCTCTCGGCGCGCATCTCGACGCTGACCGAGCACTTCAAGGAACACAAGAAGGACAACCACTCCCGCCGGGGTCTCCTGGCGATGGTGGCGCAACGGCGCAGCCTTCTCGACTATCTCAAGAAGCGCGACGTGAGCCGCTATCAGGCGATCGTCGAAAAGCTCGGCCTGCGCCGCTAGGCGCCGGTTGACGACCCCGCTGTCCTCCCCCGTTCTCGGGGGAGGTGGCGCGAAGCGCCGGAGGGGGGAGGCCTGGAGCGGCCCCGCCTTCCCACCACAAGCCTCGCCGGCGCGGAATAGGCCGCGCCTTCAGCGAGCGACCCGGACGGGGAGGGCCCCGCCGGTTATTGGGTTCCGCAGGAGGGCCTGCGGCGCCTGGAGATGCACGATGTTTGATATCAAGAAAGTCTCGATCGAGTGGGGCGGCAAGACGCTGACGCTCGAAACCGGCCGCGTGGCCCGTCAGGCCGATGGCGCAGTCCTCGCCACTTATGGCGAGACGCAGGTTCTGGCCACCGCCGTGGCGGCGAAGGCCCCCAAGCCCGGCCTCGATTTCTTCCCGCTGACGGTGAATTATCAGGAGAAGTTCTTCGCGGCCGGCCGGATCCCTGGCGGCTATTTCAAGCGCGAAGGCCGCCCGACCGAGAAGGAGACGCTGGTCTCCCGCCTGATCGACCGGCCGATCCGCCCGCTGTTCGTGAAGGGCTTCAAGAACGAGACCCAGATCGTGATCACGACCCTGTCGCATGATCAGGAGAACGATCCCGACATCCTGGCCATGGTGGCGGCCTCCGCCGCCCTCACGCTTTCGGGGCTTCCCTTCATGGGCCCGATCGGCGCGGCGCGCGTGGGCTATCTCAACGGCGAGTATGTCCTGAACCCCACCACCGCGCAGACCAAGGAGTCCGACATGGACCTCGTGGTCGCCGGCACCGCGGACGCGGTGATGATGGTGGAAAGCGAGATCTACGAGCTTTCCGAAGGGATCGTGCTGGGCGCGGTGTCGTTTGCGCACAAGGCGATGCAGCCGGTGATCGACGCGATCATCAAGCTGGCTGAAACCGCCGCCAAGGACGCCTGGGACTTCCATGCCGAAGACCTGTCGGCGGAAAAGAAGGCCGTTCGCGGCCTGATCGGCGACATGATCGACGCGGCCTACAAGGTCGCCGACAAGGGCGCCCGCCACGACGCGATCGAGCAGGCCAAGGCGCTTGCCGCCTCCAAGCTCGTGAAGTCCGACGACAATCCCGACGGCATGGACCCGGTGGTGTTCAAGGCGGTCTGCAAGGAAGTCGAAAGCGACGTCGTGCGCACCGCCATCGTCAAGCACGGCCGCCGGATCGACGGCCGCCCGGTCGACAAGGTGCGTCCCATCGTGGCCGAAGTGGGCGTGCTGCCGCGCGCGCACGGCTCTGCGCTGTTCACCCGCGGCGAGACGCAGGCGCTGGTCGTGGCCACGCTCGGCACCGCCGACGATGAGCAGTTCATCGACACGCTGGAAGGCACGATCAAGGAGCGCTTCATGCTCCACTACAACTTCCCTCCCTATTCGGTGGGCGAAGTGGGCCGCATGGGCGGCGCCGGCCGGCGCGAGATCGGCCACGGCAAGCTCGCCTGGCGGGCGATGCAGGCCGTCCTGCCCACGCCGGAGGAGTTCCCTTACACGGTGCGGATCGTCTCCGAGATCACCGAGAGCAACGGCTCCTCGTCGATGGCCACCGTGTGCGGCTCCTCGCTCGCCATGATGGACGCCGGCGCGCCCTTGAAGGCCCCGGTGGCCGGGGTGGCGATGGGTCTGGTGCTCGAAGAGGACGGCTCGTTTGAAGTGCTGACCGACATCCTCGGCGACGAGGATCACCTCGGCGACATGGACTTCAAGGTCGCCGGCACCGAAAAGGGCATCACTTCGCTCCAGATGGACATCAAGGTCGCCGGCATCACCGAGGAGATCATGAAGGTCGCCCTCACCCGCGCCCACGCGGGCCGGATGCACATCCTGGAGGAGATGGCCAAGGCCCTCACCGCCGGCCGCAACGAGATGAACCCCTTCGCGCCGAAGATCCAGGCGATGAAGATCCCGGTGGACAAGATCCGCGAAGTGATCGGTTCCGGCGGCAAGGTGATCCGCGAGATCGTGGAAAAGACCGGCGCCAAGGTGAACATCGAGGACGACGGCAGCGTGAAGATCGCCTCGCCCAGCCAGGACTCGATCGACGCCGCCGTAAAGTGGATCAAGTCCATCGTGTCGGAGCCGGAAGTCGGCGTGATCTACGACGGCAAGGTCGTGAAGGTGATGGAATTCGGCGCCTTCGTGAACTTCTTCGGCGCCAAGGACGGCCTCGTCCACATCTCGCAGCTCGCGCCCCGCAAGGTCGCGACCGTGAATGAAGTGGTCAAGGAAGGCGACATGGTGAAGGTGAAGCTCCTCGGCGTGGATGACCGCGGCAAGGTGCGCCTCTCCATGAAGGTGGTCGATCAGGCCACCGGCGAAGACCTCGAAGCCAAGATGGCCGCCGAACGCGCGGCCAATGGCGAAGAGCCGGAGCCGGCCGAAGCGGAAGGCGGCGGCGAACGCCGCGAGCGCCGCCCCCGTCGCCCACGCCGGGACTGACCCTCCCCGTCCTCCCGGCCGAAGCGCCGGGACCTCGGGCCTGCCGTCATCCCGGCCGAAGCAAAGCGGAGAGCCGGGATCTTGTGCCTTCACGAGATCCTCGCTTTCGCGAGGATGACGGTGGGGGCGCGAGGATGACGGCAGGCCGCGCCCGTCATCCCGGCCGAAGCGCAGCGCCAACCGTCATCCCGGCCGAAGCGAAGCGGAGAGCCGGGATCTTGTGCCTGCTCGAGATCCTCGCTTTCGCGAGGATGACGGTTCGGCGCGAGGATGGCTGCGCGGGCGCGAGGATTACGGACGCTCCGCGCCGCTTTGCGTGACACCTCAGGCGCGCTAAACCCGAACCCAGAGGAACCCACCCATGGCCGCGCACGCCGCCCCCGAACCCGCCGAACCGCCAAAGCCCGACGACGGCCGCTGGATCTGGCTCACGCCGATCGGGATCGCCATCGTGGCCGGGCTTCTGGCCCTGCCCATGTGCACTGCGGGTGAGCCGAAGCCGCCGCCCGCAGCGAACGCACCGACGGGCGAATAACCGTCACGCTCGACGGTTTTTGAAGTGGCGCAACCGTGAGGGCGCTTTAGTCTCCCCGCAAAACAAGCTTGGGGAGACGAACATGCCGTGGCCGTTCCGGGACATCCTGCGCGTGGTGGAATCGGTGGCGGAGGCCGATGCGCCGGCCTTGCTGCATGGCGACCGGCGGGTGAGCTGGGGGGAGCTATCGGCGCGCTCGTCCGCTCTGGCGGGCGCTTTTGCGGCGGCCGGTGCGCGGCCGGGCGACAAGATCGCCCACTACCTCCGCAACGGGCCGGAGTATCTCGAAACATCGGTTGCGGCGTTCAAGGCGGGGCTGACCCATGTGAACGTGAACTATCGCTACACGGCGGGCGAGCTGTTCCACATCCTCGACAATTCGGACGCGGCGGTCATCGTCTATGCCCGCGAGTTCGCCGCCAATGTGGCCGAGCTTCAGCCGCGCCTTCCCAAGGTGAAGCTGTTTGTGGAGGCAGGCGCCGGCGCGCCCGTCAACAGCTTTGCAAAAGCCTATGAAGACCTCGCCGCCGGCCCGCCGATGGAGACTGAGGCGGTGGACGAAGACCCGATGGTCTTCATCTATACCGGCGGAACCACCGGCCTGCCCAAGGGCGTGATGTGGCGCCAGGCGGAGCTGTTTGACGCGCTTTCGGCCCCGTTTCCGCGCGAAGCCATGCAGTCTCCTGCCGCTTACGAGGCGTTCCTGCGCGCCGGGGGGCGACCGGCGCCCGCCATGATCTGCCCGCCGCTGATGCATGGCGCGGGCTATCTCATCGCGCTCTCCACCCTGCTGCGCGGCGGGGCGATCGTCACCGTGCCGGGCGCTGGGTTCGAGGCGGAACAGGCTCTGGCCGACATCGGCCGCCACAGGCCGGGGCTGGTGGTGATCGTGGGCGATGCGTTCGGCCGGCCGCTGATGCGCGCACTGGAGGCCGCGCCCGGCGCGCATGACCTTTCCAGCGTCGGGATGATGATCTCGTCGGGCGCCATGTGGAGCCCGGAGGTGAAGGCCGGCGTGGGCGCGCACAATCCCGGGATGATGATGATGGACGCGCTCGGCTCCTCTGAAGTGCTGGGCATGGGCGCGTCGATGTCGACCGCCGCCACGGCCGCAGCGCCGACGAAATTCATGCGCGATCCCCGCACCCGCGTGATCGATGACGAGGGAAACGAGGTTCAGCCCGGCTCGGGCGCGCTCGGGCGCATCCATCGCGGCGGGCCTCAGCCGGCGGGCTATTACAAGGACCCTGAGAAGTCCGCCCGCACCTTCGTGACGCTGGCGGACGGCGAGCGCTATGTCGTGCCGGGCGATTACGCCACCGTGGACGAGGACGGATCGATCCGGCTGGTCGGGCGCGGCAATCAGGTGATCAACACCGGCGGCGAGAAGGTCTTTGTCGAGGAGGTGGAGGAAGCGCTGAAGACCCACCCGGCGGTGGAGGATGCGCTGGTGTTCGGCGTCGCCGACGCCACCTGGGGCCAGGCGGTCACGGCGGTGGTGGAAGCAAACCGTGCCATAGCGCCCGAAGAACTGGTCGCCCATGTGCGCCAGAGCCTCGCGCCCTACAAATCGCCCAAGCGGATCATCTTCGCCGAGAAGGCGCCGCGCGGCCCGAACGGCAAGGCGAACTATGAGGCCTGCCGCGCGCTGGCGGCGGGGTGAGCAGCCATGCCGCCGATGCATGGCCGGCGGTTTTACCGGCGCGCCGGGCAGGCTAAGCAGGCGCCATGACGCTGCCTGCCCTCGCGCCTGCTCCCGCCGCGGCCGATATCGCCGCCCTGAAGCGCCTTGATGAGCGCATTTTGTGGCTCGCCTCCTGGACGATCCACAACGCCAACCATCTGCGCGAGAGCCGCGACGGGCTGAAGGTGGGGGGGCATCAGGCCTCCTGCGCGTCCATGACCACGCTGATGACGGCGCTGTATTTCCATGCGCTGCGGCCGGAAGACCGTGTGGCGGTGAAGCCGCACGCCAGCCCCGTGTTCCACGCGATCCAGACGCTGTTTGGCCGCCAGAGCGTGGATCAGCTCCAGCGCTTCCGCGCTTTTGGCGGCGCCCAATCCTATCCCAGCCGCACCAAGGACAAGGACGATGTGGATTTCTCCACCGGGTCCGTCGGGCTGGGCGTGGCGGTCACGGCCTTCGCCTCGCTGGTGCAGGATTATCTCACCGCCCACCGCCTGCTGCCGGACGAGCGGCGCGGCCGGTTCATCGCGCTGCTGGGCGATGCGGAGCTGGATGAGGGCAATATCTATGAGGCCCTGATTGAGGCCTACAAGCACGACATCCGCAACACCTGGTGGATCGTCGACTATAACCGCCAGAGCCTGGACGCCACCACGTCGGATCGGATGTGGGACCGCTTCGACGACATTTTCGAGACCGCCGGCTGGGAAGTGCTGACCCTCAAATATGGCGCCCGTCAGCGCGCGGCCTTTGCAGAGCCCGGCGGCGAGGCGCTGCGCGACTGGATCGATCATTGCCCCAATGCGCTTTATGCGGCGCTGACCTATGAGGGCGGGGCAGCCTGGCGAGAGCGGCTGATGGCGGAGCTGCCGGAAGGGCCGCCCCGCGCCCTGATCGCGCGCTTTTCCGACGAGGCGCTGTCGGAGTTGATGACCCAGCTCGGCGGCCATTGCCTCGAGACGATCCTGGAGGCCTATGCCCGGGCGGCCGCGGATGATCGGCCCAAGCTGCTCATCGCCTATACGGTCAAGGGCTGGCGATTGCCGTTCCAGGGCCACAAGGACAATCACGCCGGCCTGATGACGCCGGCCCAGATCGATGCGCTGCGCACCCGGCTCGGCGTGCCGGAGGGGCAGGAATGGGAGGCGCTGGCGGGCCTGGCGCCGGCCGAGCGGGCGCAGCTTGAGGCGCTCATCGCGGGCTGCGCTTTCGCCGCCCCGGGGCAGCGCCGGTTTCAGGCGCCCAAAATCGCCATCCCCGCCCGCTTTCCGGCGCCGGAAGGCGCAAGCCAATCCACCCAGGCCGCGTTCGGCAAGATCCTGAACGAGCTGGCGCGCGACAGCTCCGATTTCGCCGCCCGGCTTGTCACGACCTCGCCCGACGTGACGGTTTCCACCAACCTCGGCGCCTTCGTGAACCGGCGCGGCCTGTTCCGGCGCTCGGAAACCACCGACGTGTTCAAGGAACGCCGGATCGCCAGCCCCCAGACATGGGCCGGCCGCCAGACGGGCCAGCACATCGAGCTGGGCATCGCCGAGCACAATCTCTTCCTGATGCTCGCCGCGCTCGGTCTGTCTGCGCCGTTGCATGGCGAGCGGCTGTTTCCCATCGGCACGCTCTACGACCCGTTCATCGCGCGCGGGCTCGATGCGCTGAATTACGCCTGCTATCAGGACGCGCGCTTCCTGCTCGTGGCCACGCCATCTGGGCTTACGCTGGGGCCGGAAGGCGGCGCGCACCAGTCGATCAACACGCCGCTGATCGGCATGGGCCAGCCGGGGCTTTCCTCGTGGGAGCCGGCCTTCGCCGACGAACTGGCGCTGCTGATGCAGCGCGCCTTCGCCCGGATGCAGGAGCCGGAGGGCGAAAGCGCCTATCTGCGGCTTTCCACACGCGTGATCGACCAGCCGGCGCGGACAGATGGCGCCTGGGAGGCCGGCGCTCTGGAGGGCGGATACTGGCTGCGCGCACCAGCGCCGGGGGCCGATCTCGCCATCGTCTATCAGGGGGCCGTGGCGCCGGAGGCTCTGGCCGCATGGGAAGCCGTGCAGGACGATCATCCCGGGGCCGGCCTTCTGGCCGTGACCTCCACAGACCGGCTGCACAAGGGCTGGACGGCGGCGGGCCGCTCGCGCTGGACCTCCGGCGCCCGAGCCGAGGCCCATATCGAGCGCCTGCTCGCGCCGCTCAGCCCCGCAGCAGGCCTCGTGACGGTGCTCGATGGCGCGCCGGCCGCCCTCTCCTGGCTCGGCTCGGTCCGCGGCATGCGCGTGCGCGCGCTGGGGGTGGAGCGGTTCGGCCAGACGGGCGATCTGCCAGACCTCTATGCCGAATACCGGCTCGACGCCGATGCCATCCTGGACGCCGCAGCCGATCTGGCGCTGCGCTAGCGCCCCCTCATCCCGGCCAAAGCCAAGCGCAGAGCCGGGAGCTTGGGCCTGCAGGAGATCCTCGCCTTCGCGAGGATGACGGCGGGGGTGCGAGGGTGACGGTGGGGGCGCCCCGTCATCCCGGCTGGAGCGAAGCGGAGAGCCGGGACCTCGGGCACGGGATCCTCGCCTTCGCGAGGATGACGGCGGGGGGTGCGCGCCGTCATCCCGGCCGAAGCGGAGCGCAGAGCCGGGACCTTGGGCGCTGCGGCGATCCATCCCATCGCGCGGGCGCGCGGCGCGGCTAGCGTGGGGGGCGATGCATGCGCCACGCCTGATCCTGCGCGCAGCGGCCGATCTGCTCTGGCCGCCGCGATCGCTCCTGTCAGAAGCGCGGGTGGATCGGCCGGGCGGCATCGAATCCGATCTCTGGCGCGCGCTCGATTTCCTGGGCGGTCCGGTGTGCGTGCGCTGCGGCATGCCGTTGCCTGAGGCGACCAGCCCGGAAAGCGTCTGCCCTGTCTGCATCGCCGATCCGCCGCCGTTCGAGCGGGCGCGCGCGGCGCTGGCCTATGATGATCTGTCTCGGCCCATGATCCTCGCCTTCAAGCACGGCGGGCGGCGCGACGGGGTGGGCGCCTTCGCCACCTGGCTGGCGGGGGCTGCGCCCTTCGCCGCCGAGGCCGACTGGATCGCGCCCACGCCGCTGCATTGGCGGAGGCTGGTGGGGCGAGGCTTCAATCAGGCAGGCGTGCTCGCCGGCGCGCTGGCCCGGCGGGTGGGCAGACCGTTTGCGCCCGACCTCCTGATCCGCAAACGCGCGACGCCGAGCCAGGCCGGCCTTTCCGCGCGTGGCCGGGCCCGCAACGTGACCGGCGCCTTCGCGGTGCGCCCGCGCTGGCGTGCGGCCATCGCGGGCAAGCGCATCCTGCTGATCGATGACGTTTACACCACAGGGGCCACGGTGCGCGCCTGCGCGGCGGCGCTTGTGCGCGCGGGCGCGGCCGCTGTGGATGTGGCCTGCCTCGCGCGCGTTGTGCGGCCTGCCGAACTGCCTATATGACGCTCCCAAGACGGAGCCCGACATGGCCAAGGTCACGATCTATACGAAGTTCATGTGCCCCTATTGCGTGCGCGCGCTGAGCCTTCTGCGCGCCAAGGGCGCCAGCATCGACGAGATCGATGGCGCATCCGACCCCGTAGTGCGCGGGGAGATGAACCAGCGCTCCGGGCGCAACACCTTCCCGCAGATCTTCATTGGCGACACCCATGTGGGCGGCTGCGATGATCTCTTGGCGCTGGAGGCGCGCGGCGGGCTCGACCCGCTTCTGGCGGCGTGACGCAGGCCCGTTTCAAGGCGGCTGTCGTCCAATTGCGCACGGGGACAGACCCCGCGCGCAATCGCGACCATGTTGAATCCCACGTGCGCGCCGCCGCAGCCGCTGGCGCAACCCTCATCGCCACGCCTGAAGGCTCCAACCTGCTCCAGCGTGACAAGGCGGTGTTTGCGCAGGTCGCGCCGCTGGTCGACGACGCCGAGACGCATGCGTTCTGGTCGGGCCTGGCGGCCGACCTCGGCGTGACGCTGCTGGCCGGCTCATGCGTGTTTCGCCGACCGGGCGGCAAGGCCGCCAACCGCAGCCTGCTGTTCGGACCGGACGGGGCCGAACTTGCCCGCTACGACAAGATTCACCTGTTCGATGTGAACTTGGGGGTGGGGCAGGAGAGCCGCGAGAGCGCGACCTATGATCCGGGTGCGGCAGCCGTGCTGGCCGAGACGCCCGTGGGCCGGTTGGGCCTGACCATCTGTTATGATCTGCGCTTTCCCCATCTCTATCGCGCGCTGGCGCAGGCAGGCGCGGAGATTCTCGCCATTCCCGCCGCCTTCACCCGCCCTACCGGCGTGGCGCACTGGGAGGTGCTGATGCGCGCGCGCGCCATCGAGACCGGGGCCTATGTGCTGGCGCCCGCCCAGGGCGGCACGCACGAGGACGGCCGCCAGACCTGGGGCCGCTCGCTCATCGTGGACCCCTGGGGCGCGATTGCCGCCGGCTTGGACCATGACGAACCGGGCTTCGCCATCGCCGAGATCGACCTCGCCCGCGTGCATGCCGCGCGCGCCAGCATCCCGGCCTGGGGCCTCGACCAGCCTTTCGCCGCGCCATGATCCGCTATGCCCTTCTGTGCGCGCACGACCACGCCTGGGACGCGTGGTTTGCGTCCTCGGCGAGCTATGACGATCAGGCGGAACGCGGGCTTGTGGCCTGTCCGGTGTGTGGCTCGACCGACGTGCGCAAGGCGCCCATGGCCCCGGCGGTGATCTCCTCGAAGTCCGATCGCCCGCCTGCGCCGGTGGCGACGCCCCCGGACGGACTGGAGGCGCCAGCGCCGGTGAAGGCGTTTTTCGAGCAGTGGCGACAGCATATCGCCGAGAATTACGACTATGTCGGCGACGCTTTCGCGCAGGAAACGCGCAGGATGCTCGACGGCGACAGCGAGGAACGGCTGATCTATGGCGAAGCCACGCCGGAGGAGGCCCGCGCCCTGATAGAAGAAGGCGCTCCTGTGGCGCCGCTGCCCGCCGCCGCCAGCCCGAAAAGCCACAAGGCCCTCAACTAGAGCGGTTTGCGTTCAGTCTGCATCGTACCCACAACTGGTGAAGTAGTTTCGGCACTCGTTGGGCTCGAACAGGTCGATCAGGTGACCGATTGCGG
>JBIIUJ010000123.1:0-8019 GCA_044340025.1 Caulobacterales bacterium
GCCTTTCGATGGAGGAGGAGACCCTCGTCTGCTTCGAACTGGGGCGCACCAGCCCGGCGTTCCGGTCGTGCTTTGGAACCAATGTCGGCATTGGGAGCCAAGGCCTGGTGATGTTTGGCACGCCGGAGCAGAAGGCGCGCTATCTGCCCGGCGTCGCGAGCGGCGAGATCGTCACGAGCTTCGCCCTGACCGAGCCGGAGGCCGGCTCCGACGCGGGCTCGCTCAAGACGAGCGCGCGCCGCGATGGCGACGCCTATGTGCTGAATGGCGCCAAATGCTACATCACCAACGCCAACAAGGCCGGGCTGTTCACCGTCATGGCGCGCACCGATCCCGATACGCCCGGCGCGCGCGGGGTCTCGGCCTTTCTGGTGGCCTCAGACACGCCGGGTCTCAGCGTCGGGCCGCCGAACAAAAAAATGGGCCAGCAGGGCGCCCATATCTGTGATGTCTATTTCGATCAGGCGCGCGTGCCGGCGGAAAACCGGCTGGGCGCGGAGGGCGAGGGCTTCAAGGTCGCGATGCAGGTGCTCGATCGCGGCCGCATCCATATTGCGGCGGTCTGCGTGGGCGTCGCCGAGCGGCTGATCGCCGACAGCCTGGCCTATGCGCAGGGGCGCGTGCAGTTCGGCAAGCCGATCTTCGAGCATCAGCTGATCCAGGCCATGCTGGCCGATAGCCGCACCGAGGCGCTGGCCGCCCGCGCGCTCGTGCTGGAGTGCGCGCGGGCCCGCGACGAGGGCCGAGCGATCACGCTGGAAGCCGCCGCCGCCAAGCTGTTCGCCAGTGAAATGGTGGGGCGCGTCGCCGATCGCGCTGTCCAGATCCACGGCGGCGCCGGCTATGTGGCCGATCACGGGATCGAGCGGCTCTATCGCGACGTGCGGATCTTCCGCATCTATGAGGGCACCAGCCAGATCCTCCAGACGGTGGTGGCCAAGGAGATGGGCAAGCGGGGATAAGGCGACAGCCTTTCCGTGATGTCTCCCCATCCCGGCGCAGGCCGGGATCGGCTTCCCACGCACGATGCATGTGCTCCAGGCGTCGTCCTGCGCCAGCGGGCGGGGCGTTCCCTCATCCACCGAACGCGCTTACACAGCCGCCCGCCCGATCACCTCCGCCGCGCGCGCCCACACCGACGCCCGCCAGGTCGCGCTCTGGGGATAGAAGGCGTCGCGGATCGCCTGCCTTATCGCTGGCGCATCAGGCCCTTCCGGGTCGCCATAGCAGTGCAGCCAGGAGCTTGCCTGCGTGGCGCGGAACACGGTCATGGTGTCGACCGTGCCGAACTCCAGCGCGATGGCGGCCACCTTTGTGTCTGGAAACATCGTCTCGATCGCGCTGTCGAGCGTGCCGACGAGGTCAGCCGAGACCGAGGAGCCGTCCTTGGTGGTCTTGGGCTCATCGCCCCAGAGCGCGCGGATGAAGTCATGCGCGGGCGTGCCCGGCGGATGTTCGAAGATGATCTCGCCATGGCCTTCCGGGCCGAGGCCTGTGTGAATATCGATGCTGGCAAGCCGGGCCACGCCTGCCGCCGCCTCGCCCAGCAGCGCTGTGAGCGTGGTGCGCGACCAGCTTGCCGAGGCTCCGCCGAAATACACCCCTTTGGGATGGCTGAACTGCCCGCCCGATACCGCAGCCTGCAAGGCGGGAAATCCATGGTCGCGCGCAAACCCCATCAAGCCGGCTTCGGCCGCCGCCATTGTTTCGGCGTCGCGCTTGGCCGGGGCGGCCCAGGCGGCCACCGCTTCGTATCCCGGATTGGCTGGCAGGGGTGGAGCGAAGCTCGCCAGATAATTGCGGTTGAGGTCGATGTTGTCCTCGTTGAACCGCGTGTCCCAGGCGAACCCATAGGGATTGTGCGCATGGATCAGGATCACGCGCTGGCGCTCGGCGTATCGCTGGGCGAGGCCGGAGCGCAGCAAGCCGGTCTGGACCGCCGAGCCGGCATATCCCTCCGGCCCGTGGGTGCCCGAGATAACGCACAACGCCGCCGGCGCCTGCGGATCGCCAAGAACGGCGCGATCCATGTGCAGCGGCGTGCCTCCAGGACCGCGCGCGACGGGGTGCTCGACACTGGCAAGGCGCGCGCCAGCGGCAGCGGCCGCATCAAGAAACGCAGCGCGGGCGGCGGCGTAGTCCGGGCTAAACAGGGTTTCGGGATCGATCATCGCCCTGTCTCTGGCATGATGAAGAGATCGGTGTCCTCTGGTCGAGCGCCAGCGGCAGTGAGCATGGCGTGAACCTGGCCACGGTGATGGGTCTGGTGGTTGAAAAAGTGCGCGACCAGCAAGCTCAGGGGTTTGGTCATGGTGCGCCCCATCGCGCCTGAGAACCAGGAGAGATCGCCGTCAAGAGCATCGCTCGCCAGACCGTCGGCCCAGCCGAGGATCGCGCAGTCCAGCGCTTCGCGGGCGATCAGGAGGTCGGCCCAGCTCTCGACAAAGGCGGAGGAGTCCTTGATCCCTCCTGACGGCTTCGGGCCGCCAGAGAAGCGGCTCATCCACAACGTGTCGGCCCAAACGACATGGGTAAGCGTGTTCTGGATGGAGCCGAAGAAAGCGCCGCGATCAAGACGGCGGGCTGTGTCGCCCAAGCCGTTCGCAGCACTATAGAGGTTCGCGTTCTGCCATGTGTTGTAACGCGCCATTGTCCGGGCAAAGTCTGGTGTGATCATCGCCATCAGCCCCACAATGCGCGCGGCGGCGGGTGGAGCGTTGCGCCCTCGAACCGCAAGCCGGGAACGCGATCCTGCGCCAGCAGAAGCGGCCCGTCGAGATCAACCCAGTCGGCGAGGCCCGCGATCACCGCTGCAGGCGCCATGGCCAGCGAGGTGCCGACCATGCAGCCCAGCATCACCTTCATGCCGGCGGCGCGGGCGGCCGCGATGGTGGCGATCGCCTCGGTCAGGCCGCCGGTCTTGTCGAGCTTCACATTCACCGCGTCATAGCGCCGCGCGAGCCGCTCCACGTCTGCGCTGGTGTGCAGGCTTTCGTCCGCACACAGCGCCACCGGCGCTGCGATCTGTTCCAGGGCGACATCGGCATCGGCGGGGAAGGGTTGCTCGATCAGCTCCACGTTCAGCGCGCGGGCCTGCGTCAGCAGGACGGGCAGCGTTTCGGGGTTCAGGCCCTCGTTGGCGTCGATGATCAGGCGAGCATCCGGACGGGCCGCGGCCACGGCGGCAAGGCGCGCCAGATCGCCCGCGCCGCCGATCTTCAGCTTGAGCAGCGGATAGCCCGCCGCCGCGCGCGCGGCCTGCGCCATAGCGTCAGGCTCATCAAGGGAGAGGGTGAATGCCGTGGTTGCGGGCCCCGGCTCCGGCAGACCCGCCAGCGCCCAGACCGGCGCGCCCGCGCGCTTGGCCTCCAGATCCCAAAGCGCGCAATCGAGCGCGTTGCGCGCCGCGCCGGGCGGCATCGCATGGCCCAGGGCGACCCGGTCGGCGCCGTTTTCGATCAGGGAGCGGACCGCTTCGATCTGGGCCAGAACGCTCTCCGGCGTCTCGCCATAGCGCGCATAGGGGACGCACTCGCCCCAGCCCGCCGCGCCATCATGCGTTAGCCGGACCGTGACGACGCATGCTTCGGTCTTGGCGCCGCGCGCGATGCGAAAAGCGCCCGCGATGGGCCAGCGCTCGGCCTGCGCCTGCAGCGAAATCGCCAAACCTTCCCCCCATTGACTGCAAGCGCTTGAATTCACCCGGCGAGGCCGGGATGCTAGACCCAAGGCCCCAGGCGGAGATCCCATGAGCGCTGAGCCTATCGGCTTTGACATAGCGGAGAAAGACGGCGCGCGGATCCTTGTCGCCCGCGGCGACTGGACTGTCTGGACGATCCCGGCTGTGGAAGAGGATCTGCGCGCCATCGCCGACGCCGCAGACGGGGTGGGCGCGCTGGACGCCAGCCTGATGGGCGCAATCGACACCGCAGGCGCGCTGGCGCTGGATCTCGCCTTGCGGCCAAGCCCTGAGGCTGAGGCTTTCGCAGTGACCGGCGGCCATGAGACTGCCGGCCGGCTCCTCGGCGAAGTGCAGCGCTTCCGCGCCCCGTGCGAAGCGGCCCCGGCTCGGCTTGCCCCGCATCTGGCCCTGCTGGAGACGGTGGGGCGCGGCGTGGTGAGCGTCTGGGCCGAGGTGCTGGGCACGTTGGACTTTCTCGGCCGCACCGTCGCCGCCATGGGCCGAAGCCTTGCGTCCCCGCACAGGATTCGATGGGTGCAGGTTTTCGCAGTGGCCGAACAGGCCGGCCTCAACGCCCTGCCGATCGTGGCGATCCTCTCGTTCTTCATCGGCGCTGTGGTCGCCTACATGGGCGCCAACATCCTTGCCCAGTTCGGGGCCAGCGTTTTCACCGTGGAGCTGGTTGGCATTTCGGTCCTGCGGGAGTTCGCCGTCCTGATCACGGCGATCATTCTGGCCGGCCGATCCGATAGCGCCTTCACCGCCCAGATCGGCGCCATGCGCATGCAGCAGGAGGTGGACGCGCTCGACGTGCTGGGCCTTGATCCGATGGAGGTCCTGGTGGTGCCGCGGGTTCTGGCGCTGCTGGTGATGACGCCGATCCTGACGTTTGTGGCGATGCTGGCCGGGCTGGTGGGCGGCGGGCTTGTCACCTGGACCTCGATCGACGTCAGTCCCGCCATGTTTCTGTTCCGGCTGCAGGAGTTTGTCGGGTTCGAGAGCTTCTGGCCAGGGATGCTCAAGGCGCCGGTGTTTGCCCTCATCATCGCCATCATCGGCTGTCGCCAGGGCCTGAGCGTGGAAGGCGACGTGCTGTCCCTCGGCAGACGCACGACCACAGCGGTGGTTCAGGCGATCTTCATGGTGATCGTGATCGATGCGATTTTCGCCATGATCTATCTGGAGCTGGATGTGTGAGCTTGTCGCCGATCATCAGCGTGCGCGACCTCACCACCGCGTTCGGGCCGAAGACCATTCACGAGGGCCTGAATCTCGACGTGCTGCGCGGGGAAACGCTGGGCGTTGTCGGGGGCTCTGGCTCTGGCAAGTCGGTGCTGCTGCGCACCATCATCGGCCTGAACCGGCCCACCGCCGGCGTCATCTCCGTGATGGGGCATGACGTCTGGTCAATGAGCGACAAGGAGCGCCTCAGTCTGGATCGTCGCTGGGGCGTGATGTTTCAGGAGGGAGCGCTGTTTTCCTCCCTGACGGTGCGGGAGAATGTTCTGGTGCCGCTGAAGGAGCACACCCAGCTCTCGATCCGCCGCCTGAACGAGGTTGCTGATCTCAAGATCCTGATGGCGGGCCTTCCCGGGGACGCCGCCAACAAACTGCCGGGCGAGCTTTCCGGCGGCATGAAAAAGCGCGCCGCTTTGGCCCGCGCGCTCGCGCTGGACCCGGAACTTCTGTTCCTCGACGAACCGACATCAGGCCTCGACCCGATCACGGCTGGCAATTTCGACACGCTTGTGCGGGAATTGGCCCAAGCGCTAGGCCTGACCGTGTTCATGATCACGCACGATCTCGACAGTCTGCGCGCGATCTGCGACCGCATCGCCGTGATCGCGGACAAGAAGATCGCCGACATCGGCCCGCTGGACACCGTGCGCGCCCGGGCGCGCGGATGGCTTGCAGAGTATTTCTCCGGGCCGCGCGGACGCGCGGCGCTGGGCTGAGGGGACGAGATGGAGACACGCGCCAACTATGTGCTGATCGGGGCGGTGACGCTGGCGCTGATGGCGCTGGGGGCGGCCTTCGCCATGTGGCTCGGGTCGATGCGGTTCAATCCGGACTATGACGTCTACGACATCCCGTTCGAAGCGCCGGTGCGCGGACTGGAGATTGGCGGGGAAGTGCGGTTCAACGGCATCAAGGTGGGCGAGGTCGAAGACTTGCGCCTCGATCCCAAGAACCCCGAACTGGTGATTGCCCGCGCCCGCATCCGGGCCCGAACCCCGGTGCGGACCGATTCCTACGCCCAGCTGGAGCCGCTCGGCCTGACCGGCCTTTCCTATGTGCAGATCATTGCCGGCCAGCCCACGTCGCGCCTGCTGCGCCAGGGGGCGGGTTTTGGCGCAATCCTGACCCTGCCGAGCCGGCGCGGTCAGCTCGACCGGCTGTTTCAGGGCGGCGAAGGCGTGGTCGAAGCAAGCCTGCGCACTTTGGCGGAAGCAGCCGAAGTGCTGCAAAGGGCCGGGCGCGCGATGGATGATCGCAATCTGGCGGCCTTCAGCCGGACGCTCGCCAATCTGGAGCAGTCCGCCGCGGTCATCGCGCGCAATGAGGCGCTGTTGACCGAAAGCACGCGGGCCGCTGCTGCTCTGGCGGAGGCGGGGGCCACGCTTTCGTCCGCCGCGCGCACCTATGACACGCTGGGGGCCGATGTTTCTGGCCGGGTCGCCACCCTGTCGGAAGACAGCGCGGCCGCGATCCGGGAAGTGCAGGCCGCAGCGGCGGCCTTGCGGGTCGCCGCCGATGATGTCGCAGCGCTCGCCAAGACCGCCAACAGGACCGCCGACAGCGCAACCGGCGCACTGGACCTGGCGGCCGCTGAAACGCTGCCGGACGTGGCGCGCGCCGCGCGGGATCTCAGCCGGGCCTCGGCCTCGCTCGAAGCCCTCACCCGCACGATTGAAGCCAACCCGGCCGGTTTCGTGCAGGGCGACCAGAAGCAGCGCGTGGAGTGGAAACGATGATGGGTGCTGCGCGTTTTGCCTCGATGCTGTTTGCCGGAGCGCTGGCTGGCTGCATCAGCGTTCTGCCCGAGCCGCCCGATCCGCCACAGACCTTTCCGTTGCGCGGCGCAGCCGCAATCGAGCGCGCTGGCGCCACAGCGCCGTTCAGTCTCTCCGTCGCGCTGCCCCATGCGCCGCGCGCGCTGGCCGGTGTGGACTTGGCGATCATCCGCGCCAACGGCAGCCTCGCCTATGTTGATGGCGCGGCCTGGTCCGCCCCGACGCCGGAAGGCCTTCGGGGGCTTTTGTTGGAGACGTTCGATGCGTCAGGCGCAGTGGCGATCACCGCGCCTGACAACGCATCGGCACGCACCGATTACGAACTGCGGGTCGAGTTGAACGCGTTCGAATTGCGGGAGCCGGATCGGTCGGGCCGGGGAGAGGCGCGTTTCATTGCAGCTGCGCGCCTGTTGGACGGGCGAAGCCGCACACCCGTTGCAGCCCGTACCTTTGACATCCGCGTTCCTGCCGCACGCGGCGGGGCAGCCGCCGCCGCCAATGCTTTGGCGGAAGCTGCACGCCAGGGTTCGGCAGAGATCGCGGCCTGGACCGCGGACGAAGGCGGCAAGGCCTATGCGGCGAGGGCGGCGTCGAGCAGGAGATAGAGGCGGCGGTCTGCGTCCCCGCCTTTGCCGGCCTGGGCCGCCTCGCCCATGGTTGCGACAAAGCGCTCCATGGCCGCCCGCAGTTTGAGGTCCGCGCGGGCCCGCTCGGCAATCAGGCCCACCGCGTCCTCGGCGGTCTCGCGCACAACGTTGCGGCGGCCGGCGAGCGAGAGTTCGCCCCGCTCAAAAGCCCGCTGCATCGCCTGTTCGGACAAGACCAGTTCCGGCTTGACCCCGAGACCGAGGATTGCGTCGTGCAAGGCGGCGTGCGGTCCGCGCCGCGCCTTGGCGCCAGCCGGAGCAGGTTCGGGCTCGATCGACGAGAGAAGATCTTTCCAGCTCCAGGGCTCGCCGGTTCCGCGCACCGGAGCCATGCCGCCTGCTTCCGCGAAAACAGCGTCAAAGTCGGGCGCCTTCGGGGGCGGAGCAGCAGGATCTTCAGCCACAGGGGCGAGACCCAGCCGCCGGCCTGGCGCCTTGGCCGCGGCCTCGGGCTGCTCTGGCTGAACGGGCGCAGCCGGCGCGGCCGGCGCGGAGGGCGGAGCGAGCGGAGAGGGCGGGGTGGAAGCAATTGCAGGGGCGACGCCGGCCAGCCCGCCGAGGCGGGCCACCAGCTCGCCCATGGCGGCATAGGATTCCCGCAGGCGGCCCTGAAAAGCGCGGTCGAGGCCGGCGGCTTCTTCAAACGCAGCCTTTCCAGCGGCGTTCAAGCGCTGCA
>JBIIUJ010000026.1:0-24425 GCA_044340025.1 Caulobacterales bacterium
ATCATCTGGATCGTTACCGATTATGTGGTCGAGCCCCGACTGGGCCGGTTCGGGTCCGAGCCCGACGACGGCCTGAAGGCGGAACTGGCGAAGTCGGCGGTCACGCCTGCCGAACAGCGCGGGATGCGGTTTGCGGGCCTTGCCGCGCTCGTGGTCGTGGGCGGCTTCGCCGCGCTGGCGCTCTGGCCGGGCTACACCCCGCTGCTGGATGAAAAGGGCGTCGGCCCGGCGCAGCTTCAGCCCTTCTACCAGAGCCTGATCGCGGGCTTCTTCCTTCTGTTCATCGCGACCGGCGTCGCTTTCGGCATCGGCGCGGGCACGATCCGCTCCGACCGGGACGTGGTTGCGATGATGACAGACGGGCTGCGCACCATGGCGCCCTATATCGTGTTCGCCTTCTTCGCCGCGCATTTCGTGGCGATGTTCAACTGGTCCCGGCTGGGGCCGATAGCAGCGATCAATGGGGCTGGCGTGCTTCAGGCGATGAACCTGCCGGCCCCGATGCTGCTGATATCGGTGCTCGGTTTTTCCAGCATCCTCGACCTCTTCATCGGGTCGGCGAGCGCCAAGTGGAGCGCGCTCGCCCCTGTGGTGGTGCCGATGTTCATGCTGCTCGGCATCTCGCCGGAGATGACCACGGCGGCCTATCGGATGGGCGACAGCTTCACCAACATCATGACGCCGCTGATGAGCTATTTCCCGCTGCTGCTCGCATTTGCGCGGCGGTGGGACAAGTCGATGGGCGTGGGCTCGATGCTGGCGCTGATGCTGCCTTATGCCTTGTGCTTCATGGTCGCCGGCGTGGTGATGACCGGGGCGTGGGTGGCGTTCGATTGGCCGCTGGGGCCGCACGCGACGGTGCGCTACACTCCGCCCGGCGTGCTGCTGCCCTAGCTGCGCAGGCGCCGGCGGCGCGCATGACCGCTGCGCGAAACTTGGCGCGTGGGCTGTGGCGGGCGACCGCCTCTGCATGCGACAAGCCAGCCTTGGGGAGGAGCGCCGAATGCGCGTCGAGATCGTGGAAGTCAGCCCGCGCGACGGGCTGCAGAACGAGCCGGAGATCGTCTCCACCGCCCACAAGCTGGACCTCATTGCGCGCGCGCGGGCCGCTGGCTTTGCCCGGATCGAGGTCTCGTCCTTCGTCAACCCGAAGAAAGTGCCGCAGATGGCGGACGCGGCGGAGATCCACGCCGGCCTGCCTGCCGATGCGGGAACCTATGTGGCGCTCGCCCTCAATCTGCGCGGCTATGAGCGCGCGGTGGAGGCCGGCGCGCGGGAGGTGAATTACGTCCTGGTCGCGACCGATGAATTCTCCATCCGCAACAATGGCGCGCCAACCTGGGACACGCTGCCCGGCTGGGCCGCCGTGGCTGAACGCGCGCGCGCCGACGGGGTGAAGGCGACGCTCGTCATCGGGGCGTCCTTCGGCTGCCCGTTCGAGGGGGAAGTGCCGGTCGCGCGCGTGGTGGAGGTGGCGGCCCGCGCCTGCGAAGCCGCCCTGCCCGCCGAACTGGCGCTCGCCGACACGATTGGGGTTGGCTCGCCGTTTGACGTGAAAGTGCGGTTTGGCGCAGTCGCCAGCGCCCTGCCCGGCGTGAGGCTGCGCGCCCACTTCCACAACACCCGCAACACCGGCCTCGCCAATGCCGTGGCCGCGATCGAGGCGGGGGTGAGCATCCTCGACGGGTCGCTCGCCGGCGTCGGCGGCTGCCCCTTCGCGCCGGGGGCCGCCGGCAATGTGCCGAGCGAGGACCTGATCTACATGCTCCACCGCATGGGGGTGGAGACCGGCGTGAACCTCGACAAGGCGGTGGAGACCGCGCGCTTCCTCTCCAGCGTGCTCGGCCGGCCAACGCCAGGCGGGGTGAGCCGGGCGGGCGTGTTTCCGGCAAAGCTTGAAGCGTGCGGGGTGGCGGCGTGAGGGCTTTCGCAGCCCATCCGATACCGCTTTCGCGGTTTTGCTCCCCCGCGCTGCGGGGGAGCTGTCGGCGTAGCCGACTGAGGGGGTGTTTGCGCCCACCCAACACCCCCTCCGGCTCACTGCGTTCGCCACCTCCCCCGCTGAGCGGGGGAGGAAAGGCCGCGTCACATCGAAGAAACACCAATCCATCTCCCAAGGAGCAATCATGGCGTATCGGCTAGGCGTGGACGTAGGCGGGACTTTCACCGACCTGCTTCTGATTGAAGACACCACCGGGCAGACCTGGCGCGACAAGGTGCCTTCCACGCCACACGACCCTTCCGAGGCGGTGGTCTCCGGCACGCTGCAAATCTGCGCCAAGGCGAACATTGCGCCCAAGGACGTTTCGCTCTTCATGCACGGCACGACGGTCGCCACCAACACGGTGCTGACCTCCACCGGCGCAAAGGTCGGCCTCGTCACCACGGACGGTTATCGCCAGGTGCTGCAGGTTGCGCGCTCTTTCGTGCCGGGGGGGCTTGCCGGCTGGATCATCTGGAACAAGCCGCCGCTGATCGCCCCGCTGGAATGCACCGTGGAGGTGAAGGAGCGCATCGGCGCTGATGGCGCAGTCGTCACCCAGCTCGACGAGGCGGATCTGCGCGCCAAACTCGAGACGCTGAAGGGCACGGGCATCGAGGCGCTGACCATCAGCTTCATCAATTCCTATGTGAACGACGCGCACGAGCGCCGCGCCGGCGAGATCGCAAAAGAGATCTTCCCCGACATCCCGATCTCGCTGTCGGGCCAGGTTCTGCCTGAGATGTATGAGTATGAGCGCGCGCTCACGACCGCCGCCAATTCCTATGTCCGGCCAAAGGTGGGAAATTACGTCCGCAACCTGAAAAAGGCGCTGGGCGATGCGGGCATGGCCGCGCAGATGAATTTGCTGCGCTCCGACGCCGGCCTCATGACCTTCGAGAAGGCGCAGGAACAGCCCGTGGCGCTCCTCATGTCCGGCCCTGCGGGCGGCGTCGCCGGCGCGCTTTGGGTCTGCAAGCAATCGGGCTTTGAAAACCTGCTGACCGTCGATGTCGGCGGCACCTCCACCGACGTGGCGCTGATCCAGTTCGGCGAGCCGCGCCTGACGCGCGACACCGAATGCGGCGACCTGAAGGTGCGCCAGACCTCGCTGGACATCCGCACGGTCGGCGCCGGCGGCGGCTCGATCGCCAATGTGAATGATCTGACCGGCGCCCTGCGGGTCGGCCCGGAAAGCGCCGGCGCCGTGCCGGGGCCGGTGGCCTATTCCAAGGGCGGCGACAAGCCGACCGTGACCGACGCCAATGTGGTGCTGGGCTATCTGCCCGAAGAACTGCTTGGCGGGGCCATGAAGCTCGATCGGCCAGGCGCGGGCGTTGCGGTGCAGACGATCGCCGACAAGCTCGGCATCGGCCTGCCGGAAGCGGCCAAGGGCATCTACGATATCGTCAACGAGAACATGATGGGCGCCCTGCGGCTCATCTCGGTCCAGCAGGGCTATGACCCGCGCGACTTCGCGCTCGTCGCCTTCGGCGGGGCAGGCCCCCTGCACGCCAATGCGCTGGGCATCCTGCTCGGCTCCTGGCCGGTGATCGTGCCGCCCTCGCCGGGCGTGCTCTGCGCCTTCGGCGACGCCACCACGCGCCTGCGCTCGGAGCGTGCGCGCTCCATGACCAAGACTTTCGCAGACCTCGAAGACGCAACGCTCAAGGCCGTGCTCAGCGAGCTCGCAGAAGACGTGACCAGGGAGCTTGAAAGCGAGGGCGTCGCCCGCGGCGATGTCGAAGTGACGCTTGAAGCGGGCGTGCGCTATTCCGGCCAGGCGTTTGAAGTCGCCCTGCCGGTGAAGCTCGCCGACTTCAATGGCGGCGGCCTCGCCCAGCTGGGCGCCACGTTCGACGCCGAGCATGAGCGCAGCTTCACCTTCAAGCTCGACACCGACCGCGAGCTTGTCAGCCTGCGCGCCACCGCGCTCGGCAAGGCCAGCGTGATCAAGGTGGAGCCGATCCCCGCCGGCAATGGCGATCCTGCGGCCGCCAAGATCCGCGACCACAAGATGTGGTGCAGCGGGGTGGAAATGGACGGTGCGATCTATGACCGGGCGAAGCTGAAGGCTGGCGACATCGTCAAGGGCCCGGCCATCATCTCGGAAATGGATTCCACGACCGTGGTTTTCCCCGCCCACACCGCCGAGGTCGACAAGTTCGGCCTGATCCTGATCCGCCCCCTCTAAGTTGTCTTCTCTCGCGCTTTCTCCGCAAAACCGCTGAACACTTTTGCTGAAAGCGCTTCAGGCCAGGAGCACCCCCCATGCCCGCCAAGATTCTCCAGACCAACGACACGCCCTTCAATCGGGTGCCGATCGATCGCGTCACGCTCGACATCATCGAGAACGCGCTGCGCAACGCCCGCACCGAGATGGACGCCACGCTGTTTCGCACCGCCATGAGCCCGGGCATCCGCGAACAGGGCGACGCCTTTCCGCTGATCGCGGAAAAGGACGGCAAGATGATCGTGGGCCAGTTCGGCTCGTTCGTTCAGGGCTTCCTGAACGGCTATGACGGCACGCTCGAGGAAGGCGACGTCATCTGGCTGTCCGACCCCTATAGCTGCGAAGGCGCCATCAGCCACATCAACGACTGGCTGATCATCATGCCGGTGTTCCGCAATGGGCGGGTGATCTCCTGGGCGCTGCACTTTGGCCACCAGACCGACGTGGGCGGCAAGGTGCCGGGCTCTCTGCCCACAGACGCCGCCAGCATCTTCCAGGAAGGCATCCGCATTCCGCCGGTGAAGCTCTACCGCAAGGGCGAGTTCCAGGAGGACCTGCTCAAGCTCGTGCTCTCCAACGTGCGCATGGTGGAATGGTGCCGTGCCGACCTGATCGCGATCATCGCCTCGTGCCGGATCGCCGCGCGCCGGATCAACGAGCTGTGCGACCGGTTCGGCGACGACGTCTATGTCTCGGCCTGCTCGGATCTGCTCGACCGGAACAAGCGCGCGATGGCGCAGCTGATCCAGACCTCGATCTCCACCGAGAAGCTGACGTTTGAAGATTATATCTGCGACGATGGCCGCGGCTTCGGCCCCTACAAGATCAAGGGCACGATGTGGCGCGAGGGCGAGAAGGTGATCCTCGATTTCGAGGGCACGGACCCGCAATCGGAAAGCTCGATCAACTTCTACCTGAACGAAAACATGCTGAAGATGTTCTTCGGCATCTACATGATCATGGTTTTCGATCCGCAGATCCTGTTCAACGATGGGTTCTATGATCTGGTTGAGGTGCGCATCCCTGAAGGGTCGCTCCTGAAGCCGAAGTTCCCGGCCGCTCTGTCGTGCCGGACGCACGCACTGGGCCGGATCTTCGACGTGCTGGGCGCCCTCCTGGGCCAGCGTGCGCCGGAGTTCCTGAACGCCGCCGGCTTCTCCTCCTCCCCGCACCTGATGCTGTCGGGCACCTATGCGGCGAGCGGCAAATATTATCAGCTGTTCCAGATCGGCTTCGGCGGCATCCCCGGCCGGCCCTTCGGCGACGGCGCGGACGGTCACTCGCTGTGGCCGAACTTCACCAACGTGCCGAACGAGTTTCTCGAGGCGTATTTCCCGCTGCGGATCGAGCGCTATGAATCGATCACCGACAGCGGCGGCGCGGGCAAGCATCGCGGCGGCAATGGCGTGCGGATCACCTATCGCTTCCTGGAAAAGGGGCTGATCGCCATCCACGACGACCGGTGGTTTATCAAGCCCTGGGGCGTGAACGGCGGCGATCCGGGCATGCGCTCGAAGAAGATCCTGGTGCGCGCCGATGGGACCGAGACGATCGTTCCCTCCAAGTGCGACGATATCGTCGTCTATCCCGGCGATCAGCTCCATTACGACACCTGGGGCGGCGGCGGCTGGGGCGATCCGCTGGAACGCGACCCCGCGCTGGTGGCGCTCGACGTGAAGCGGGGGCTTGTCTCTGTCGACGGCGCGAAGCGCTATGGCGTCATCGCTTCTGTGGACGGATCCTTCGATGCTCCGGCGACGGAGAGCTTGCGCGCCAGCCTGCGCGCTTCGCGCCCGCCGGCGACGGTCTTCAATTATGGCGGCGATGTCGAAACCCTGCGGGCGTCCTGCGAGGCGGAAACCGGCCTCCCGGCCCCCAAAGCGCCGCAGTTTCAGGCTTCCGCCATGAAGATCGCGGCGGAATAGTCCAACACGGCCAAGCAGAAGGACGCGCCTCCCGCCGGCGAAGGCCGGGGGGAGGCGGTTGGTTCCCCTACCCGCCGGTGCGAGCTTTCAGCCAGGCGCCGGCGTCGGCCACGGCCTCCCGCGCATCGCTGAGCCACGCCTGGAAGTATGGATAGACGTGCAGTTGGCCGGGCACGAGATCGACGCGCACCTCCACCTGGGCTGCGGCCGCCCGCGCGGCCAACGCGATCGAGTCGGAGAGCAGGATCTCCTCCGAGCCGGTCTGCAGATAAAGCGGGGGCAGACCGCCGAGATCAGCCAGCGCTGGCGAGGCCAGCGGCTGGCCCGCGTCTGATCCCGCCAGATATGCGTCCGCCATTTCCTGCAGCCGATCCGTCGCAACGATGGGGTCGGCGGCGGCCTTGGTTCGGTGGCTCTCGCCGGACTGAGTCAGATCCGCCCAGGGGCTGAGCGCCAGGATGGCGCCGGGCAAGGCAGCGCCCTTGTCGCGCAGCGCGATGGCCGCAGCAATCGCCAGCCCGCCGCCTGCACTGTCGCCTGCGATTGCGATGCGCTCCGGGCGCACCCCCTGATCCACAAGGAAGCCAAACGCCGCGAGCGCATCATCCACCGCCGCGGGAAAGGCATGTTCCGGCGCCAACCGATAATCGGGGGACAGGACGGGCGCGCCGAACCGCGCGGCCAGCGCGGCCGCAAGATGGCGGTGGCTCCGGGGGCTGCCGATCATGTAGCCGCCGCCATGCAGATAGAGGAGCGCGCGGCTGCCGTCTGCGCCCGGCGTGCGGACCCGTTCGGCCGACAACGCCCCGATCCGGACGTCTTCCACCACCGCGCCCTCCGGCAGACCCTGGGAGAGGCCCATGCCGTCATAGCCGGCCCGCTGGTCGGAGAGCGCGGGCCGGGGCGCGCCTTCCGGCGGCAGCAGGGTCTGGAGCAGCGCACGCAAGGCGGCGATCTCGGAGGCGCGAACGGCGGCGGCGACAGGCATCACAACTCCCTCTCAAGGGCGCGCCGGCCTGCGCGCTCTGTTCTTGCATGCAATCACGCGGACCGGCGACGGGCCTGTCAAGCGTGCGCCCTTTCCCGTCTGCGCGTCTTGCGGCAAGACCGCGCCATGACGACGGCGCCGGACGAGCATTGGATGGATCGCGCGCTGGCGCTGGCCGATCAGGCCGCCGCCGCCGGCGAGACGCCGGTGGGCGCGCTGGTGATCGATCCCGCAACCGGGGATGTTCTGGGGCAAGCGCATAACGCCCCGATCGGCCTGCACGATCCCACCGGCCATGCGGAAATCCTGGCGATGCGACGGGCCGCCGAAGCGATCGGCAATTACCGGCTGACGGGCCTGACGCTGTTTGTCACGCTGGAGCCTTGCGCGATGTGCGCCGGCGCGATCAGCCATGCGCGCATCGGGCGGCTTGTCTATGGCGCGCCAGACCCAAAGGGCGGCGCCATCGCCCACGGCCCCCGCTTCTTCGAGCAGCCCACCTGCCACTGGCGCCCGGCCGTCACAGGCGGCGTGCGGGCGGAGGAAGCTGGCGAGAGGCTGCGCGCCTTCTTTCGCGCCCGGCGCGGGGGCAAGGGGTGAGTGGCGCTGGATGCTGCTGGAGGTCCCGGCTCTCGCGGCGCTCGGCCAGGATGACGGGGGGAGCCGGTGTTCACCGTCATCCCGGACGGGGCGAAGCCCCGATCCGGGACCTCGCGGAGTCCAGGCCCGCCCAAGGTCCCGGCTCTCGATTGCTTGGCCGGGATGACGAAATCGCGCCTTAAGCGTCCACCTCGGCTTCGAGCGCGTTTTCCTGGATGAACTCGCGGCGCGGCTCCACCACGTCGCCCATCAGCTTGACGAACATTTCGTCGGCCGTGTCGGCGTGGTCGATGCGCACCTGAAGGAGGGAGCGGGCGTCGGTGTCGAGCGTGGTTTCCCAGAGCTGATCGGGGTTCATTTCGCCCAGGCCCTTGTAGCGCTGGATGTAGAGGCCGCGCCGTCCGGCTTCGAGCACCGCTTCCAGCAGGCTGAGCGGACCATGCACGGCGATCTCCTTGCCGCCCTTTTCCGAGCGCAGGATCGCCACGCCGCCATAGGTCTCGGCCAGCGCCTCGCTGCGCGCCGCCAGCCGGCGGGCGTCGGCCGAATGCAGGAGGCCATGATCCAGCCCCACGCGCTCGCGCACGCCGCGCACCTCGCGCTCGACCAGCAGACCGCCCTCGGACAGGGTGGCGATCCAGCCATCCTCGCCTTCCTCGGCCTGGGCGTTCAGCCGGGCCGCAAGCGCCTGGGCCTCGGCCTCGCCTGCCTCTTCGCGCAGCGCCCCGGCGCAGGCGGCCTGTTCGAGCAGGAAGCGCGGCGCGCGCGCCGCAAGGCGCGCGACGATCGCCTGCACCGCGGCGGCCTCCTGCACCACGCGCTTCAGGTCCGGGCCGGCAATCTGGGCGCCGCCGTCCAGCACGAGCACCTCGCCCTGCGTTCCCTCCTCGATCAGGAACTCTTCCAGCGCGGCCTCGTCCTTGAGGTAGCGATGGGACTTGCCCTTCCCGGCCTTGAACAGCGGCGGCTGGGCGATGAACAGATGCCCACGCTCGATCAGCGCCGGCATCTGCCGGAAGAAGAAGGTGAGCAGCAGCGTGCGGATGTGGGCGCCGTCCACGTCGGCGTCCGTCATGATCACCACCTTGTGGTAGCGCAGCTTCTCCACATCGAAGTCGTCGCGGCCGATGCCGGTGCCAAGCGCGGTGATCAGGGTGCCGATCTCCTGACTGGACAGCATCTTGTCGAAGCGGGCGCGCTCCACGTTCAGGATCTTGCCGCGCAACGGCAGCACCGCCTGGTTTTCGCGATTGCGCGCCTGTTTGGCGCTGCCGCCGGCGCTATCGCCCTCCACCAGGAACAGTTCGGCCTTGGCGGGGTCGCGCTCCTGGCAGTCGGCGAGCTTGCCGGGCAGAGAGGCGATGTCGAGCGCGGTCTTGCGGCGGGTGAGTTCGCGCGCCTTGCGGGCGGCCTCGCGCGCGGCGGCGGCTTCCACGATCTTGCTCATGATGGCCTTGGCGGGGCCGGGGTTTTCCTCAAACCACTGGGAGAGCGCCTCGCCGACGATGTTCTCCACGATGGGTCGGACCTCGGAGGAGACCAGCTTCTCCTTGGTCTGGCTGGAGAATTTCGGGTCTGGCACCTTGACCGAGAGAACGCAGGTGAGGCCCTCGCGCGCGTCATCGCCGGTGATGTCCACCTTCTCGCGCTTGGCGATGCCGGAGCTTTCCGCATAGGAATTGACGATCCGCGTCAGCGCGCCGCGGAAGCCCGCAAGGTGGGTGCCGCCATCCTTTTGCGGGATGTTGTTGGTGAAGCAGAGGACGTTCTCGTGATAGCCGTCGTTCCATTGAAGGGCGGCTTCCACTGTCACGCCGTCGCGCTCGCCGCGGATCATCAGCGGGGCGGGGATCAGACCCTGGCGGTTGCGATCGATGTGGCGCACGAAGGCCTCAACCCCGCCCTCATAGTGCAGGAGTTCTTCAAACGGCTCCGGCCCGCGCAGATCCCGGAAGGTGATCGTGACGCCGGAATTGAGGAAGGCGAGCTCGCGCAGGCGATGTTCCAGCGTTTTCCGGTCGTATTCGGTCTTGGTGAAAATCGTGGGCGAGGCGAGGAAACGCACCATGGTGCCCTTCGCGCCGGGCGCCGCATCGCCCACCACGCGCAGAGGCGCCTCGGCCACGCCCATGCGGAAGCGCATCGTATGCTCCTTGCCGCCGCGCCAGATGGTCAGGTCCAGCCACTCCGACAGCGCATTGACCACCGACACGCCGACGCCATGAAGCCCGCCCGAGACCTTATAGGAATTCTGATCGAACTTCCCGCCCGCATGCAGCTGGGTCATGATCACTTCAGCCGCCGAAACCCGCTCCTCGGAGTGGATGTCGGTGGGGATGCCGCGGCCGTCGTCGCTGATCTCGGCTGAACCGTCCGCATGCAGCGTGACGCCCACGCGGGTGGCGTGGCCGGCGAGCGCCTCGTCGATGGCGTTATCGACCACTTCATACACCATGTGGTGCAGTCCGGAGCCATCGTCGGTGTCGCCGATATACATGCCGGGGCGCTTGCGCACCGCATCCAGACCCTTGAGAACCTTGATGGAATCGGCGCCATAGGCGGCCTCGGCGGATCGGTCTTCGGGCGTGTCGTCGCTCATGGGCGGGCTCCGAGGGGGCAGGCGTCAGATGGGGAGATCATTCTCTTTTGGGCGCATTCGCCGAAGGCTGCAAATGCGCTTTCATCAACCCCGGAAAGCCAGGCCTGGCCGGGCAGCGCAACCAGTTCCGCACACAGCGCCGCCCGCCGGGCTTCGTCGAGGTGGGCGGTGGCTTCATCCAGCAGAACTAATGGATTGGGGCCGCGCGGCTGCTCGGCCAGCCAGCGCGCATGGGCAAGGATGAGGCCCACCACCAGCGCCTTCTGCTCGCCGGTGGAACATTTCTCCGCCGCCTGATCGCGCGCGCGGTGGCGCGCCTTCAGATCGGATCGGTGCGGCCCATCCAGCGCGCGGCCGGCGGCGGCATCGCGCGCGCGGCTGTCGCGCAGGCGGGCAAGGAACCAGTCCTCGGTGGCGACTGCGTTTTCCCCGCCAGCGAGCGCGGCTTCCAGCCCGCCCTCCAGCAGGAGATCGGCCTTGGGAAAGGCCCCGTCGGGCCGGGCGTCAATGGCGGCTTGCAGCGCGCTGGCCGCTTCCACCCGCGCCGCTGCGATCGCCACGCCGGCGGCGGCGATTTCGGCCTCGAGCCCGTCCAGCCAGGCGCGATCGGGCCGGGCCTCCTCCAGCAGCCGCTGGCGCTCGCGCAGCGCCTTTTCATAGCGGCCGGCAGGCTCGGCATGGGCGGGATCAACGCTGGCGATCAGCCGGTCGAGGAAGCGGCGCCGCTCGCCCGCCGGGCCGGCGAACAGCCGGTCCATGGGGGGCGTCAGCCACACGGTGCGCAAAAGCGCGGAGAGGGCCGCCGGGCTCGATGGCCGGCCGTCCAGCCGGGCCACGCGCCGCCAGCCGCCGGCCGAGGATGGCTCCAGCCCGATGCCGAGGCGCGCCTCCTGCCCGTCCACCATCAGCCGCAGCGCCACCGCCCAGGGCCCGCCATCAGCGCCTTCGCGCGCCATTTCCGGCAGGTCTGCGCCGCGCAGACCGCGCCCCTGCCCGAACGCTGTCAGCGCCTCGAGAATATTGGTCTTGCCCGCGCCATTGGGGCCGATCAGGCAGACCGGGCGCGCATCGAGATCGAGGTCAAGCCGCGCATGGTTGCGGAACTGAGTGAGCGCCAACCGTGTGACATGCACCGCGCGCGGCGCCAGCGCAGAGGTCCCGCTCACACCCGCAGCGGCATCAGCACGAACAGCGCCTGCGGATCGGCCTTGTCGCGCACCAGGGTGGGCGAGGCGCTGTCCGCCAGTTCGAACACGGCCTGTGAATCCCCGATCTGGCCCGCGATATCGAGCAGGTAGCGCGCGTTGAAGCCGATCTCCATGGGCTCGGCCGTGTACTCGGCGGCGATCTCTTCCACCGCCAAGCCGCTCTCGGGATTATTCACCGTCAACACCACGCGACCATCGTCCAGCGAGAGCTTCACCGAGCGCGAGCGTTCCGCCGAAATGGTGGCGACCCGATCCACCGCGTCGGCGAAGAGCTTGTTCTCCACCTCGAGCGTGCGGGGGTTGCCGCGCGGAATGACGCGTGTGTAGTCCGGGAAGGAGCCGTCGATCAGCTTGGACGTGAGGTGGGCCCGGCCAAAGCTGAACCGGACCTTGGCGTCCGACAGGGCGATCTGGACCTCATCGCCGGCGTCATCGAGCAGGCGGCGGATCTCCTGGATGGCTTTGCGCGGCACGATCACGCCCGGCATGCCCGCCGCCCCCTCCGGCGCGCTCATCTCGGCCAGCGCGAGGCGGTGGCCATCGGTCGCTACGGCCCGCAGGAGGCCATCGCCGGCCGGCGCGTGGAGATAGACGCCGTTGAGATAGTAGCGGGTCTCCTCGGTGGAGATGGCGAACCGCGTCTTGTCGATCAGGCGGGCCAGATCACGCTTCTCGAACCGGAAGCGGGTGGCGAAATCGCCTGCGCTCATGGCGGGAAAGTCGCCTGCCGGCAGCACCGGCAGGGAAAAGCGGGAGCGGCCGGCCGCAATGGTCAGGCGGGGATCGTCGCCCGCCAGATCAAACCGCACCTGCGCGCCATCCGGCAGCTTGCGCACGATCTCATAGAGCGTGTGGGCCGGCGCGGTGACGGCGCCGTCCATTTCCACATCCGCCGGGACGCTCTCCTGGATTTCGATGTCCATATCGGTCGCGGTGAAGCTCACCGCGCCTTCGCGCGCTGTGATCAGCACGTTGGACAGGATCGGTATCGTGTTGCGGCGCTCGACGACGCTCTGGACGTGGTTCAGCGCCTTCAGCAACGCAGCGCGTTCTAGTGTCAGCCTCATGCCGGTCCCGTCGATCCCTCCGGCTGAATCATCACGCCGCCGCCCGCGCGCCCAAGAAAGGACACGCACTCTAGACCGGATTCACCGAAGCTGGAAACCGGCGCCAAGCGTGCACCACAGCGATATTCTACTGCAGAAGCGTGGACCGCAGGCCCTCCACGTCCTTGGCGACGCGGTCGTCCTCCCCGATCAGGCTCTCGATCCGCCTGATCGCGTTCAGCACGGTGGTGTGATCGCGCCCGCCGAACTTGCGGCCGATCTCGGAAACAGAACGGGCGGTGAGCTTGTTGCACAGATACATGGCGATCTGGCGCGGGCGGACGATCGCACGCTTGCGGCACGGCGAATTGAGGTCGGCGACCGGAATGTCGAAGAACACGCTCGCCTTCTTCTGGATCATGTCCAGGGTGATGCGCTTGGTGTCGGCAGTCCGGCGAACGTCCATGATGGCCTCTTCCACGAGTGCTGAAGTGACAGGGCGACCGAGAAGGGCGCTACCCGCATAGATCTTGTTGATGCAACCTTCGACGATGCGACCAGGCCCAACCAGCCGGGTGGCGACCAGATCAAGCACCTCCGCAGGCAGGTTGAAGGAGGGGTCGGCTTCAGCGTAATCGGTCGCGAAACGGCTGGCGATACCGCGTCGCATCCCGAAGTCAGGCTCCTCGATCCGGCAGGACACGCCGCCTTTAAGCTGGCAGCGCAGCCGCTCGTCAAAGCCGTCGAGCGTCTCAGCCGGCCCATCGGCCGAGCACATCACCGCGCCGCCGCCGCTGATCACCGCATTGATGGTCAGGGCGAACTGATCGCAGGTGGCGGCCTTGCCGGCGATGAAGCGGATGTCGTCGATCAGCAGGAGATCGACGCCGCGCACCTGCTCCTTGAACTGCGTGATCGTCTTGTCGCGCAGCGAAGCGAGAAAGTCGGTGAGGAAGGCCTCGGCCGTGAGATAAAGCACCCGCTTGCCGCGGCCTGCGGCTTCCCGTGCGGCCGCCTGGAGCAGGTGGGTCTTGCCCACGCCCGTGCGGCCATGGATGAGCACGAGCCGGAAGGGCGGGCGCGGGCCGGCCATCCGGGCGGCCACCGTGCAGGCAACCTCGTTCGGCTTGCCCTTGATGAACCGGTCGAACGTGAAACGGGGGTCGAGACCGGCAAGCGAGGCGGCGTCGGCATCAGCGTCCTGGGCGGTCGGCGCCGACACATCGCGACCGTCCTGGTCGGACTGACGCGCTTGCACAGCAACCCGAAGGCTGCGGGCGCGAGAATCCAGACGCATCCAAAGTTCCTGAAGTTTTTCAAGATATTCAGCGCGAACACGGTCGCGGGCATAGCCCGTGCGGGCCAGCAGCACCACTTCGCTCTCGTCGGCGGCGCCAACCGCAAGCGGTCTCAGCCAGCCGGCGATCTCATCGCCGCTCCAAAGATCCTGTGCGGCGGCGAGCACGCCCGACCACACCTCTCCGGCATAGGCGTGCGCCTGCGCACGCCCGTTCTCAAGGCTCTTCATTCCGTTTCGCCCCCAACCTGCGTGCGCTGCGCGCGAACTCCTGAACCCATGTCTTCCCCGTTCGCCGGCGCTTGTCTGATGCGCCGCCGGTCGTCCGGGTCAGGACCGTTTGTCTGTGATGAGGGGAGAATGCCCGCCTGCCCTTGGGCGCGTCAACCATCCGTTAACGGTCACATTCAGCCCCTCTCGGAGGGGGGATCAGGCAAAACTCCAGCGCTGAACACCACTTAGGCGAATCAGCCGATCAGGCGCGTCACCTGGGCTGCGACAATTGGTTGTGGATAACTTTTAGAGCCCCCCTGAGGGCGCGCGAGGCGAGCATTGGCGGCGATTTTGTTCGCGCCGCTGAAGCTCAGCGTCAGAACAAACAAAGCCGGCGCGCAGAGGCTGCGGCCGGCTTTACTCATCATTCTTTATTGATGCAGCGGGGTTTGCGCCCCGTCTACGTCAGGATGCTGACGCAGACACCGTCTTGAGGCGGTGAGCCAGGCGCGAAACCTTTCGCGAGCCTGTGTTCTTGTGAACCACGCCCTTGGAGACCGCGCGCATGATTTCGGGCTCGGCCAGCGCCAGCGCCGCCTTCGCGCCGACGGCGTCGCCTGCGTCGAGAGCTTCCTCAACCTTGCGGACGAAGGTGCGCATGCGCGAGCGCCGCGCCTTGTTGATCGCCGTGCGGCGCGCGATTTTGCGCGTCGCTTTCTTGGCTGACGATGTATTCGCCATGACCTGCCTATCTGTGGGGAAGGGTCGCCCCCTCCAAAACGAGGCGCGTCTTATTGCTCAGGGCGCCGGGTCCGTCAACTGGTCTGCAGGCGCGATTGCAGCAAGCGCTGCGCCCTCACCGCCCGGTGAACCGGGCGGGCCGCTTCTCGGCAAACGCGCTCATGCCTTCTTTCTGGTCGGCGGTGCCAAACAGGCCATGGAACAACCGCCGTTCAAACCGCACCCCTTCCGACAGCGGCGTCTCGAAGGCCCGATTGACCGCCTCCTTGGCCGCCATCACCGAAAGCCGCCCATAGCCGGCGATGGTGGCGGCCGCCGCCTGGGCTTCCTCCAGCAGCCGATCGGCAGGCACGACGCGCGCCACGATCCCACAGCGTTCGGCCTCGGCCGCGTCCATCATCCGGCCCGTCAGGATCATGTCCATCGCCTTGGCCTTACCGGCGAACTGGGCGAACCGCTGGCTGCCGCCCGCCCCCGGGATGACGCCGAGCTTGATCTCCGGCTGGCCGAACTTTGCGGTGTCGGCGGCAATCACGAAGTCGCACATCATGGCGAGCTCGCAGCCGCCGCCGAGGGCAAAGCCCGCCACCGCCGCGATCACGGGCTTGCGGCAGCGGGTGACGCGCTCCCACGTGGCGGTGATGAAATCCTCGCCATAGACGTCGGCAAAGCCCTTGGGGGCCATTTCCTTGATGTCGGCGCCCGCCGCGAAGGCCTTGGCCGAACCCGTGATCACGATCGCACCGACGGCGGCGTCCGTCTCGGCGGCGTCCAGCGCCGCAGTGAGATCGGCCATCAACTGGGCGTTGAAGGCGTTCAGCGCCTCGGGTCGGTGCAGGGTGATGGTGCGCACGCCATCCTGATCGGCGATACGCAGCGTTTCGTAAGTCATGCAGGCCTCTCCCGGAGCCAGGTGATTGGGGCGGATTAGGCGGTGAGGCCCTAGTGGTCAAAGCACAAGCCGCCCGGCGGGGCCGACTTCCCGGCGCACGCGCGCCGCGCTATGGCGCAGGTATGGGCAAGCAAGCACGCAAACCGGCAAGCGTTCTGGGCGAAATGCTGACGTTTGTGGGGGTCCTCACCGTCATCGTGCTCGCGCTGATGGCGACCAACCCGGACGAGGATCAGTTCCGGCGGGTGATGCGCCTCCAGGACAAGCTGATGCTGGATGTCGCGAGCCTGCTGCCGATCGAGCGGACGGATTTCATCGTCTTCTCGAAATTCGAGGTGAACTACTTCCTTGGCCGCACCACCTGCTATGGCATGGCGGCCTATGTGTTCATCTGCCCGGAGGAGCCAAAGGCGGACAAGGCCAAAGGCTAGGGCTGAGCTGGCGCCGGCGGACGTGGCGTGCGCCCAGCGGCCAGTTCGGCCACGATCCGCCAGACCCCGTCCTCGCGCCGCCAGCTTGTCAGATAGCGGCCCTGCACCACAAGCCGCGCCCCTTCGCTGAGGGCATAGCCGCCCCAGCTCGTCCCGCTCGCCCCATCCGCAGAAACCGCGGCGGCCTCTGGCGAGCGCTGCATGCGCGCATCGGGCGGAAAGCCCGCAAACCGCTGCTCGGCCGCAGCGGGACCGGGCTGGGAGGGGCCGGCGGCGTCAAACAGAATACCGTCAGCCGCGAGAGCCGCCGCATAGGCGGCGCGCGGCCCATCGGCGAGGATGGCTTCGGCCAGCGCCAGATCGGCCTCCAGCAGCGCCGCCTGGGCGCCAGAGGGAGCGGGCGGCGGCGGGGCCTCCTGCGCAGCAGCAGCCCCGCCCAGCAGCGCCAGACCAAGGAGCAGCGCGGCTGCGCGCCTCACAGCGCCTCGCGCCCGCGCCGAATGGCCGCGACGCCGGTGCGCGAGACCTCCACCAGCCCCAGGGGACGCATCAGCTCGATGAAATCGTCGAGCTTCTTGGGCGCGCCGGTCAGCTCGAAGACGAAGCTGTCGAGCGTGGCGTCCATCACCTTGGCCTTGAACGCATCGGCCAGGCGCAGCGCCTCCACCCGGTCATCGCCCTCGCCTGCCACCTTGATCAGCGCGAGTTCCCTGCGCAGGGCGTCTGCATCGCCAAAGAAGTCGATGACGCGATGGATCGGCACCATCCGGTCGAGCTGAGCCTTGATCTGGTCCAGCACCTGGGGCGTGCCCTTGGTCACGATCGTGATGCGCGAGGTATGGCGATCGTGATCGGTTTCAGCGACCGTCAGGCTTTCGATATTGTAGCCGCGCGCAGAAAACAGCCCCACCACGCGCGCAAGCACGCCGGGCTCGTTGTCCACGATCACGGCCAGCGTGGTGCGGATTTCAGGCGTCTGACCCTCGGGGATGAAATAGGCGGAAAGCGGCTGGTTCATTGGGGCTCTGGCTCAAGAATGAAGGGCAGGCTGGCGTGCTCGCGGGCGAGGCAGGTCCGGTCCACTGGGGCGGCGGGATTGTCCAGAAAGGCGGCCACCATGGTGCGCGCGCAGGCGGAGCGCCGGGTGACGCCATGGGTGGCGTTGGGCACGGCGACGAACTGGCCGCGCGGCAGGTGGCGCACCGCAGCTTCCGAGAAATCGGTGGGGCAGCCGGCGTCGATCTCGGAGGCGATCAGCAGGGTGGGCGCAGCCGACCGCACAGGCTCGATCTCGCGCGGGTTGGGCGGGCCGACATCCCACGCCTTGCAGGCGTCGAAATAGCGCGCAGCCGTGGTCACGATCGCCAGAGCCAGCGGGTCTGTTCCCGCCTTCTCGCGCATGCGCGCCGGGCTCTCGAAGGGCAGCTCCTCCTTGCAGAAGTGGGTCAGGTTCTGGCCCTCCTCATAGCCGGAGCGGTCCTGCATGTAGGCGTCGAGCGCGGCCATGTCGCCGGCCAGGATGGCGGAAAGATCGCGCGGCAGGCTGCGGGTTCCCCGCCAGCTATAGGTCGCATCAAGCAGATAGCTCGCCAGATCCTCCACGCTATAGGTCTTGCCGGCCACCACGCGCGGCGCCGTCGCCCAGTCTGCGGCAGCCGCCGTCAGGCGCGGCTCCAGCCCGCCGAACTTCGCCTTGCAGGCGGGATCGGCCTCGCATTTGGCGAGCACGTCGCGCACCTCGCGCGCCACGAGCCAGGGCAGGTCTTCGGTGCCTTTGGCTTCGGGCGGATAGGGCGCATCGTGGATCGCGGCGCGCAGCCCCTCGGGCGCATAGTGCTGCACCGCGAAGGCAACGCGCGAGCCATAGGAGACGCCATAGAGATTGAAGGCGTCAAACCCGAGCGTGCGGCGCAGATCGGCCACATCGCGCGCAATCTCTTCCGAATTATAGCGCGACAGGTCGATGCCGGCGGCCTTCAGCCGCTGGTGACAGGCCGTCATGAGCGCCACGTCGAGATCCGAGACGAGCCCGGAATCGGTGAGCTGGACCTCACCGCAATCGAGGTTGGGCTGGCCGAGCCCTGCCCCGCGCTGATCGAAGAAGATCCAGTCCCGGTCCGCGCCCACCAAAGGCGGCAGCGGCGGCGCATTGGCGGGGCGCTGGATCCGGCTGTCATCGAAAAAGCCGCCAACGCCGGCCAGCACCGAACCGCCAGGCCCGCCATGCAGGAAGATCACCGGATCGGGCTTCCTCTTTGCGGGATCGGCGCGTGCGATCACCACCGGAATGGTCACGGTGCGCCCGGCAGGCCTGTCGCGGTTTTCCGCCACGACCAGGACGCCACAGTCGGTCTGTCGCGGAATGGCGGACACATCCACCGGGCAGGGCCCCGGCTCGAACCGCGGAACCGGCGCGGCGAGCGCGGGCGCGGCGAGAAGCGTGGCGAGGAGGGGGAGGAAGCGGAGGTACATCAAGGCGCACTCACAGGGATGGCGGTATGCAGCCGCGCGGCCAGCCGCACGAAGGCTCTGTCGAACGTGGCGAAGCGGTCTGCCGGGGGGCTGCTCGCCAGATGCAGCGCGTCGGCGAAGTCCATTCCCTCCTCGGTCCAGTCCAGCGCCATGGCGACTGCGTCCGCGCGTTCGACTTCGAGGCGGTCGGCAGCGAGGACAGACCGCAAGGCGGCGATCTGGTTCTTCCGCTCCTGGCGATAGACGCTCTTCAGCACCCAGGCGAGTTCAAGCACCACCGACAAAGGCACATAGCACTGGTTTGAGGACAGCAGCGTCTCCGCCGCCCGCGCCTCGTCCGGATTGTCCTTCATCAGGACGCGGGCGAGCACGGTGGTGTCAATCGTGATCATGAAGACTACGCCGGTAGCGTTCGGCCACGCCTTCGGCGACGGCTTGGTCCATATCTTCGATCGAGATAGCACCGCCGTCCCAATGGTCTTTCAGGAGGCCGAACAGCGTCTCCACAGGGACCTTTCCGCTCTGCTTGGTGCGGGCGCGCCGCAGCAACAGCCCCTCTGGGTGATCCACAACCTCCACGCCCACACCGGGTGCGAAGCCCTTTGCATCGCGCAGCGCCTTCGGAATCACGATCTGACCCTTGGTGGACATTCTGGCCGTGGTCATGGCGCGGCTCCTTGGCTCTCGCCGGTAAGACTAGCGTAAGACGCGCGCCTAGACCAGTTCGCGGCCCTTCTCGTCGATTGCGGTTCCCAGGTCGCGGCCATCATCGCCGAGCAGCATCTCGTTGTGCGCGGCGCCTGACGGGATCATGGGGAAGCAGTTCTCCGCCTTCTCCACCCGGCAATCGAAGATCACCGGGCGGCGGATCGCCACCATCTCACGGATCGCATCGTCGAGATCGGCGGCCTCCGCGCAGCGCATGCCCACGCAGCCATAGGCTTCCGCGAGCTTCACGAAATCCGGCAAGGCCTCCGAATAGGAGTGCGAATAGCGCTCCCCATGCAGCAATTGCTGCCACTGGCGCACCATGCCCATCCATTCGTTGTTCAGGATGAACACCTTGATCGGCAGGTCATATTGCAGCGCCGTGCTCATTTCCTGCATCGTCATCTGCACGCTGGCCTCGCCAGCGATGTCGATCACCAGCGCATCGGGGTGGGCCTTCTGCACGCCCACCGCCGCCGGCAGGCCATAGCCCATCGTGCCCAGACCGCCCGACGTCATCCAGCGGTTGGGCTCTTCGAAGCGATAGAACTGCGCCGCCCACATCTGATGCTGGCCCACTTCGGTGGTGATGTAGGTGTTGGGCCCCTTTGTGAGTTCGTAGAGCCGCTCGACAGCGTATTGCGGCTTGATCACGCCGCGCGCGGGCTGGACATAGTGAAAGCCTTTTCGGGCCTTCCAGCCCTCGATCTGCTTCTTCCAAGCCGAGATATCCGGCCGGCCGCGCGCCTTGCGATGCCAGGCTGCGATCATCGCCGCGATGGCTTTGCCCGCGTCAGCGACGATGCCGATCTCCGTGCGCACGTTCTTGTTGATCGAGGACGGGTCGATATCGACATGGATGCGCTTCGAGCCGGGGGAGAAGGCGTCGAGCCTGCCGGTCACGCGGTCGTCGAAGCGCGCGCCGATATTGATCATCACGTCGCAGCCGTGCATCGCGAGATTGGCCTCGTAGGCGCCGTGCATGCCAAGCATGCCGAGCCAATGCTCCCCGCTCGCGGGATAGGCGCCAAGCCCCATCAGCGTGGAGGTGATGGGAAAGCCCGTCAGGTCCACCAGCTCGCGCAGCAGCCTGCTGGCCTCCGGGCCGGCATTGATCACCCCGCCGCCGGTGTAGAACACGGGGCGCTCGGCTGAGAGCATCAGATCGACCGCCGCATTGATGGCCGCCATGTCGGGATCGGTCCTGGGGCGATAGGTGCGATGCTCCCGGTTTGGCCGGCCGCGATAGACCGTTTTCTTGAACTGCACGTCCTTGGGGATGTCGATCACCACGGGGCCGGGCCGGCCGGTGGTGGCGACCTGAAACGCCTCGTGCACGACGCGTTCGAGATCATCGACATTCTTGACCAGATAATTGTGCTTGGTCGCCGAGCGGGTGATGCCGGTGGTGTCGCATTCCTGAAAGGCGTCCGAGCCGATCAGATGGGTGGGCACCTGGCCTGTGAAACAGATCACGGGGATCGAATCCATCAGCGCATCCACGAGGCCCGTCACGGCGTTCGTCGCGCCGGGGCCGGAGGTGACGAGGAACACGCCCGGCTTGCCGGAGGAGCGGGCATAGCCCTCCGCCATATGGCTGGCCCCCTGCTCATGGCGGACCAGCACATGCTCGATCTGGTCGGATTTCTGGAACAGCGCATCATAGATCGGCAGCACCGCGCCGCCGGGATAGCCGAAGATCGTGTCCACGCCCTGATCGATCAGCGCGCGCACGACGATCTCCGCGCCGGTCATCAGGTTGGGATCGGGCTGCGGGGGCGCGGCGTCCGGCGGGCTCATGGGGGCGGTCCTTTTGCGAGGGCGGGGAGGCGGAAAACAGAGGCGAGCAGGCAACGAAAAAGGGGCCTCCTGTGGGAAGCCCCTTCATGGGTCAGGCCGCGCTGCGGCAGGGGATGTGAGGCCCCTACGGCTGACGCGGCCTTCTAACGAGTACGGGCGCGATGGATCGCACGGCGTTTCTCCAAAACTCTCGATGAGGGACATAGCCATGCCGCCACGGTCGGTCAAGGCAGGGCGATACGCAATTTCTTGCCGGAGAGCTAGGCTGGCGCGAAGAAAGCTGCCCCTTCCAGCGCCGCAAAGGCGTCGCGCGCGCGCCGGATCGGCACGCCGGACAGATAGTCCCCCGACGGTCCGCGATTGCACAACCGCTCCTGAAACGCCGGCGCGCGCAGAAACGGGGCCAGCGCTTCGGCGACGCCGCCCGCGATGACGCAGCCGCCTTTGGCCCCGCTGGCCAGGATCGCGTCGCCGCAGAAGGTGGCGAGGATGAGCGCCAGCGTCTCGGCCGCCTCCACCGCGAGGGGGTCGTCTCCGGCCACCGCAGCGCGGCCGATCTCCGGCGCGCCGGAAAGCCGGCCCGGATGGTCGCGAAGCTGCGCCAGAGTGGCGTAGAGCAGGTCCAGCCCCTTGCCGGAGCAGAGATCCTCGAAACTCACGAACGGTCGGGTTTCAGCGAGCAGATCAAGGATCTGGCGTTCGCGCGCATCGGCGGGCGCAAAGGCCTGATGACCGCCTTCGGAAGGCAGCACGATCCAGTCGCCGCCCCTGGGGATCACGATCGCGAGGCCCAGACCCGTGCCCGGCCCAAGCACCACGAGCGGCGCCCCGGCGACCGAACGTCCCGGGATCAGCGTCTCGAAAGCGGCGTCCGGGGCCTCGGGCGCGGCGCGCGCCTGAGCGGCGAAATCATTGACCAGCGTGACGCTCTCAAACCCGAAGCGCGCCTTCAGGCGGGAGGCTGAAACGACCCATGGCGAATTGATGAAGCGGACCTCATCAGCGCCGGTGGGGCCAGCGAGCGCAAAGACAGCATGGCGCGGCGCAAGCCCGGTCTCGGCCTGCCAGGCGGCGACCGCCTCCTCCAGGCACGGGAAATCGCGCACCGGCTTGCGCCCGACATGATCGAGCCGCACGCGCCCGCTGCCGCGATGGGCGATCGCGAGGCGCACATTGGTGCCGCCGATATCGCCAACAAGGATCAAGCGTCTGCCTCGGCCGCCTGCGCGCCATTGGCGATAGCCGGGGCGGGCGCATCGTCGCCGGGGTCGAGGTCGCCAAACGGGCTCGCCCCCTGCTCGGCGCTCGTCACGACCTGGCGGAACACGCTGAACAGCTCCCGGCCAAAGCCGCGGCCCACGCCGACTGGCAAGGCATTGTCGAGGGCGCGGGCGGCCCATTCGGCTGGCGCCACCAACGCTTCGAGCGCGCCGCTTTCGGCGTCCACCCGCACGATATCGCCATCGCGCAGCTTGCCGATGGGCCCGTCGGCGACCGCCTCGGGCGAGACATGGATGGCGGCGAGCACTTTGCCCGAGGCGCCGCTCATCCGCCCGTCGGTCACGAGCGCGACCTTGAAGCCCCGGTCCTGCAGAACGCCGAGCGGCGGGGTCAGCTTGTGCAACTCCGGCATGCCGGTGGCGCGCGGCCCCTGCCCGCGCACGACGACCACAACGTCACGGTCGAGCTCGCCAGCCTGAAACGCGGCGTGCAGGCTTGCCTGATCGCGGAACACGCGCGCCGGGGCCTCCACTACGCGATGCTCCGGCTTCACCGCCGAGACTTTCACGCAGGCCCGCCCCAGATTGCCCTTCACCAGCCGCAGCCCGCCATCGGGCGCAAAGGGAGCGGCCACGCCGCGCAGCACCGCCTCGTCGCCCGATGCGCCCGCGCCCGCCCGCCAGACCAGCGTGTCGCCTTCAAGGAACGGCTCTTCGGCATAGCGCGCGAGGCCTGGCCCCGCGACGGTCAGGACGTCTTCATGCAGCAGACCCGCGCCCAGAAGCTCGCCAACGAGAAAGCCCATCCCGCCTGCGGCGTGGAAATGGTTCACGTCCGCCACGCCATTGGGGTAGACGCGGCACATCAGCGGCGTGACGGCCGAAATCTCGGCCATGTCGTTCCAGTCGATCTCGATCCCGGCGGCAAGCGCGATAGCGGGCATATGGATCATGTGATTGGTGGAGCCGCCGGTCGCGCACAGGCCGACGATGGCGTTCACGATCGCCCTTTCGTCGATCACATGGCCGATGGGCGTGTAGGCGTCGCCCAGCTGCGTGATCGCCGCGGCGCGCCGGGCGGCGGCTTCCACCAGCGCGGTGCGCAAGGGCGTGTTCGGGTTGGGAAAGGCCGTGCCCGGCACGTGCAGGCCCATGATCTCCATCAGCATCTGGTTGGAATTGGCTGTGCCATAGAAGGTGCAGGTGCCCGGCCCGTGATAGGACTGGCTCTCCGCCTCCAGCAGCGCTTCACGGCCCACCTTGCCCTCGGCGTAGAGCTGGCGGATGCGCGCCTTTTCCGGGTTGGGGAGGCCCGACGGCATCGGCCCCGCCGGGCAGAAGATGACCGGCAGCCAACCGTGACGCAGCGCCCCGATCAGCAGGCCCGGCACGATCTTGTCGCACACGCCCAGGCAGAGCGCAGCGTCGAACGTGTCGTGGCTGAAGGCCACCGCCGTTCCCATCGCGATGGCGTCGCGCGAGAAGAGCGAGAGCTCCATCCCCTCGAAGCCCTGCGTGACGCCATCGCACATCGCCGGCACGCCGCCCGCGACCTGCGCGGTTGCCCCGGCCTTGCGCGCCGCGCGCTTGATGATCTCTGGGAAGGCGGCGAGCGGCTGATGCGCGCTCAGCATGTCGTTATAGGCGGTGACGATGCCGATATTGGGCCAGCGGCCCACCTTCAGCATCTCCTTGTCGTTCGCCGGGCAGGCCGCAAAGCCGTGCGCCTGATTGGCCGCAGCGAGGCGTGCGCGCGCCGGATCGGGCGAGCGCCGGCTTTCCACCAGCGCCAGATAGCGCGCCCGGCGGGCGCGCGAACGGGCGATGATCCGGTCTGTCACGGCGGCGATGGTGCGATGCGTCATGGCGCGCTCCTCTTACGGGGCCCAGAACAGGGCAAGGCGGTTGGCAAGCGCGGCGCGGACCGCAGCGATGGGGGTGGCTGTCATCCCGGACAGGGCTAAGCCACGGTCTGTCATCCCGGACTCGGCAAAGCCGCCAGATGTCATCCCGGACGCGGCGCAGCCCCGCACCGGGACACACGAAACCGCCACCCGCGCCAGAACCCCGC
>JBIIUJ010000021.1:0-27195 GCA_044340025.1 Caulobacterales bacterium
CGCGCCACGCGGCGTCGAACCCGCCCGAAACGGCATAGATCGCGCGCCCGGTCATGGAATGCCCAGCGTCTTGTGGGTCTGGACCGACAACCGCCAGCGCGGATGGGCAAGGCAATAGGCAATGGCGGCGGCGGTGTTCTCGCGCGCTTGCGGCCCGTCCATCGGCTGCAGCAGAAAGTGGCGGAAAGCGAGGCTTTCGAACCGTTCGGGCTGGGCCTCCTCCTCCACTTGCGGAAACACGAGCTTCAGCTCGTCGCCGGAGGTCTGGCGCAGCGGCGCGGCGGCCTTGGGGCTGACGCAGATCCAGTCCAGCCCCTCCGGCGCGCGAACCGTGCCGTTGGTCTCCACCCCCACCGCAAAGCCGCGTGCGTGAAAAGCCGCGATCAGCGCGTCATCAAGCTGGAGCAGCGGCTCGCCGCCAGTGCACACCACATAGGGCGCCCCGCCCGCGCCCGTCCAGGCCGTGGCGACCGCATCGGCGAGCGCGTCCGCGCTCTCGAAGCGCCCGCCGCCCGGTCCGTTCACGCCCACGAAATCGGTGTCGCAGAAGCGGCACACCGCGCCCGCGCGATCCTCCTCGCGCCCGCTCCACAGATTGCAGCCGGCAAAACGCAGGAACACCGCCGCCCGGCCCGCCTGAGCCCCTTCCCCCTGAAGGGTCAGATACAGCTCCTTGACCGCATAGCTCATCGCTCAGCGATCCATTCGGCATGGCCTCTGGCGCGCAGCTCACATGCCGGGCAGCGCCCGCAGCCATAGCCCCAGGCATGCCGGTTGGCGCGATCGCCCTCATAGCAGGTGTGGGTCTCCTCCACCGTCAGATCCACCAGCGCGTCGCCGCCCAGCGCATGGGCCAGCGCCCAGGTCTCGGCCTTGGTGATGTGCATGAGGGGGGTCACGATCTGCATCTCGCGATCGAGCCCCAGCGCCAGCGCCTCGGCCATGGCCTGGATCGTGGTCTCGCGGCAATCGGGATAGCCGGAGAAGTCGGTCTCGCACATGCCGCCCACCAGAACCTCGATCCCGCGGCGATAGGCGAGCGCGCCGGCGAAGGTCAGAAACATCAGGTTGCGGCCGGGCACGAAGGTGGTCGGCAGACCGCTCGCCGCAGTCTCGATCGCCATGTCGTGGGTGAGCGCACTTTCACCAACCTGGCCCAGAACCGACAGATCAAGCACATGATCCTCGCCCAGCCGGCCGGCCCAGTCCGGGAAACCGGCGCGCAGGGCGGCCAGCACGCGCGGGCGCTGGGTCAGCTCCACCCGGTGGCGCTGGCCATAATCGAACCCGATGGTCTCCACCCGCTCGAACCGGGAGAGCGCCCAGGCAAGACAGGCGGTGGAATCCTGACCGGCGGAGAAGAGCACAAGAGCAGCAGACATCGCCCGCATATAGGCGGCGCGCGCCGGCGCGTCACGAGCGGCGGCGCTCCTGGCGCGGGCGGTCTCAGCCGGCCGGGCGCGCCCAGGCGGGATCGCGCTTTTCCAGAAAGGCGGAAAGCCCCTCCACGCCCTCCGGGCTCGCCCGACGCCGGGCGATCCGGCGCGCGGTTTCCTGGCAGAGCGCGTGGTCGATCGGCCGGCCGGACACATCATCCACCAGCGCCTTGGCGTCGGCGACAGCCCCCGGGGCGGCCGCAAAGGCAAGATCGGCGAGCCGCTCCTCCCGCCGGGCAAGATCATTGGCGTCGAGCGCAATCTCGTGGATCAGGCCGATCTCCAGCGCGCGGCGCGCATCAAACGGCATGGCGGTGGCAAAGAGCGCCCGCGCGGCGCGCGGGCCGATCGCGGCGACCACATAGGGGCTGATCGTGGCTGGGGTCAGGCCGAGGCGCACCTCGGAGAAGGCAAAGCGCGCACCGTCGGTCGCCACGGCATAATCGCAGGCCGCCACCAGCCCCGCCCCGCCGCCGAACGCGCCGCCCTGCACCAGCGCAACCGTCAGCATCGGCAAGGCGTGCAGGCGGCGCAGCATGTCGGCCAGCGCCAGCGCATCGGCCTCATTGTCTTCCTGGGTGTGCGCGCCCTGCCGCCTCATCCACTCCAGATCCGCGCCGGCGCAGAAGGCGGCCCCCGCCCCCTTCAGGAACAGGACGCGCACATGGTCTGCCGCGCGCAGGGTTTCAAACGCCTCGCTCAACGCCTCGATCATGATCTCGTCGAAAGCGTTGCGACGCTCCGGGCGATTGAGGGTCAGGAAGGCGGCGCCATCGGGCGAGATGTCCAGCAGGACGGGGGGTGGTTCGAGGCTCATGCCATTCAGCCTACGCCGAGGCGGCGGCGTCCATAAGGCCGCCGAATGCGGCGAAACGTCTGCACGCTTGCCACAATGGCGCCCAGATTGCTCTGCGGAGCCCATGAGCTTCTCCATTCCTCTCGCCGGCGAGCGCCGTGCGTCAAAACGGAACAGGCGCAGCGCGTTTCCAAACGCGCTCGCCCTGATTCTGCTCGGCGCGCTGGCTGGCGCCATCGCGGGCTTCGCCTCGGCAGGCGGGCTGGGAGCGGTCTGGGTGGCGGCGCGCAGCGTCGCGCGCCTTTAGTTAGGCCTCCGGCGCGGCGTCGCCGGCTGGCTTTGGGGGGAGGCGAGCGAGGCCCAGTTCCTCGCTCGCCTTCGGGGCCCGCACCGCAAGCTCGATGGCAGGCACCTCCTCCATCGGGCGCTCGGGCGCTGCGGCTTCCAGATCGCGGAAGCGGCGGGCCTGGGGCAGCACCCGGCCCTCCACCGTGCCCACAAGGCCGTTATAGGCCTTCACGGTCTGCTCGATCTTGCGACCAAGCCCGTCAAGCCCTTCGCCCATGTCGGCGAGGCGCTTGAAAAGCTCCTTGCCCAGGGCCGCGATCTCGCGCGCGTTGCGCTCTGCCTCCGCCTGGCGCCAGCCGAAGGCGACAGCTTTCGCCAATGCAAACAGCGTGGCCGGGGTCACGATCACCACTTTGCGGGCGAGCGCGTCCTGAAACAGGTCCGGGTCGCGCTCGGCGGCGGCGGCGAAGAAGTTTTCGCCCGGCACGAACATGGCCACGAAGTCCGCGCTGGCGGGGACATGGGCCTGATAGGCCTTGGAGGCGAGCTGCATCACATGGGTCTTGAGCTGGCCGGCGTGCTTGACCAGCAGGGCCTCGCGGGCGGCCTCGTCGGGCGCATCGACGGAGGCAAGATAGGCGTCGAGCGCGACCTTGCTGTCGATCACGATGGAGCGCTCGCCGGGCAGGCGGATCACCACGTCGGGGCGCAGGACGCCCGCCTCGCCGGCGTGGCTTGACTGTTCGGTGAAGTCGGCGAAAGCCGAAAGCCCTGAAAGTTCGAGGATATTCCGAAGCTGCTCCTCGCCCCAGCGGCCGCGCGTCTTGGGCGAGGCGCGCAACGCCAGAGTGAGCCGGCCGGTCGCGTCGCGGGTTTCCTTCAGGCTTTCGGCGATCGCGCGCACCTGCTCGGTCAGGCCGGCGCGATCTTCAGCCTGCACGGTCTGGATCGCATCCACCTTCTGGCGGAACTGGGCGAAAGCCTCCTGAACGGGGGCCAGAATCTCCTTCAGGCCAGACTGCGCGCCATCACGCTGCTTGGCCAGGGTCTCGTTGGCGACTTCGAGAAAGCTCGCCTGATTACGGCGCAGCGCATCGGCGGCAAGAGCCTGAAATGTTTCCTGAACCTGGGCGCGCAGCGCGAGGAGGTTTGCTTCCTTCTCCGCAAAGCTCTGGGCGCGGGCCTCGCCCTCGGCGCGCAAAGCGGCGCTCTCGGCGGCCAGCGCAGCGGCGCGCTCGCGCTCCTGGGCCAGAGCCGCCGTCTGGTCGGCGGCGTGCTCCAGACGCACCCGGGCGGCGGCAAGTTCTTCGCGCGCCCGCCTGCGGCCGCCATCCGCCTGGCTCCAGAACAGCCCGAACGCGACCGCACAGGCCGCGCCTAGCGCCGACCCGAGCAGCAAGATCCAGTGGAGCGCATCAAGGGACAGAGCCGAATCCATCTCCACAGACTAGCCGCAAAACCCGCCCCGGGGCAGAGCCGCCATCTGTGCGCCGCCTTGGCGCGGTTTTGGCGCTGTTTCAGTGCCGTTTCCGTGCCGTTTCAGTGCCGTTTTGGCGCCGGCCCGCGCTGCCTTCATTCCACCCGGCGGAACTTGGCGCTCTGGGAGCGCATGATCTGCAGCGCCAGGACATCTGGCATCAGCTTGCCAAGGGCCGCGATCGCCTTGTTCGGCCCGCCGGTGACGCAGACAGCGTCGTTACGCTCGCTTGCTTCGAACCCCTGCTCGGCCACGGCGCGGGCGTCCTGCCACATCCAGTCGGGCATCTTCGCCACCATCGGCCGGGTGCCGTTCACGTCGTGGAACTCCGAATAGGTGAAGCCCGGGCACACGGCTGTAACGTTCACGCCGGCCTCGATATTCTCCAGGTTCAGCGACTGGGAGAATTTGATCAGGAAGCTCTTCACGGCGGCATAGAGCGTATGGCCCGCCGATCCCGGCAGATGGCCGGCGAGAGAGGCGACGTTCACGATCCGCCCGAACCGGCGCTCGCGCATGCCCGGCAGCACCTTGTGGGAGAGCGCGCACACCGACATCAAAAGGACGTGCAGAAACGCTTCCTGCTCGGCCCAGGTCGTCTTGTCATAGGTTCCCGGCAGGCCGTAGCCGGCGTTGTTGACAAGCGCGTCCACCGCCCTGCCCTCCGCAGCGATAGCAGCAAGGATCGCATCGGGCGCGGCCGGGTCGGAAAGATCGGCCGGGATGATGAGGCTCCTCGCCCCGTGGCGGGCCTTCGCTTCGGCGGCCAGCGCCTCCAGCCGATCAGTGCGGCGCGCGGTCAGCGCCAGATCATAGCCGCGCTCGGCATAGACCTTTGCAAACGCCGCCCCGATCCCGGCCGAAGCCCCCGTCACCAACGCCAGACGCCGCGCCATCGTCTCTCCTCCCGGATTCCTGATCGCGCCTGCTCTAGCAAGCGACGAGAAACGCCGATATAGGCCGACGCCGAAAGGATTTCCCCCATGTATGCATTGATCGCAGTCGCCGTCGTCGTCGGCGCTTTCGCGCTCCTCAATCTGATCGAGTTCCGCCGGGTCGATTGAGGCAAGGCGTCATCTCGGCCAAGCGAAGCGCAGAGCCGGGACCTTGAGCGAGTGGGTCCCTTGAGAAGGTCCCGGATCGGACCTTTGGTCCGTCCGGGATGACATCAGGCCGCATCATCGAGCGGCTGGGCCAGCCGCTTGATCATCTCCTTGGGCACGATCTGCCAGAAGTCGCCGACCGCGTCGTCGAAGTGATCCATGATGGACTTCGCCCTTGGCGAACCGGTGCGCAGCAGATGCTGCTCGACCAGATCCTCCAGCAGCGTGCGCCAATAGCTTGCGCTCACGCGCCGCCACACCACCGCTTCCGGGTTGATGCGGCGCGGCAGTTCGCCCGCAGGGTCGTAGACGAAAGCCATCCCGCCTGTCATGCCCGCGGCGAAATTGGCGCCCACCGCACCCAGAATGACGACCGTTCCGCCGGTCATGTATTCGCAGCCGTTCGAGCCGCAGCCCTCGATCACCGCAGACGCGCCGGAATTGCGCACCGCAAACCGCTCGCCCGCCTGGCCTGATGCAAAGAGATAGCCCGACGTCGCGCCATACAGGCAGGTGTTGCCGATGATGGTGTTGTCTTCCGGCTTCAGACCCGAGCCAGGCGCCGGGCGCAACTGGATCGTCGCGCCGGAGAGGCCTTTGCCAACGTAATCATTGGCGTCGCCGAGCACGTCGAGCGTGATGCCCTGCACCGAGAAGGCGCCCAGCGACTGGCCGCAGGAGCCTTCGAGCCGAACAGTCAGGCGGCCCTCCGGCAGGGCGCCCATGCCGAACTTGCGCACCACCGCAGAACTTGCGCGCGCGCCGATGGCGCGCTGGACGTTCTTCACGCCATAGGCGAGCTGCATCTTCTCGCCGCGCTCGAAGAAGGGGCCGGCGTCGCGCAGGATCTGGGCGTCGAGCGTGTCTGGCACCTCGTTGCGGCCGGTCAGGGTGCAATAGGGCTTGGCGCCGGGCGCCCCCTCCACCCGCACGAGCAGGGGATTGAGGTCGAGATCGTCGAGGTGGGCGGCCCCCCGGCTCACCTGGGCGAGGAGATCGGTGCGGCCCACCACCTGCTGAAGCGAGGTGAAGCCCAGCTGGCTCAGAATCTCGCGGACTTCCTCGGCGATGAAGCTCATCAGGTTCACCACCTTCTCCGGCGTTCCGGTGAAGCGTTGGCGCAGCGCCTCGTCCTGGGTGCAGACCCCCACCGGGCAGGTGTTGGAATGGCATTGGCGCACCATGATGCAGCCCATGGCCACAAGGCTCGCGGTGCCGATGCCGAACTCTTCCGCGCCCAGCATGGCCGCGATCACGATGTCGCGCCCTGTGCGCAGCCCGCCATCGGTGCGCAGCGTCACCGATTGGCGAAGATTGTTGAGCGTCAGCACCTGATGGGCTTCCGCCAGCCCCATTTCACAGGGAATGCCGGCATATTTGATCGAGGTTTGCGGCGAGGCGCCCGTGCCGCCGACATGGCCGGCGATCAGGATCACATCGGCCTTCGCCTTGGCGACGCCGGCCGCCACCGTGCCCACGCCGGACTGGGCCACGAGCTTCACGCAGACCTTTGCGTCGGGATTGATCTGTTTCAGGTCATAGATGAGCTGGGCCAGATCTTCGATGGAATAGATGTCGTGGTGCGGCGGCGGGCTGATCAGCATCACCCCGGGCGTTGCGTGGCGCAGGCGGGCGATCATCTCCGTCACCTTGAAGCCGGGCAATTGCCCGCCTTCGCCGGGCTTGGCGCCCTGGGCGACCTTGATCTCGATCTCGCGGCACTGGTTGAGATATTCCGCCGTCACCCCGAAGCGGCCCGACGCCACCTGCTTGACTGCGGAATTGGGATTGTCGCCATTGGGCAGCGGCTTGTAGCGGGCGCGGTCTTCGCCGCCCTCGCCAGAGACCGACTTCGCGCCGATCCGGTTCATGGCGATGTTGAGCGCGCCATGCGCCTCCGGCGAGAGGGCGCCGAGGCTCATGCCCGGCGTGACGAAACGCTTGCGGATCTCGTTGAGGCTCTCGACCTGATCGAGCGGGACGGCCCGCGCTTGCCCCTTTTCGGCGCGCGTGAAATCGAGAAGATCGCGCAGCTGGATCGGCGGGCGCTGGGCCAGCATGCCGGAATAGGTCTTGAACGCGGCGTAGGAGCCGGTGTTGCAGGCGGTCTGGAGCTGGTGGATCAGGCCGGCTTCAAGCGCATGGGCCTCCCCGCTCTTGCGGTAGCGATAGAGACCGCCGACCGGCAAGGCGCGCACGACGCTTGAGAACGCTTTTTCGTGCTGTTCCAGCGCCTTCTGCGCGATACCTTGCAGGCCGATGCCGGAAATGCGCGAGCTCATGCCGGGGAAGAATTCCGCCACCAGCGCGCGCGACAGCCCCACCGCCTCGAAATTGTGCCCGCCGCGATAGGAGGAGATCACCGAGATCCCCATCTTCGACATGATCTTGAGCAGCCCCGCCTCGATCGCGCTCTTGAAGCGGAAGCAAGCCTGGCCCAGCGGCAGATCGCCGAACAGGCCCTTGGCGTGGCGGTCGGCGATGCAGTCCTGCGCCAGATAGGCGTTCACGCAGGTTGCGCCCGAACCAACCAGAACCGCGAAATAGTGCGTGTCCATGCACTCGGCCGACCGCACCGTGATGGAGCAATAGGAACGCAGGCCCTGCGCCACGAGGTGGGTGTGAGCGCCTGCGGTGGCGAGGATCATGGGCGCGGCGATCCGCTCGGCGCCCTGATGCTCATCGGTGAGAACGATGTGGCTTCGCCCGGCGCGCACCGCATCCTCGGCCTCGCGCTTGATGCGGTCCAGCGCGGCGCGCAAGGCGGTTCCAGCCGCCTTGGCGTCGGCCGGGACGGGATAGGCGCAATCGATGAAGGCGACGCCGGCGCCCAGCTTTTCCAGCATGCGCTGATACATGCCCGTGGTCAGAACCGGGCTTTCCAGAACGAACACGTCGGTCTGGGTCTCGTCCTGGGCCAGCACATTGCCAAGGTTCTTGAACCGGGTGTTGAGGCTCATCACTGCGGCTTCGCGCAGGGGATCGATCGGCGGATTGGTGACCTGGGAGAAATTCTGCCGGAAGAAATGGCTCAGCGGGCGATACTGGCCCGACAGAACCGCCAGCGGCGCATCATCGCCCATGGAGCCGATGGCTTCCTTGGCCTCCTCGGCCATGGGCGCAAGGATCAGCTCCAGGTCCTCCATGGAAAAGCCGGCCGCCACCTGCCGCTGCAGCAGTTCGGAGCGCTCGAACAGGCGCGGCTCTGGCCCGGGGCCGATGATCGGCTCCAGCTCCACGACATTCGTCAGCCACTTCTCATAGGGGTGGGCGGCGGCGAGCTGATCGACGATCGCCTCGTGGCGATAGAGCTGGCCGGTCTGCATGTCGGCGGCGATCATCTGGCCGGGGCCGATGCGCCCGCGCTCCACGACCTGGCGGCCATCGAGCGGGCACATGCCGGTCTCGGAGCCCACCGCCAGCAGCCCATCGCCCGTGATGGCGAAGCGCATGGGGCGCAGACCGTTGCGATCCAGCCCCGCCACCGCCCAGCGGCCGTCGTAGATCGCCAGCGCGGCCGGCCCGTCCCAGGGCTCCATCACCGCGTTGCAATAGGCATAGAGCGCGCGGTGCGACGCCTTCATGGTCGCTTCCTGCTTGGCCCAGGCTTCCGGCACCAGCAGGGCCTTGGCCATCGGCGCGGAGCGCCCGGCATGCACCATGATCTCGAACACATTGTCGAGGGCGGCGCTGTCGGACCCGCCGGACTGGATGACGGGCTTCACGTCATTCTGGAACTCGCCGAACGCGTCGGAGGCCATGCGGATCTCATGGCTTTTCATCCAGTTCACATTGCCCTTCAGCGTGTTGATCTCGCCATTGTGGGCGAGCATCCGGAAGGGCTGGGCGAGACGCCACTGCGGAAACGTGTTGGTGGAATAGCGCTGGTGATAGATCGCCACCGCCGAGACAAACCGCTCGTCGCGCAGATCGGGATAGAAGGCATCCACCGATTCCGCGAGGAACATTCCCTTGTAGATCAGAGACCTGGACGAGAAACTGCAGATGTAGAAATCCAGCAGGCCGCCCGCCTGCGCCTCACGCTCGATGCGGCGGCGGCACAGATAGAGCGCGCGCTCCAGCGTCTCGCCGGTGCGGCCGCTGGGATCATGGAACAGGATCTGCTCGATCTCGGGCCTTGTGGCGTTGGCCTTCTCCCCGATCACGGAGACATCCACCGGCACCTGGCGCCAGCCATAGATGTAGAAGCCGAACCGCAGGATCTCGGCTTCCACAATGGTGCGCGCGCGCTCCTGGGCGCCGAAATCGGTGCGCGGCAGGAAGATCATCCCCACACAGATGGGATCGTCGGTAGGCGCGTGGCCGGTGCGCTCGATCTGCTCCTTGAAGAAGCCCTGCGGCACGTCCAGCCGGATGCCGGCGCCATCTCCGGTCTTGCCGTCGGCGTCCACCGCGCCACGATGCCAGACCGCTTTCAGCGCCTGAATGGCGGCCGCCACCACGGCGCGCGTCGGCTCGCCGGAGAGATTGGCCACAAGGCCCACGCCGCAAGCGTCGCGCTCGTCGGCGGGGTTATAGGCGTTGGCGGCGATCAGTTTGGCGCGTTCGCGCTCCATCCGGGCGATTTCGCTGCTCATGACTCACTGTCCTTTCGCGAGGCTTTGGCCTGCTCATGGTCTTCACGGTTTGCGCGCTCAGCGCGTTTTCTTCTTCAATCGGCGGCAGGGGGCGACTTCACCTCTGGGCCCTCGCCTTCGCGAGGGCGACAACAGACCCCATCGAGAATGATCGCACCCTGATCCCGCGTGAAACATGCACAGTCGTCCTCGCGCAGGCGAGGACCCAGGCGACCGGACACGACGCCGCCTCTGGGCCCTCGCGGTCGCTAGGGCGACGGCTGACCCCATCGAGACTGATCGCACCCTGATCCTGCGTGAGCTGCATTCACGCTACTCCGCAGCGACCCGCGCAGCCGACGCCGCCGCCTGCATGTGGGCGTGCATGGCTGCGGCTGCGTCGCGCCCGTCCTTGATCGCCCAAACCACGAGCGAGGCCCCGCGCACGATGTCGCCCGCGGCGAAGACGCCTGGCAGAGCGGTCTCCTGCGTGGTGACGTTCGCGCGGATCGTGCCCCAGCGCGTGACCTTCAGCTCCGGCGCGCCGAACAGAACCGGCAGATCCTCCGGATCAAAGCCAAGCGCCTTGATGACCATGTCGGCCGGCAGATCGAACTCAGCGCCCGGCTGCTCTTCCGGCGCCTGACGGCCGGAGCTGTCGGGCGCGCCCAGGCGCATGCGCGAAGCGCGAACGCCCCAAAGCTCGTTTTGGTCGCCCTTCACCGCCTTGGGGGCCGCCAGCCACTGGAACACCACGGCCTCTTCCTCGGCGTTGGCGACCTCGCGCAAGGAACCGGGCATGTTCTCCCGGTCGCGGCGGTAGAGGCAGGTGACAGACTTCGCGCCCTGGCGCACGGCGGTGCGCACGCAGTCCATCGCTGTGTCGCCGCCGCCGATCACAACGACATTCTTGCCCGCCGCATTGAGGGTTCCGTCGTCGAATTCCGGCACGGCATCGCCCAGCCCCTTGCGGTTGGAGGCGGTGAGGTAGGTCATGGCCGGCAGCACGCCCTGCGCATTGGCCCCCGGCACGGCAAGATCGCGCGCCTTGTAGACGCCGGTGGCGATCAGCACCGTATCGTGACGGGCGCGCAGCTCCTCCAGCGTCGCGTCGCGGCCCACTTCGAAATTGAGGACGAAGCGGACGCCCCCCTCCTCCAGCCGCTGGGTGCGGCGCACCACCACGTCCTTCTCCAGCTTGAAGTTGGGGATGCCATAGATCATCAGCCCGCCGGCGCGGTCGTAGCGGTCATAGACCGTGACCTGATAGCCTTGGGTGCGCAGCTCTTCGGCCGCCGCCAGGCCGGCCGGCCCAGCCCCGATGATCCCGACAAACTGGCCGCGCTCCATCAGCGGCCGGATCGGCTGGACCCAGCCGTTCTCCCACGCGGTCTCGGTGATGTAGCGCTCGACCGCGCCGATCGTGACCGTGCCGTGGCCCGATTGCTCGATCACGCAATTGCCTTCGCACAGGCGATCCTGCGGGCAGATGCGGCCACAGATTTCGGGCATGGAATTGGTGGCGGAGGAGACCTGATAGGCTTCCTCCAGCCGGCCCTCGGCGGTGAGCTTCAGCCAGTCGGGGATATTGTTCTGGAGCGGGCAGTGGCTCTGGCAGAACGGGATGCCGCATTGCGAGCAGCGCGAGGCCTGCTCCTCGGCCTTGGCGTCGATGAACTCGCGGTAGATCTCGTGAAAATCGCCCGCGCGCTCGCCTGCGCCGCGCTTGTCCGGCGTCTGCTGGTCGATCGAGACAAACTTCAGCAACCGCTCGGCCATGGCCCGTCCTCACGCGCCGGGCCCTGCGCCACAGCGAGAGGCGGCCTATAGCGGCTTGAAACCTCCTGACAAGGCATTGCGGCATGCTCTATGCCCTATAAGGATGTCGCGGCGCTCCGGCGGGCTGGAATGCGGCGAAAGCCGTGGCGCTGCAGCGCGCCACCCAGGCAGTTAGGGCATCCCCTATGTCTTATATGAGTCAATCTTCGCCGTGAACACGGCCGCGCAGACCCTTCACGGCGCCGCGCACGGCCTTGGCTTTCAGCCGGCGGGTCTTGGAGGCGAGGGTCGGGCGCGTCTTCTTGCGTGGCGGGGGCGGCGGCTCCAGCGCCTTGGCGATCAGGGCGGCCAGCCGCTCGCGCGCGTCGGCGCGGTTGCGGGCCTGGGTGCGGAACCGGTTGGAGACGATCACGATCGCCCCATCGGCGGCGCGCCGGGCGCCGGCGAGCCGGGCCAACCGGGCGGCGACCGCTTCGCTCAGACCCTCGGCGCGCGCGGGGTGGAAGCGCAGCTCCACCGCCGTCTCCACCTTGTTGACGTTTTGCCCGCCCGGACCGCCCACGCGCAGGAAGCGCTCCTCCAGAGCGCGCTCGTCGATCAGGCTTGAGGGATCATCCGGGGCCATGGGCCAGCGCTCTGCGTTCCTCGGCGAAGCCGCGGAAGGCAAGCGCCAGCCGGCGCGTCGCCTCCAGCTTGTCGCGCAGCGGCATGGCGATCGGCGGCCCCATGTCTGTCTTGTTGGCGTCGACGATGTATAGGCGCCCGTCATCGTGATCGCGCAGGATGTCGAGGCCGCCCCAGTCGAAGCCGATCTCGGCGCAGAAGCGGCCGATGGCGGCGATTTCCTCGGCGCTGAACACCTCTTCGGGCGCACGCAGGGGGCAAGCGACATTCTCGTTGCCGAAGCGATGCGCCATTGGTCTGCGCTTGACGAACACGCACACGGGCCGCCCCCCCACGGTCGGGGTGCGCAGATCCTCCACCAGCCCGTCGGGCGCGCGATTGTTCACCAGCCGCTGATAGACCCGGCCAGGCTGCGGCTCGACGGGCAGGCAGATGACCTGGCCGTCATGGACGCCATTGGCTTCGCTCTTTTCCACCGCGATCCCGCGGCCCCGGCGCGGACAGACGGCGAGCGGATAGCCGAAGGCGCGCTCGAAAGCCTCCGCCACCCGGCTCTTCGAGATGTCGACGGCGCCGAAATTCACCAGCCCATGGGCGGGTGCGCCAGGCGGCAGGGCGTGGCTGGAGCGCACGGAATCATCAAACTGCACCACGAGATCGGCCTTCGCGGGGTCCGACACGACCGCTCCGCCCGCTGCGTGGATCACAGGCCAGATCAGATACCAGGGCCGCGGGCGATCGGGGACAAACGCCACCCGGGGGCCGCGCTTGCCAAAGGCGCGCGCCACCCGCATCGCCTCCACCGCCAGATAATAGATCAGCCAGGTCAGGGATTCGTGCAGGATCTCGGCATTGAGGGGCACGCGCACGCCGGTCTTCTTCACCCGGAGGGCGCCGGGTTCGAATTCGAAATCGCGAAGCCAGAATGTCTCGGCCATGGAGGCTCCTGCGGTTGACCCTGCGCCCCAATGACCGCGGCGCCGGATTTGCTCAACCGCCTGTGTGGACCAACAAGCATGAAACCTTCGCCATCTCACGCGAAATTTTGGGAACGGCGCGCGGCGGCGGCGGCGCTGGCGCTGGCGGCTCTCGGCGCGCTGTCGGTCGCCCAGGCCGCGAGCGCCCCGGCTCCAGCCGCAGCCCCTGTCGCGCGCGTGGTGGTCGACATCGGCTAGCGGGCGCGATGTCGCAGGCGGCTGCCGGCCGCCTTCGGGCTAGGCTTTGGGCATGGACGACCAGACCTATCGGCTCGCGCTGAACCTGATTGTGGCCACAGGCATGGTGATCTTCACAGTCGCCGTGCATCTGGCGGGCCTGACGGGACTTGTGGCGGTCACGCGCCGTGCGACGCCAAACCTGCGCGCCAGAGACGATATCCTCGGCCAAGCCGGGCTGATCATGGGCATCGTGCTGGGCCTGTTTTTGCTGCATTCGATCCAGATCTGGGCCTATGCGGTTCTTTACGAACTGATCGGCGCGTTCGGAAGCTTCGAGGCGGCGCTCTATTTCTCGACGGTCGCCTTCACCACCGTCGGCTTCGGCGATCTGGTGATCGACAGCCATTGGCGTCTGGTCTCGGCCATCGAGGCCGCCAACGGTTTCATCCTGATCGGCTGGTCCACCGCCTTTCTCGTCTCGGTCACGCGGCAGCTGCGCCTGCTGGAAGCCGAGATCGAGGAGGAAATCGAGGAGCTTGAGGACGGCCGCCACGCGCGCGGCCGCGCCCGCCGGGGCCGTGAGGCGCGCTGACGCAGGCTGCGGGCTCCGATTGACACGCTGGTTCTGCGAGTTATTTGCAACGCCTCGTTCCGGAGATGCAAATGGTTCGCACAATCCTTCTCAGCGCGACGGCGTTGGGCCTGTCCCTTGCGGCTGTGGCCCTGCCTGTTCTGGCGCATGCAGAGGAGGCCGCGCCGCCCGCAGACACCGTGATCGTGATCGGAGAGCGGCGCGAGCTTCCCCGCATCCCCGGCGCCGGCGCAACGATCGAGGCCGAGGATCTGCGTCGGGCCCGGCCGCTGACGGTGAACGAAGCGCTGCGTCAGGCGCCGGGCGTCTTCCCACGCGATGAGGAAGGCATGGGCATGCGGCCCAACATCGGCGTGCGGGGGCTCAACCCCACGCGCTCCACCAAGGTTCTGCTGCTGGAAGACGGCCTGCCGCTCAGCTATGCGCCCTATGGCGACAATGCGAGCTATTACCACCCGCCGATCCGCCGGTTCGAGCGGATCGAGGTGCTGAAGGGCGCAAGCCAGGTGCGGTTCGGGCCGCAGACCGTGGGTGGCGTCATCAACTACATCACCCCGGCGGCGCGGACCTCGCCCGGCGGCCGCATCACGGTTGCGGACGGCGACAACGGCTATTTCGAGGCCGACGCGACCGCCGGCGGGCCGGTTCTTGGCTTCGCCACGCTCGCCCATGTCAACGCCACCCGCTCGGACGGCGCGCGCGACAATCAGCGGCTGCGGTTCGACGATCTCTACCTCAAGGCCGAGCGCACGCTGGGCGAAAGCCACCGCCTCATCGGCCGGTTCAGTCGCTTCAGCGAAGACAGCCAGGTCACCTATTCCGGTCTGACGGAAGCCGAGTATGCGCGCAATCCGCGCAGCAACGCCTTCGCCAATGATGTGTTCCTCATCGAGCGGTCCGGCGGCTCGCTCACCCATGGCTGGACGATCCAGCCCGGCCTCAGCCTTCAGACATCGGCCTATGCTTCGTGGTTCGATCGCGACTGGTGGCGCCAGTCGTCCAATTCCGGCCAGCGGCCGAACGACGCCTCCGATCCGGCCTGCGGCGGGATGGCCAATCTCGACACCACCTGCGGCAATGAAGGCCGGCTGCGCGAATACAACACCTACGGGCTGGAAAGCCGGCTGGCCTGGACGGGCCGCGCCTTCGGAGCCGACGTCTCCGCCGAGGCGGGCGTGCGCTACGCCGACGAACGTCAGGCCCGCTTGCAGGTGAATGGCGACACGCCGCGCGCGCGGACCCCGGGCGTGGGGCGCAATGGCGGCGTGGTGGAAAACAATCTGCGCTATACCCAGGCATGGGCGGCGTTTGCGGCAGCACGGCTGGATTTCGGCCGCCTCGCCATCAGCCCGGGCCTGCGGCTGGAGCAGATCGACTACGCCCGGGTGAACAAGCTGAACGGCGCGCGCGGCGCAACCGACCTGTCGGAGGTCATTCCCGGCCTCGGCGCGACGTTTGACCTGTCTGAAACCACCAGCCTGTTTGCCGGCGTCCATCGTGGCTTCGCCCCGCCGCGGGTGGAAGACATCATCAACAACACCACCGGCGGCGCGGTGGATCTGGAGGCGGAACGGTCGGTGGCGTGGGAAGCAGGCATGCGCAGCCAGCTGCGACCGGGCCTCTCGCTGGATGCGGCCGCCTTCCTGATGGATTTCGAAAACCAGATCGTAGCAGCCTCCGTCGCAGGCGGAACGGGCGCCACCCTTACGAGCGCGGGCGAAACCCGCCACGCCGGTTTTGAAGCCAACCTTGTGTTTTCCAGCGAGGATATGGGCCTGACGCAAGGCTATGACGTCTTTGCGCGGGCGGCGCTCACGCTTGTGACAGAGGCGGAATATGTCGGCCGGCGCTTTTCCAGCGTCGCGGGCTTCACCACGACGCGCATCACCGGCAACCGCCTGCCCTATGCGCCCGAAGTGTTGTTTGCCGGCGCCGTCGGCTTTGCGCGCGGCGACTGGTTTGAGGGCCAGATCGAGATCGTTCACACCGGCGAGCAATTCAGCGACGATCTGAATACCCTCGCGCCCACCGCCAACGGCCAACGCGGCCTGATCGAGGCCGCCACCATCGCCAATCTGACGCTGAACCTCACCGCGCCGGACGGGCGGATCGGCGGCTATCTGGCGGTGAAGAACCTGACCGACGAGACCTATATCGTCGATCGCTCGCGCGGGATCCTGCCCGGGCCGCAGCGCACGGTGCAATTAGGCCTTTCCTACGCTTTCTGACGCCTCAGGGACGGGCGCCGACGACAGGAGGCGCCCTCCCTCAGGGGAACAGGTTTGCACCCGCGCAGGGGCGCAGCTAGGAACGCGCGGTCCATAATCGGCTGCAGGCGGGGCGTGCCTTGTTTTCTAAAATCCTGATCGCAAACCGGGGCGAAATCGGCGTCCGCATCATCAAGACCGCGCGCCGCCTTGGGATCAAGACTGCGATCGTGTTCTCCGAAGCCGACCGCAACTCCATGGCGGTGGAAATGGCCGACGAGGCTGTGTTCATCGGCCCGGCGCCGGCGGCGCAATCCTATCTCCTCGCCGACAAGATCGTGGAGGCGGTGCGCAAGACTGGCGCGGAGGCGGTGCATCCAGGCTTTGGCTTCCTGTCGGAGAAGGCCGAATTCGCCCAGCGTCTGGCCGACGAGAAGATCGTCTTCATCGGCCCCAATCCCGGCGCCATCAGCGCGATGGGCGACAAGATCGAGAGCAAGAAGGCCGCCGCGGCCGCAAACGTCTCCACTGTACCCGGCTATATGGGCGAGATCGCCGACACCGACCATGCGGTCCAAATCGCCGAGGAGATCGGCTATCCGGTGATGATCAAGGCGTCCGCCGGCGGCGGCGGCAAGGGCATTCGCGTCGCGCACAATCGCCAGGACGTGCTGGAGGGCTTTCCCGCGGTGCGGGCGGAGGCCAAGGGCGCCTTCGGCGATGATCGCATCTTCATCGAGAAGTTCATCATCGATCCGCGCCACATCGAGATCCAGGTGCTGGGCGACAAGCACGGCAATGTGGTCCATCTGTTCGAGCGGGAATGCTCCATCCAGCGGCGCAACCAGAAGGTGATCGAGGAGGCCCCTTCCCCGCTGCTCGATGAGGCGACCCGCATGGCGATGGGGGCGCAGGCCGTCGCACTCGCACGGGCCGTGAGCTACGACAGCGCCGGCACGGTCGAGTTTGTGGCCGGCCAGGACCGCAGCTTCTACTTTCTGGAGATGAACACCCGCCTCCAGGTGGAGCACCCGGTGACGGAGATGATCACCGGGCTCGACCTTGTCGAACAGATGCTGCGCGTGGCGGCCGGTGAAAAGCTCAGCTTCCGCCAGGAAGACCTCGGCATCCGCGGCTGGGCCATCGAAAGCCGCATCTATGCCGAAGACCCCTATCGCAACTTCCTGCCCTCAATCGGCCGGCTGAAGCGGTTTTCCACCCCGCAGGAAGGCCCAGACGGGCTGGGCGGCACCGTGCGCAACGACAGCGGCGTGCGCGAAGGCGATGAAATCTCGATGTTTTACGATCCGATGATCGCAAAGCTCGTGACCCACGCCGACACGCGCCTCGCCGCGATCGACGCCCAGGCCCGCGCGCTCGACATGTTCGCGATCGAAGGCATCCAGGACAATGTGCCCTTCCTGGCTTCGGTGATGGACGAAGCGCGCTTCCGGTCTGGCAAGCTCTCGACCGCCTATATCAAGGAGCAATTCCCCGACGGCTTTCACGGCGTGGCCCCCACGCCCGGCCAGACCCGCCAGATCCTCGCCAGCGCGGCCTTCGTGCATGCCACGCTGGCGTCGCGCGCGGCTCAGATCAGCGGCCAGATGGGCGCGCCCATGCTGCCCGCGGCGGACTGGGTGGTGATCGTGGACCGGCAGGCGACGCCGCTCTCGGTGCAGCTTCAGGAGGGCGGCGCCGCTGTCACGCTCGCCGATGGGGCAGTCGTGCAGCTTCAGAGCGGATGGCGGCCGGGCCAGAGCGTTCTGACCGGAACGCTGGACGGCGCGCCCTTCGCGCTTCGGGTGAAGCCGACCAATGGCGGCTATGTCATCCGCAACCGGGGCGTGACCCAGACCCTGATCGTGTGCAGCCCGCGCATCGCCGAGCTTCAGGCCAAGCTGCCCGCCAAGCAGGCCGCCGACACTTCCCGTCAGGTGCTCTCGCCCATGCCGGGGCTGGTCGTCTCGCTCGAGGTCGCCGAGGGCCAGGAAGTGAAAACGGGCGAGGCGGTGGCCATCGTGGAAGCGATGAAGATGCAAAACATCATTCGCGCCGAGCGTGATGGCGTGGTGGCGAAAATCCACGTCGCGCCCGGCGCCAGCGTAGCCGCAGACGAAGTAATGGTGGAGCTGGCCTGATCCAAGCCGGCCAAGGCTCGACCGGGCCGATTTCGCCGCTAAGCTCGCCGCCGGGAGAAACGCTTCATGGGCCTTCTCGACTGGTTTTTCAGTTTCAGCGGCCGGATCGGCCGTTCCCGGTTCTGGCTGGGGCTTGTCGGCGTGGCGATTGCGGGCGGGCTCGACGCCCAGCTCGACGGCTGGCTCAAGACCATCCTCGGCCTTGCCGTGCTTTGGGCGTTCTGGGCGCTGGTGGTGAAGCGGGCCCATGACAGAGGCCGCTCGGCCTTGTTTGCCCTGGCCATGGCGCTGCCGTTCCTGTTCTCCTGGCTCGTGTTTGTCTCGCCGTTCGCGCTGGCCGGGCTGCTGGCGGGTGGGCCGATCGGGCTAATTCTCGGCGGCGCGCTGGGCGGGCTGGTGCTTGGCGGCTGGGCGCTGATCGGCGGGCTATGGTTCGTGATCGACCTCGGCCTGATGCCGGGCGAGAAGCTTTATAACCGCTACGGCCAGCCCCCGCGTGCGCTCAGCTGAGCGCCACGCTCAGGGCCTGTTCTCCACTGTCAGGTTCAGCCGCTTCCAGCCCTTGCCGTCGCCGATCAGGGAGGAGCTTGGCACCGGCGCGGCAGGCGCCGCCGTGACGAGCAGACGGCCGCCGTCGCGCAACCAACGGGCAAGCCCGGCCAGAATCGCGCGCTCCACCCCGCTCGCCTCGCCCAGCGCTTCCACCTGCGCGGCCCAGCTGGCGCGGGTCTGCGCAGGCGTCTGGGAGGGGGCGCTGCGGCGCGCCGCAAAGGCGGCAAGCCTGGAAAGGCCGCCGAGATCGCGTAGATCAAAGCCAAAACCTGCAATCTGGGCGGCGTCGGCCAGAAGGGCCGGCTGGGTGGCGACGCGTGGATTGCGGCTGGCGGCCAGAAGCGCCTGGGCGCCAGCCAGCTGGAGCTGCATCGACAGGCCAAGCCCGTCCACCCACTCGAGCCCGGCGTCGCGAACGCTGACCTGATCGCGCACGCGATCCATCGCCGACGTGCCCGGCATCAGGCGCACGGTCAGGCCCGCAGGATAGCCGAAATCGGCAAGGCCCTGGGCGAGCACTGCGCCAAAGGCGCCTTCCGGGCCCTGCGTGCGCTCCGCGCGCAGCGCAAACGTCCACGGCGCGCTGGCGATCGCGGTCACATAGCCGTCGGGCGCGCGGGTCAGATCATAGCGCAATGGGCTGATCGAGAGGCGCGCGCCTTGGGCTTCGGCCTCGATCGCGCCCAGAGAAAAGGCCGAAAAGCCCGGATCAAGAGGACGGCCCGGCAAGGCGGGAGGCCCTGCGAGCGCGGCCGCGCCCGAACTCGCCGCCGCCCCGCCCGCCGCAGCCTCGGTGGCGGCGCGCAAGGACTGAGTGATGCTTGTAAGGAAGTAATCCAGCGCGAAATCGCGGATCGTCAGACCTTCGAACGTGAAGGAGCCCTGCGGCTCGCCGCGCCCGCCGGCGAACCGGCCCGAAACGCCTGCAAGCTCGATGAGGCCGACGGCCCCGCGCTCGAACCCTTCCACCTTGAAGCTCTCGACGGCGAGGCTGACCCTCTGCTCCCGGGCTGGCGGGGCGACTTCGGTGTCGATGCGTCCGTTGGCGCGCGCAGCCGTGCCGCCGACCTTGCTCTCGATGCGGAGCCCTGAAACCGATACGTCGCGGAACCAGGCGAGATCGCTGGCTCTCAGCGTCTTGCCAGCCGCCCCCGCCGCATCCGCTCCCGGGACAAGGCGCGACAACGCGGCAGCCGCCGGCGCGCCCTCGGCCATCAGCTTCACCATGGTCGGGGTCGGCCCGGCCAGGCGGGCGCTGTCGATCACCACGCTGGAGGAGGCGTCCGCCGCCGTGAACCGCAGGCCGGAGAGATTGAGCGCGTCGAACCCGATCGCGGCGTCGGTCAGGCTGAAGCCGTCAAACTGCGCCGCTGCGATCGCGACGGCGCCGTCCGCCTCCTTGGCCTCGATGTCCTCGATGCGCAGCTGCGCGGCGCCGACGGGGCCGCCGGCGGGCTGTTTCAGCGGATCGAGCCCCACAAAGGCTGACGCGCCCGCCCGCAAGAGGCCTGGCGTCGGTTCGATCAGCTCCACCGCCCGCAGGAACAGCCCCTCCTCGGGGACGCGCACCTCCTCGAACCGGACGCGGCGCACCACGTCGGCATCCAGGCTGACAAGCGCGCGCGCCATCGTGGCGGCGCCGCTGCGGACCTCGCGCAGCTCCAGCACATCGCCGGTGCGCCGCGCCGAGCGCCAGGTGAGATCGCCAGCGCCGGACCGGTCCAGCCCGAACTCGCGCAGCGTCAGCGCGGGGGCTGCGGCCTGAGCAAGCGCGAGCCCCGGCGTCTGGCAGACCATCAGGAGGCCCAGCGCGGCAAGCCCGCCTCTTGCGCCGTGATTCATCACTTCTCTCCGTATGCGGACCTATGTGAGAGGCGGATCGTCCGGGGACGTCTCAGGCCGCTTTCGACCGGATCAGCCCCCATGCGCCGCCGCCCTTCAAGCGGGCATCGGGTCCGTTAAGAAACGACAGCATCAGGGGCACCACCTCGGCTGCCTGGGAGACGAGGAACAGGTGGCCCCCGCCCTTCACGATCTCCAGCCGCGCATTGGGCAACATCGCCTCGAGGATCCTGCCGTTGACGACCGGCACGATCTGATCCTGATCGCCCATCAGGATCAGCGTCTTGTGCCGCACGAACGGCAGAAACGGCAAGCTGGTCCAGCCCAGCATGCACGACAGCTGGTAGAGATAGCCCATCCTGCTGGGCGGGTGCAGCTTGGCCACATGGCCGTCCGCGCCGGCCGTATCGCCGCCATAGAGAAGGGCGAAGTTTTCGCGCATGTAGTTGGGATCGATATAGCGGCGCGGGTGGGCCATCTTGGCGAGCGCCTGCGGATTGCCGGGCACCATGATCGTGCCTGCCGACGTGGCGGCAAGGATCAGTTTGCCCACGCGCCGGCCATGCTGGAACGCGAACTGCTGCGCCATGCCCCCGCCCCAGGAGACGCCCATCACGTCCACCTTGTCGATCCTGTAGTGATCGAGCAGGCGGGCCGCGAGCCGGGCCATCATCCAGGGCCGGTAGGGCAGCACAGCGCTTGGCGATCGGCCCACGCCCGGCATGTCGAAAGTGATGATGTCGCGGTCGGCGATCCAGTCGCCCAGCGGGGTCATCAGTTCGATATTGGCGCCGATGCCGTTGAAGAACAGGATCGGCCGGCCCTTCGGGCGCTCGGTCTTCCAGTGCGCGACGCGCACGGTGCGCCCGCCGATGCGGACAAGCTCGATCTCGGGCGCGCGGGGCGACGGCGAAGCTGGGATCAATGGCGTTTCCTCATTCTATCGCCGAACGCTAACCGAGCGGACCGGCGCCGTCTTCAGTCGAACACATAACGCCCGGGCGCGGGATCGCCTGGCGGATGGGCCTTGGAGCCCAGCGCCTTGGGCGCGGCCTTTTCCGCCCCGGAGCGGGCCTTCAGCCATTGCGCCCAGAGCGGCCACCAGGAGCCCGCCTGCTCCTTCGCGCCCGCCAGCCACTCGTCCACATTGGCGGGCGGGTGGGCAGGATTGAGATAATACTTCGCCTTTGGATTGCCGGGCGGGTTAAGCAGCGCCTGAATATGCCCGGAATGCGAGAGCACAAAGGTGATATCCTTGGCGCCCACAAGCTGGGTGGTGCGATAGCAGGCCTTCCAGGGCGTGATGTGATCGGTCACGCCAGCGACAACGAAGAGATCGTTGGTGACCTTGGCGAGGTCCACGAGGTGTTCGGCCATCTCCACCTCGCCGGGGTGAGCGAACGGCTGCTCCTCATAAACGCGCAGATAATCCGAATGCAGCGCGGCGGGCAGATTGGTGCTGTCATTGTTCCAGAACAGCACGTCGAACGGCGGCGGGTCTTCACCCAGCAGGTAATTGTTGATCACGTAATTCCAGACGAGATCATTCGGCCGCAGCCACGCGAAGGTGCGCGCCAGCGCCGAGCCTTCGAGGATGCCTTTCTTGGCCGAGCGCTGGCGGGCAAGCTCGATCCCGTTCTGGCTGACGAGGGCGCCCACCTCGCTGTCGCTCATCTGGGGGTCGAGCACAGACACCATCAGCACGGCCGCATTCACCCGCTTGTCGTTGCGCGCGGCGAGCTTGGAAAGCAGCGTGGCTGTCGTGATGCCGCCCGAGCAGGCCCCGGAGACGTTCAGGGTCCTGGCCTTGGTCACGTCGCGGATCACGTCGGTCGCGCCGATCAAAGCCTCGACATACTCGTTCAGGCCCCAGGCGCGGTGCTCCACCGTCGGGTTGCGCCAGGAGACAAGGAAGGTCTGGATGCCCTGGCTCGCCAGAAACCGCACGATGCTCTTTTCCGGCGAGAGATCGTTCACATAGGCCTTGTTGATCTGGGGCGGGATGATCAGCAGCGGCGTTTCATGGACGGTTTCCGTGGTCGGCTGATACTGGATCAGCTCCATCATCTCGGTCTTGTGGATCACCGCGCCGGGGGAGATGGCGATATTCTCGCCGATCTTGAACGGTCGCTTGTCCACCTGGGAGACCTGCATGTCGTTCTGCGTCATGTCCTCATAGGCGTTTTTCAGGCCGCGCATCAGGCTGGCCCCGCCGGTCTCGTAGGCCTTCTTGATCGCCGCCGGATTGCCGATGAAGGAATTGGTTGGCGAGATGCTGTCGAGGATCATCTGGAGCACGAAATTGGCGCGCGCGCGCTCCAGCTCGTCGAGCTCGAGATCCTTCGCCCAGTTCGCGACGTTTTTCTGTACCGCGAAATAATACTGCATCGCACCCTTGTAGAGGCGATTGGTCTTCCACGTGCTGTCGGCGAACCTTTTGTCTTTCGGGTCGGGGCCGAGTTCGCTTTCATCTCGGATGATCTTGATCAGATCTTCGGTGAAGGCCTTGGTGTGCTTGATCGCCTTAAACGGCCGGCCCGCCGTTTCACGCAGCAGCACGCCGACCGCGCCGAGAAGATCCTCCCGCGCGAGACCGATGATCGGGCTGACCGCCACAGTGTTTTCCGCAGCCCCGCCGCCGAGGTCGATTTTACCGCTCGCCATCTTGTCCTCCCCGGCCGCGTCAGGTCTTGTCTGCCTGTCGTCGGCGCTTCGCCCAAGGGTGAGCGCGTCCGCGCGGCGCTGTCAACGAAGGCGAGCGGTGGGCGAACCGGGCAGGATCAAGACGCGCGATCGCATCCTCATCGCGGCGAGCGCCTTGTTCAACGCGGAGGGCTATGGCGCGCTCTCCGCGCTCGACATCGCCAATGCGCTCGAGATCAGCCCCGGGCATCTCTATTACCATTTCAAGGGCAAACGCGAGATCGCCGCCGCCCTGATCGACCAGTTCGAGGCGACGCTCGCGAGCCAGCTTGACGCGATGCTGCGCCGGTTCTCGCCAGCCCATCCGGGACCGCCCGCCGGGCTGGAAACGCTGGAAGAGGCCCTGCGCGCCCTGATCGAGACCGGTCAGTCAGCCGCATTCCTGTGCCGGGAGCCGGCGGCCGTGGCGCCCGGCCGGCTGGCGCGCGCGCTGAAAGCCTTGCGCAGCGCGCTGGCGGCCATGCTGGAGGCGCTGGGCGCGCGGGGGCTGACCAGCGCCTCCGCCGCCGCGCGCGACGCGCTCGCCGAGCATCTGGCGCTGGCGGTGGTGTTTGCGCCCACCGCACGCTGGCTGGACGGCGCAGCGCCCGATTCAGCAGCAATCGCCCGCCGCCTGATGCGCCTTGTGGCGCCTGAAAAGGCGTAATCAGGCCCGCAGCCAGCCCGTGACAGACAGCCGGCCCTGCGGTGCGAACGGGACAATGGCGGTGACGAGGTGAGGCATGGGCACGGCAAACAGGTTGAGCGCGTTGAACGCCGGCACGAAGGCGGCCTCCACATGGCCGTCTGCGCCCGGAAACGCGAGCAGTCCGCCGAAGTCGGCCCGCCAGTCCGGCGTCAGGTTCATCACATAGGCATAGAGCCGGCCTTTGCCCTCCACCGCGTCGTCATGCTCGGTGAGGAAATGCCCCGGGCGATAAAGTGTCGCCTGACAGTCGGCGAAAGCGATCCGCGCGTCCTTGGTGATGGCGCGCGCCAGATCGAGGAAGGCGTCCCCGGTGAAAAAGTCGAGCACCGCGCGCAGGCCGGGCGTCAGCGCGCGCGCCTGATCGCGGGCGTCGGCGAGCGAGAAGGTGTCGAACAGATACTGGAAGCCGCGGGCCGCGCCGGCATTGATCAGCCGGGCCGCCGTCGCCACCTGACCGGGGGTCATGGCCTCGATCTGGGCGCGCTCCAGATCAATGTGCCGGTCGCCGCTGTTGGTGGAAATCTGCCACGGCGTCTCGGCCAGCAGCACACCGCGCATGGCGGCTGCGCTCTGCGGCGTCAGAACGCCCGGGACATGCAGCCGCCGGCGCCCGGAAAAGGCGCCGGCCAGCGCATCGATCGGCAGCGCCGGGGCGAGCGTGAAGGCGCCGTTCCCGGCCGCCATCGGCTTACTCCGCCGCGATCCGATCGCCCGAAGTAAGCGCGGCATAGCGCTTGAGGTGATGGTCGACGCCGCCGAACGTGGTCTCGATCATGGTCAGGCGCTTGAAATAATGGCCGACGCGCAACTCTTCGGTCATGCCCATGCCGCCGTGGATCTGCACCGCGTCCTGACCGATCAGGCGACCGGCCTTGCCGATCTGAACCTTTGCTGCAGATGCCGCCTTGGCCCGCTCCAGCGCGCTTTCGCCGAGCTTCAGCGTGACCATGTAGGTCATGGAGACCGACTGCTCATAGGCCATGAACATGTCCACCATCCGGTGCTGAAGCACCTGGAAGGACGCGATCGGCACGCCGAACTGCTTGCGCGTGCGGGCATAGTCCACCGTGTCGGCGTGGGCGATCTTCATCGCGCCGCAGGCTTCCGCGCAGAGCGCGGCGATCGCCTCGTCCACCACCTGCTCCACCAGCGGCAGGCCGGCGTCGGCCTCGCCCAGCAGGGTGGCGCGCGCGTTCTCGAACGTGATCTCGCTGGCGCGCAGGCCGTCCACGGTGGGATAATCGCGCGTGGCGACGCCGGCGTCCGCCTTGTCCACGAGGAAAACCGAAACCCCGCCGGCGTCGCGCTGGCCGCCGCTGGTGCGCGCGGTCACGATCAGATGGCTCGCCCAAGGCGCGCCGATCACCACCGACTTGGCGCCATTGATCACCCAGCCGTCGCCATCCTTCTTCGCCGTCGTCAGAATGTCGGCGAGGTTGAAGCGGCCCTGCCGCTCCGCCCAGGCGAAGGCGAGCGTGGCCTTGCCTTCGATGATCTGGCCGATCACGTCGGCGGCAACATCGCCCCCCGCCGCCTTCAGGAAGCCGCCACCGATGACGACCGTGCCGAGATAGGGCTCCACCACCAGGCCTTTGCCGAACTCCTCCATGACGATCATGTTCTCGATCGCGCCGCCGCCAAGGCCGCCCAGATCTTCGGAGAATGGCGCGCCCAGAATGCCCAGCTCTTCGGCGAAGACGCGCCAGTTGTCCGCGCTCCATCCTGTCGCCGAGGTGATGATCGCGCGGCGTTTGTCGAAGTCGTAGGCTTGCGAGACAAAGCGCGCGACCGTGTCGCGCAACATGGTCTGCTCTTCGGTGAAATTGAAATCCATCTGTCGCGTTTCCCTGAGCGTTGTCTGATGCTTCGATTGAAAAGCTCTTTAGGGCTCTAAGCCCCTAGAGCCCCAGCACCATCTTGGCGATGATGCCGCGCTGGATCTCGTTGGAGCCGCCATAGATCGAGGTCTTGCGCATGTTGAAGTAAGCGGGGGCGGCCACGCGCGAATAGTCGGGTCCGACGCCGGCGTTGTGGCCCATCGCCTCCACCCCGCGGAAGTAAGGCGCGCCATAGCTGCCCACCGCTTCGAGCACGAGTTCGGTCACGCGCTGCTGGATCTCGGCGCCCTTGATCTTCAGCAGGCTCGATTCCGGGCCCGGCCCCCTGCCCGAGGCTTCATTGGCCAGGGTGCGCAGCTCGGTATATTCCAGCGCCGTGAGATCGATCTCCAGCTCCGCGATCTTGCGCGCGAAGTCCGGCTCTTCGATCAGCGGGGCGCCGGCGACAGTTTCGGCCCGCGCGATGGCGCGCAGCTTCTCGATGCCCCGCTTGGAGCGCGCGACGCCCGCGATGCCGGAGCGTTCGTGGGCCAGCAGGAACTTGGCGTAGGTCCAGCCCTTGTTTTCCTGCCCGACGAGGTTTTCGACCGGAACCTCAACATTCTCCAGCCACACCTCATTGACCTCATGGCCGCCGTCGATCGTGATGATCGGGCGCACGGTCACGCCCGGCGACTTCATGTCGATCAGCAGGAAGGAGATGCCCTCCTGCGCCTTCGCGGCCGGATCAGTGCGCACGAGGAAAAAGCCCCAGTCGGCGTATTGCGCCAGCGTGGTCCAGGTCTTCTGGCCGTTGACGACATACTTGTCGCCGACGCGTTCCGCCTTGGTCTTGAGGCTGGCGAGATCGGATCCGGACCCCGGCTCCGAGTAGCCTTGGCACCACCATTCCTCGCCCGACAGGATCTTCGGCAGGAAGCGCTTCTTCTGGGCTTCGTCGCCGAAGGTGTAGATCACCGGGCCGACCATCGTGACGCCGAACGGCAGCACCGCAACGGTTTCGGCCCGCGCATTTTCTTCCGCGAAGATGTAGCGCTGCGTCGCGGTCCAGCCGGGGCCGCCGTATTCGACCGGCCACGCCGGCGCGACCCAGCCCTTGGTGTGCAGGATCTTGTGCCAGGCCAGGAACTCATCGCGGGTCAGCTCGTCGCGCGTTTCCTTCTCGCGCAGATAAGCGGGATAGTTTTCCGCAATGAAAGCCCGGACCTCGTCGCGAAAAGCGAGGTCGTCGGCGGTGAAAGCCAGATCCATGAAACGCTCCCTCGCCGCAGGTGTCTCGTCCGCCCTGCGGTCTTCTCGGCCCCCATGATAGAGACCGGGCGCGCGCTTTCAAGAAACGCTCGGCTGCGCCCTTACGGAAAGGGGCGGCCGGGCCTCCTGCGTGCGAGGGGGCTC
>JBIIUJ010000022.1:0-26177 GCA_044340025.1 Caulobacterales bacterium
CGGCGCGAACGTCTGCAAGCCGGACCAGCGCGCCGCCTTCCCAGCGGGTGATCTGCGGCGCCTCCGGCCAGGCGACATTGGGGCGGATGCCGGCGCGCACGTCGCCCTGGCCAGCGTTGAGCACGGTCAGGCTGGGCAGTGGTCGCGGCGCGGGGCCGGGGCGGAAGGCGCCCTCCGGCAAGCGCTCCCCAAGGGCGGGCCCATCGGCCCCGATGCGGATCAGTGTGGTCATGCGGGCAGCGCCTCCAACGCAGGCAGGAGCGCGGCCTTGAACGGCTCGACCCCGATGCGGTCCAGTGTTTCGAGGAAGGTTTCGGCCCCGCGCCGCTCGGCGGCGTGCACGCCAAGCAGGCGCGCCACCGCGGCGGGCACCTCCTCGCCCGGCAGGGCCCTGCCCAGCAGGCGGCCCAGCGCGGGTGCGCTGTCGGCCCGCCCGCCGATCAGGATCTGATACCATTCCTCATCATTCTTCTCGACGCCCAGGATGCCGATGGCGCCGACGTGGTGGTGGCCGCAGGCATTGATGCAGCCTGAAATCTTGATCGAAACGGGGCCCGCCGCCTCGGCTGCGGGGGCGACTTCGCGCTGGATCGCCTGAGCCAGCGGGATCGATTTGGCGTTGGCGAGCGAGCAGTAATCCCCGCCCGGGCAGCAGATGATGTCCGTGGCCAGCCCGATGTTCGGCTCTGCAAGACCAACATCCTGCGCCGCGCGCCACACGGCCCGCAGATCCGTGCGCGCCACATGTGCGAGCACCACATTCTGGTGATGGCTGATGCGCGCCTCGCCGAAGCTGTAGGTGTCGGCCAGGCTGGCGATCGTGTCGAGATCGTCCGCGCTTGCATCGCCCGGCGCGCGGCCCGGGCTCTTCAGGCTCAGCGTCACACAGGCATAAGCCGGGTGGCGGTGCGCGCGGACATTGTGCGTGAGCCAGCGCGAGAAGGCCGGATCGCCGAGGCGCTGATCGGCCAGATCGAACGGCGCCGCCTCCAGTTCCGGGTCCTGAAAGAAGGCGGACACGTGGGCGAGATCCGCCTCACGCAGCGTTCCGGGGCCGTCCTTGAGCGCGGCCCAGTCTGCCTCCACTTCTCGCGCGAAGGCCTCAGGTCCAAGCGCTTCCACCAGGATCTTGATGCGCGCCTTGTAGATGTTGTCGCGCCGGCCGAACCGATTGTAGGTCCGCAGCACCGCTTCGGAATAGGTCAGCAGCTCCTGCCAGGGCAGGTCGGCCTTGATCGTGGGGGCGAGCTTTGGCGTGCGCCCCTGACCGCCGCCGACCAGCACGCGCGCCCGAACCGCGCCGGCCTCGTCGCGATAGAGGTCGAACGCCAGATCATGCACGGCGATGGCCGCGCGATCGGCCTTGGCCCCATTGAACGCCACCTTGAACTTGCGCGGCAGGAACGCGAACTCGGGATGCAGCGTGGACCATTGCCGCATCAGCTCGGCATAGGGCCGGGGATCGACGATCTCGTCGCCCGCCGCGCCGGCGAAGTGATCGGTCGTGACATTGCGGATGCACGAGCCCGACGTCTGGATCGCGTGCATCTGCACAGCCGCGAGGTCGGCCAGAATATCCGGCGTCTCCTCCAGCTTCACCCAGTTGAACTGGATGTTCTGGCGCGTGGTGAAATGGCCGAAGCCGCGATCATAACGCCGGGCGATCCCCGCCAGCGCCCGCAACTGCCGCGACGAGACCATGCCATAAGGGATGGCCACCCGCAGCATCGGGGCATGCCGCTCGATATAGATGCCGTTCTGCAGGCGCAGCGGCTTGAACTCGTCCTCCCCGATATCGCCGGTCAGATAGCGGGCGACCTGATCGCGGAACTGCGCGACGCGCGCCTCCACGATCGCCTGATCGACAGGGGAGTAAACATACATGGGCCGGCTCCAGAGCAGCGCGAAAGGTCTGCTCTCGCACGGTCATGAACAAGCTGCGCCCGCTTAAGGCTGTGATGAGCTTTCCTGATGCGCTCAAGCCGCAACAGCCTGCGATTAGGCGGTCTCTTGTCGGCCAAGAGCAAACCCGCATCGACAACCCGCTTGGCGTGTGGTTGTTTGCGCGCCGGGAAATCAATCAGGGGCCGGAACACGGCTTCGGGGGAAACGTGATGCGGACTTGGATGTATGGCGCGCCGTCGGCGATGGCGCTTGCAATGGCTATGGCTGCGCCCACGGGCGCCCTCGCGCAGGAGGCGACCGCAAGCGCCAGCCGCGCGCAAACGGTGATCGTCACGGCTCAGAAGCGCGAGCAGGATCTCCAGACCGTGCCGCTCGCCATCAGTGTGGTCGGCGGCGATCAGATCAGCCCGGCGGTGGCCAATATCGAAAACCTGGCCTTCCAGGTGCCGACGCTGAACTTCCGCCGCGGCGGGACCAATCTGGACAGCTCGCTGTTCCTGCGCGGCGTGGGCACGATCAACTTCTCCATCGCGGCAGAGCCCAGCGTGGCCACCGTGGTGGACGGCGTGGTGCTGGCGCGCGCCGGCGAGGCCTTCTCCGACCTCAACGACATCGAGCGGATCGAAGTGCTGCGCGGCCCGCAGGGCACGCTGTTTGGCAAGAATGCCTCGGCGGGCGTGGTCAACATCGTCACCCGCAAGCCCGGCGACACGTTTGGCGGCGAAGTGACGATCGCGGGCTTCGAGGGCCGGGAATACAAGGCGCGCGCAGCCGTGGACGTGCCCTTCTCCGAGACGCTCAAGAGCCGCTTCCTGGTGGCGACCGGCACGTATGATGGCAACATCAAGAACCTCGCCAATGGCGAGACGATCAACGGCTATGACCGCTGGGGCGTGCGCGGCACGGTGGTCTGGGACGCCAGCGACAAGCTGCAGATCACCACGATCGGTGAATATCGCTCCAGCGTGGATGATTGCTGCGGCGAAGTGATCGCCACCGCCCCCACCGCCGGGCCGAACCAGGCGGCGCTGCTGTCGCTGCTCAGCGGAGTGAATTTCGCCCGCGAAAACACCCGCCAGGTGCGCCACAACGTGCGGACGGTCGCCAAGGAAATCGGCTACGGCCTCTCGGTTCAGGCTGATTATGATCTGGCCGGGGGTCACACCCTCACCTCCATCACCGCCTACCGCGACTGGACGGTGAAGGGCGTGCGCGAAGGCGACTGGCTGGACCGCGCCGCCGCCTATCCGGGCGGGGCGTTCAACCAGCTTCACGACATCAGCCCGCAGGTGAACGACACCTTCACCCAGGAGGTGCGGATCTCTTCGCCCGGCGGGGAGCGGCTGACCTATGTGGCCGGGCTCTACTATTATGTGGCGAACGCGGAGCGCGTCCTGCGCCGCGATGTGATCAGCTGCTTGAGCTCGACAGCGCCGATCGACGCGACGGGCCTGCGCCCCTGCCTGCCCGGCCAGTCCAACGTGGTCGCGGCCTTCTCCACGGCGACGTTCGGCTCGGAAATCACCAATTACGCCGTGTTCGGCCAGGCCGACTACAAGATCACCGACGCGCTCACCCTGATCGGCGGCCTGCGCTGGTCCAAGGACGAGGTGAACGCCTATCACGACCGGATCCCGAACGTGTCTGGCGTCGCGCTGGGCGGGATCGTGACGATCCCCTCGGGCTATCGCCTCAGCACCGACGACACGGCGCTGACGGGCAAGCTGGGCCTTCAATACGTCATCAACGACGACGTGAACGTCTATGCGTCCTACTCGCGCGGCTACAAGGGCCCGGCTTTCAACGTCTTCTTCAACCAGAACCCCAGCCAGCTGAACGTCATCGAAGGCGAGAGCGCCGACAGCTTCGAGGCAGGCGTGAAGTCGGCCTGGGCGCAGGATCGGGTGATCCTCAACCTGTCGGTGTTCCGCGCCGAATACGAGAACTTCCAGGCCAACAGCTTCGACACGCTGAACGGGGTTGTCGTCACCCGCCTGACCAACGCCGGCAACATCTCCACAACCGGCGCGGAGCTCGATTTCGTGCTGCGCCCGACGGATATGCTGAGCTTCTCCGGGGGGCTCGCCTATACCGACGCCCAGATCGAGGAGTTCCGTGACGCCTCGGCGCGGCTGTCCTCGGCGCGGGCGGGCGAGCGGCTGCCGCTCGCTCCGGAATGGAAGGTCTCGATCGGGGCCGACTATCGCATCGAGCCGGCCAATCTGCCGTTCAACACTCGGATGAACGTGCAGTATTCCTACACCGGCGAGCAATTCTCCGACATCGGGGCCAACCCGCTGTTCCTGATCGACGGTTATGGACTGATCGATGCGAGCGTCACCTTCTCCGACAAGGCCGACCGGTTCAGCCTCTCGCTGATCGGGCGCAACCTCGCCGACGAGGCCTATACGCCGCTGATCACGCCGGGCGGGCCGGGCGGCAGCTTGCGCTTCGCCATCCCGCGCGAGGCCGACCGCTACTTCGGCATTTCGCTCAAGGCGAAATTCGGCGACAACTAGGCGCATGAAGCGGCGATCCTTTCTGGGGCTGGCGGCGGCGGGCGCTCTTGCGTCCGCCTGCGGCCAAAGCGGTGGTGCGGGCGGGGCCGCGCGCACCATCCGCATCGGCTATCAGAAGAACGGCACCTTCCTCGTCGCCTCCCAGCGCGAGACGGTGGCCGATGCGGTCAAGGCCGCCGGCGGCGCAGGGGTGGAATGGCGCGAGTTTCAGGCCGGCCCGCCGCTTCTGGAAGCAATGGCCGCCGGCGCGATCGATCTGGGCGGCACGGGCGACGCGCCGCCCATCTTCGCCCAGGCGGCCGGGGCGCCGATCCGCTATGTTGCGGCAAGGCCACTCTCGGGCGCGGCGGGCGGCGTGCTGACGCCCAAGGGCTCCGCCGTCCAGAGCCTCGCCGATCTCAAGGGCCGCAAGCTCGCCTTCGCGCGCGGCTCCTCCGGCCACAATACAGCCATCGTCGCGCTGGCCAGCGCCGGCCTGACGCTGGCCGACGTGGGGCCCGTCAATCTCGGCCCTGCCGATGCGGCGGCTGCTTTCGCCCAGGGCGGGATCGACGGCTGGGTGATCTGGGATCCGTTCTATACCGCCGCGATCCGGGATCAGGGCGCGCGGGTGCTGATCTCCGGCGACAAGCTGGGCGGTGGCGCAGGCTATGTGCTGGCCAGCGCCAGGGCGGTGGAGGAAGCCGCCGCGCTGGTGTCGGCCGCGCTCGACGGACTGAAGACCGATGGCGATTGGGCCACCGCCAACCGGGCCGAGGTCGCCGCCCTGATGGCGCGCGAAACCGGTCTCGCGGCTGACCTGATGGCCGATACGGTCCAGCGCGATGATTTCGCCCTGCAGCCTATCACCGCCGACATCGTGGCCGGCCAGCAGGTGATTGCGGATCGGTTTGCTGCTGAAAAGATCATCCCTGCGCCCGTTCGTATCGCCGATGCGGTCTGGGCGGGCTGGGAGGGCGCATGAGGGGGCAGCCCCGCCCCGCCTGGGAGGCCTCCCTCGCCTGGGCGGTTCCGCTTGCGCTCATCATCCTCTGGCAGCTTGCCTCCAGTTTCGGCTGGCTGCCCGCCCGGGTTCTGCCGGCGCCCAGCGCGGTGGCACAGGCGGGCGTGCGCCTCACGCTTGACGGCACGCTGCCTGAAAATCTCGCCGTCAGCTTTGCGCGCGCGGTGGCCGGCCTGCTGATCGGCGGCGGCATCGGCTTCACGCTGGGCCTCATCACCGGCCTGTCGCGGCTGGGCGAGACGGTGCTTGATCCTACGCTTCAGATGATCCGCAATGTGCCGCACCTCGCGCTCATCCCGCTGGTGATCGTCTGGTTTGGCGTGGAGGAGAGCGCGCGGCTGTTTCTCGTGGCGCTCGGCGTGTTCTTCCCGGTCTATCTGAACACGATGCACGGCATAAAGAATGTGGATCGCCAGCTGATCGAGATGGGCCAAGTCTATGGCATGGGGCCGTGGGCGCTGTTTTCGCGCGTGGTGTTTCCCGGCGCGTTGCCGTCGATTTTCGTGGGCTTGCGCTATGCGCTTGGCATCATGTGGCTCACGCTCATTGTGGCCGAGACGATCGCGGCGTCGTCCGGCATCGGCCATATGGCGATGGCGGCGCGCGAATTCATGCAGACCGACGTGATCGTGCTTTCCATCGTCATCTATGCGCTGCTGGGCAAGCTCGCCGACAGCGCGACGCGGCTTCTGGAGCGCCGCTTCCTGCAATGGAACCCGGCCTATGCGGGCTGAGGGATACTCTCTGGCCTCCCCCGCCGCGCGGGGCAGGTGGCGGCCGGAGGCCGACGGAGGGGGTGTTTGCAGCGCCCGCCCGCGCCTCAACACCCCCTCCGCTTCGCTGCGCTCAGCACCTCCCCCGCGACGCGGGGGAGGACAAGGCAGGATGGCTTCAGGAGGGCGACCATGACCGCCCCCATCATCCTGCGCGGCGCATCCAAGGCGTTTGGCCAGAATGTTGTGCTGAAAGCGCTCGATCTCACCATCGAGCCGGGTGCCTTTGTGGCTATCGTCGGCCGGTCGGGATGCGGCAAGAGCACGCTGCTGCGGCTGATTCTGGGGCTGGAACAGCCCACCGCGGGCATGGTCGACGTGGGCGATCAGGCCAATGCGCGGCTGATGTTTCAGGAGCCACGCCTGCTGCCTTGGGCCAGCGTGGCGCAGAATGTTGCGATCAGGCTGGGCGATGGCGCGCCCGACGCCCCCGCCCGCGCCCAGGCGGCGCTGGAGCAGGTGGCCCTGCCCGACAAGGGCGGGCAATGGCCCTCCGCGCTTTCCGGCGGCCAGAGACAGCGGGTGGCGCTGGCGCGCGCGCTTGTCTCCTCCCCTGCGCTTCTGGCGCTGGACGAACCCCTCGGCGCGCTCGACGCCCTCACCCGGATCGACATGCAGGCCCTGCTGGAGCAGGTCTGGCAGCGCCAGGGCTTCACCGCCATCCTCGTCACGCACGACGTGAGCGAGGCGGTGGCTCTGGCCGACCGCGTGCTGCTGATCGATCAGGGGGTCGTGGCGCTTGATCTCGCCATCGATCTACCACGCCCGCGCCGGCGCGGCGATCCGGCGTTCGCCGCCTACGAGGGCCAGATTCTTGACAGGCTGATGGAGCGCGAGGCGGGGCGGTGAGAGCCTAGCCCTGCCAGGCGGCGGCCTGATCGATCAGATATTGCCGGAACGCGGCGATCCGCTTGGACCGGCGCAGATCCGCCGGATAGATGAAATAGACCTCGAATTCCGGGCCCGGTACATCAGGCAGGATGCGCACGAGATCAGGCTCCTGGGCGGCGAGATAATCGGGCAGGCCCGCGATGCCGAGCCCGGCTGACACCGCCTTGGCCAGCGCGGCTACATTATTGATCATCAGCGCGGCCTCACGCGGGGGCGCTTCGCCCCGGCCGACGCGCAGCGCGAAATCCAGCCCCGTCATCGGGTCCGCCTTGGCGGCGCCATAGGCGATGAGGGCATGGCGATCGAGATCGCTGGCCGCCAGCGGCTCTCCCCGGCGGGCCAGATAGGCTGGCGCCGCGTAGAGCGAGGTGCGCACCGTCAGGATCTTGCGCTGGATCAGATCAGCGTGGGTGGCTTCCCACAGCCGGATGGCGCATTCGGCCTCCAGCGTGGTGAGGTCATATTCGCGATCATCCAGCAGCAAATGCAGGCGGACCTCGGGATAGGCCTCCTGAAATCCGCCCAGCCGTGGCGCCAGCCAGGTGGAGCCGAAGCCCACCGGCGCCGTCACGGCCAGCTCGCCCATCGGCCGGTCGCGCGCGTCCTTCAGATTGGCCTCGGCCAAAGCAGCGATCGCGGCCATCTCCTTGGTGGAGGCATGCAGCGTGCGGCCCGGCCCGGTGGGGATCAGCCCTCGGGCATGGCGATGGAACAGCGGCACGCCCAAGCCCTCCTCCAGCGCCGCAATCTGCCGGCTCACCGCAGATTGGGAAATGCTGAGGCGATCGGCGGCGGCCGTGAGGCTGCCATGCTCGGCGCACGCGTGAAATGTCTTGAGTTTGTCCCAGTCCATCATGCCGGCGGCCTCCCTGCCGCTCATCTATGCGTTTCAGCATAGGCCAAGCGGGCGCTGACGGAAGTCCCGATCAAGCCGCTGTGAGGACAAGCGCTGCGATCAGGCGCGCTTCAGGCCGGCGAGCGCTTCGAAGGCGGCGAAATCCTCATCCCGCGTGAGGAGTGCTGCGTCGGCGTCGAGGCAGGATTGCGCAATCAGCGCATCGCCCAGCCGCGCCCGCCGGCCCTCTGCAAACAGCCGCGCGCGCAACAGGCCGGCCCGCTCCCAATAGCCGTCGACGATGGGCAGGACCGTCAGCCCTGCAAGCAGGTCTCCCATCCCAGGCTGCGCGGAGGGGGCCGACCAGAGCTCTGTCACGACCACCGGAGGCAGAACGATCAGGCGTTGCCTGAGCAACCATCCGAACCGATCGATCACAGGATCGTCGCGGTTTTCAAGCCAGCCAATGACGACATTGGTGTCCGCGGCGATCATGCCTCCTCGTCTTTGCCGCGCAGCGTTCGCCAATCGACATCAAAGTGCATCGTGCCGCGCGCCGCGTGCAGTCGAGCCGATGCGTCTGTGTGCGCCAAGGCCTCCAGCGCCCGCCGGACAGTCTCGCTCACGCCCTCCCCGGTGCCGTGCATGGCGGCGCGCAGGGTGGCTTCGGGCACCTCGACGGTGATTTTGCGCAGGGCTGTCATGGCGAAGAGACTACCAGCTTGCAGGCTGGGGCGAAAGGCCAGCGCCAAACGCTGGGGCGTCAGTGCTGGGCCAGCAGCTTGCCGAAGCCGTCCATCTGGTCGGGGATGCCCATGGTGCGCAGCGCATGCCAGTAGGTGGCGGTGTTGATGGCGATCACCGGCATGTCGAGCCAGAACTCGGCCATGGCGGCCACATGCGCAAAGGCCAGGTTCGTGCCGCACTGGATCACGGCGTCCACGCCCTTCGAGACCCGGATCGCCGCATCGCGCAGCGTCTGCGGGCTTTCGTGCGCGATCATCATGGGCGAGGGCGACTTCAGCCCCTCGATATGGACCACCTCATAGCCCATGTCCTCGAAGTAGCGTTTCACATTGGCGTCGCCCACCGGCATGTAGGGGGTGATGATCCCGATCTTCCGGATGCCGCCATAGGCGCGGATCGCGGCCTCCACCGCGGAAGAGCCCATGATCACCGGCACGCCGCCGGTCTTTTCCACCATCCTTTTGTGCAGGCGCTCGGCCCCGTCGGCCCCGTCCCAGAAGGTCTCGGCCGACATGCCCATGATCAGGCAGCCGGGGTCCATCGTCATGGCGACATCGACGCTCGCCTCGGTGGCCGCGCGGATGTTGTTGAGCATCACCATGAAGCTGTCGTCGCTGGACACCTTCGTGTCCGGGATATGGATGCGGCAGAAGTGGTTGGTGACGCCGCGCGGCCGCATGGAATCGTACTCCGGCTGCACGCTGGTGTTGGTTGATGGGGCGATCACGGCGAACTTGAGGCGGTTGCCAAGGCTGTCGGGCATGGGCGTCTCCTGCGCAGGCGAGCCCTGCGATGACGCGGGCGGCGCTCGACGGGCAGTGGCCCTCGCGCGCATGACCGACTGGCGGCCACGAACGGGCCAGGCATGCCGCACAAGGCGCGCCCCGCCTACATCGCCGGCAAGCCAGCACCGAGGAGCCCAAATCCCATGCCCGCCTTCATCGTCGCCACCGTGCGCATCACCGATCCGGATCAGTTCCAGCACTATTCCGCCGCGATCAAGGGCGTTTCCGCCGAACACGGCGGCGAGCCGGTTGTTGCGGGCGCTGTCAGCGAGGTTCTGGAGGGCTCAAGCCCAGTGGGCGAGCGCGTCGTCGTGGTGCGCTTCCCCGATGCGGCAAGCGCACGCGCCTACATCGCCGATCCGCGCTATCAGAAGGGCAAGGCGCTCCGGCAGGGCGCGGCAGAGCTGGAAATGCGGCTGATCGAGCTCTGATCAGATGCCGGGATCATGCGCCTCGAAGCGCTGATCCATCGTGAGCGCTGGCTGGGTGCACAGGCCGCCCACCCGCCGGGCCGGCACGCCCGCCACAGTGCAGCCCGCGGGCACATCCTCGAGCACAACGCTGCCCGAAGCGATGCGCGCCTCGTCGCCCACCCGGATATTGCCCAGCACCTTCGCCCCGGCCCCGATCAGAACGCCGCGCCCGATTTTGGGGTGGCGGTCGCCGGTCTGCTTGCCGGTGCCCCCCAGCGTGACTGAATGCAGCAGGGACACGTCGTCACCCACAACGGCGGTTTCCCCGATCACAACGCCGCTGGCGTGGTCGATCATCACGCCCGAGCCGATGCGCGCAGCCGGATGCACATCCACGCCAAACAGCTCCGAAATCCGGCTCTGGAGGTGGAAGGCCAGCGTCTCGCGCCCCTGGCTCCAGAGCCAGTGCGCCACGCGATAGGCCTGCAGCGCGGCAAAGCCTTTGTAGTGCAGGAACGGCTGGAGAAACGACCGGCAGGCCGGATCGCGGTCGCGCACGGCCTCCATGTCGCGCAGGGCGGCGACCTCAAGCCGCGGATCGGCGCTGTAGGCGGCGGCGCACACCTCGCGCATCTGCAGCGCATTCATGTCCGCCCCGCCGAGCTTCTGGGCCAGATGATAGGCGAGCGCGTCTTCCATCGTCTGGTGGTTCAGGATGGAGGCGTGCAGCAGCGTGGCCAGGATCGGCTCCTCCGCGGCGGCGGTAATGGCCTCCAGCCGCAGCCTCGCCCAGACTGTCGGCTTGATCGCTGCCCCGTCGGCCATGGGTGTCACTCCTGCTGCCCCAGCATGGCCTGCGCGAGCGCCGGTTCCAAGCCGCCTGTCACCGCCAGATGGTGGGCCCGCAACAGCGTCGCAACCGTCAGGCTGTCGGTGATGCGGCCGTCCAGCGCCTCGGCCAGCGCTTGAGCGAAAGGGATGCGCCGCAGTTTCAGCTGCTCGGTCTCCTCCGGCTCGGCCTCGCCGGCGACGAGATCGGTGGCGAGGTAGCAGATCGCCAGCTCGTCGCTGACCGAGTTGGACAGGTGCATGCGCAGCACCTCGCGCAGCGCGCCGGCCGACAGACCGGTCTCTTCCTTCAGCTCGCGCCGGGCGGACTCCTCGGGAGCGACATCCCGGTCGCCGCCGCCCTCCGGCATCTCCCAGGAATAGAGGTCGAGCGGCACCCGCCACTGCCCGACGAGCCAGACCGAGCCGTCCCTCTCGATCGGCAGCACCCCGATGGCGAGCCGCCGGAAGCGCACGATGCCATAGAGCCCCGGCCCGCCAGCGGGCGTGAGAACGCGGCGCTCCTCCACCTCGATCCAGGGGTTGGAATAGGCGATGCGGCTGGAAAGCGTCGTCCAGGGGTCCTGCTCGTCGGCGGCATTGCTCATGCGCCGGCGTCCCGCGGGGAAGCCCATCTGCGGATGCGGGCCGCCAGCGGCGCAATGACGTGATCGGCCAGCGGCGCCACAAGTGCGCCCAGCGCCAACCCGACGGCGCCAGAGATCGCCGCGGTGACCACCCAGGCGATCACGCCTTCGGCCGCCGGCGCAACCGCGCCGATTGCATGGGCCATGTCGTGGATTGCGTGCTCCGGGCCAGCAAAGCCCAGGCCGGCGAGGCCATGGATGACGATGCCGCCGCCGACCCACAGCATCGCCACCATGCCGACCAGGCTGAGCCCCTTCAGAAACCCCGGCATGCCCAGCACCAGCCCGCGACCCAGCGCGCGCAGACCGCTATTCGGCGACCGCGAAAGCGCCAGCCCCACATCATCCGCCTTCACGATCAGCGCGACCGCGCCATAGACCAGCGCCGTCATGCCAAGACCCACCACAGCAAGCACGGCCGCCTTCATCGCCAGCGAAAGGGCCGCCACCGCCGCGAGCGAAATCGCCATGATCTCGGCCGACAGGATGAAATCTGTGCGGATGGCGCTTGCCACCTTGGCGTCTTCGGCGGCCTGCGCGCTCTCGTAGCGCTCCTCTGCGCTGTCGGCATGCGCGGCGTGCGGGCGCACAAGATCGAGAACCTTGTGAAAGCCCTCCATGCACAGATAGGCCCCGCCGAGCATCAGCAGCGGCGTAATGATCCAGGGCGCCACGAGGCTGAGGATCAGCGCGCCGGGCAAGAGGATGAGCATCTTGTTGATGAGAGAGCCGCGCGCGATCTTCGCAATGATCGGAAGTTCGCGGTCGGCTGCGAAGCCCACCACATAGCGCGGCGTCACGGCGGCGTCGTCGATCACGATGCCAGCGGCCTTGGAGCCGGCCTTGGCGGCCTGTGCGGCTGCGTCGTCCAGCGTGGCTGCAGCCATCTTGGCGATGGCGGCGACATCGTCGAGCAGCGCAATGAGGCCGGTGCTCATGGCCCGACGGCGCCGGGCGTATGCGTGCAGCTCGCCTGCATCCAGCGCAGGTTGACGCCCACCCGTTCGGCGTCCTCTTCCGCCCAGGCATAGCTGATCGCGCGCTCGCCCGGCTTTTCCGAGACATAAAGCGTCAGCGAGGGCCGGGAGCTTCCAAACGGCCAGGCCACGCGGCGAAGGGTTAGCGTGAGTTGGCGCGGCGGGGTCTCGTCGGTGGTGAAGGTGGCCGTGCCGCCGCGATCATGAATCCACAGGTTGCGGAAGCCGCTCCACTGGCTGTCGGGGGCGCCGGCGCCGCTGTCGCCATGGCGCGCGCCGCGCAGCACCCCGCCCCAGCACAGGAAGGGCCGGGCCTTGTCGAGCTTGTGGTGAACATCGGCCTTGTTGCCAAAGACATAGGCCCCCTGATCGTCCACCGCCTTGTCGCGGATCCAGATCTGGTCCGGCGTCAGCACGAGATCGTCGGTGATGATGATGGTGCGGCCGCCTGCACGCGACGACGGGATGCGGCAGGCGCCGGGGGTCATCGTGCCGATGAACTGGTTGGACTGGCGCCGCCAGAACACGTCGCAGCCCGGCAGGTTGCGGAAGTCTGCCGGGGTGAGCCCCGCCAGCTTCGAGGGGTCGCGGTGGGCGTCGCGGATGCGCGCCGGGTCAGAGGGCGTCCAGATCGCCAGCCGGATCGCGTTGGCGGCGTAATCTGGCGTGAAGGTGTAGATCCGCTGGCGGTAGAGCTTCGTCGGGTCGCCATCGAGATATTGCTGGACGTAGAAGACCTTGCCGGAAAACGCTGGCAGATCCACCGGCTGGAAGATCGAGTGGATGCGCTCGTGGCGCGCCTCCGCCGGCGTTTTCAGGTCATCTGCGAAAAAGACCTGGAGGTCATTGTCCCAGCGCCCGGGAAACCAGGTGAGGAACAGCTCCATGTCCTTGTCGAGTACGCGGGCGGCCATGTCCTGCGCGGTCGCTGCGGCTGGCGCGCGCGTGCCCTGGATCGGCGGGGTCTGGGCGACGGCAGGAGCGGCGAAGAGGAGGAGGAAGAGGGCTGCGATGCCCCCGCCGGCCCTGCGGGCCACCTCCCGCAAACGGAGGGGAGCAAAAACCGCAGATATCCTCCCCCGTCTACGGTGGGCTTGGCGCACTGCGCCAAGGCGCGAAGCGCCGGAGGGGGGAAGCGACATCATCGCCTTAGAATGCCTTTTCTAATGGCTCCGTCTACGCCTGCGCCAGACGCGGCCGTTCGGGCCGCCATTGGAGAGCCCCATGTCTGCCGAAGACACCCCCAAGACCGAAAACCCTGTCGCCCAGGCTGTGCAGGAAAACCTCGACCTCTCGCGCAAGATCTGGCTTGCGGGCGTCGGCGCCTATGGCCGCGCTTATGACCTGGCTCAAGACCAGCTTGAAAAGGTCGCCGGTTCGGCCAGCGACATGTTCGATCACCTCGTCGCGCGCGGCGAGCAGCTGGAAGACACCGTTCGCGAGACGCTCGCCAAGAATGAAGCCGCTCACAAGGTCGGCGAAGTGGTGGAAAAGGTGCAAGCCTTCTCCGCCGAGCGTCAGGCCGTGCTGGAGCAGCGCATCGAGACCGTGCGCAAGGTGATCGGCGACACGCTGGCGCCGGTTGCGGCCATGAACCCGCTCGCGAAGAAGCACGCCTCCACCGAGGAGCTGCTCGCCCGCATCGAAGCGCTGACCGCCGAAGTCGAGGCGCTGAAGGCGTCCAAGGCGCCGCGCGCGAAAAAGGCGACCGACGCGGAATAAGCCTCCCTCCTGCGCCCGTCACCGCTCCCTTGGGGCTGGTGGCGGGCGCTCCCAGGGCGGGCCGTTCTGGTCGCGCCTTACCGGCGCCAGCAGGGCGCCATCGGCCGCCAGAACCGCCCCTCGCGGCAGGTCCGCCGCCGCAATCACCACCGCTCGGCAGCCGCGGGCATCCACCGGACCGGGGCTCACCACCACGCCGGGCATGCGGCAGTCTTCCAGCGCCGCCTCCGCGCTTGCCGCTAGCGTCATGGCCATACCCGCACCCAACAGCGCAGCACAGCCGCGCGCATCCGTGACCGCTCTTGCCAAAGCTGGCGCTGCGTCTTCGGCGCGCGGATCAGCCGCCTGAAGCAGACGGCGCGCCGCAAAGCCCCCGCCCTTGGCTGCACACAGCGCGATCCGCCCGTCCGGCCCACGCGCCGCCAGCGCCTGACCGCCCGCTGCGATCCAGCCCACCGGCGGCGCGGCGAGCGCTGCGGCCAGAGCGCCGGCCGCGATCACGCCCGCCCCCAGCCACCGCAGACGCCCCGCCCACAGACCAAGCCAGACGAGGCCGCCCGCCATCAGCGCCCAGGCGCTGGTCGGCATCGCGCGGGCGCGCATGTCCCCGCCGGGCGCCGCCTCGGCAGCCGCTGCGATGTCCACCACCCGCTCCATCCCCCAGGCCGCGATCTGCACCGGCGCACCTTCCAGCCCGAAGGGTGCAGCCGCAGCCGCCGTGAGCGCAGCGGGCGTGACGACAAAGCTGACGATCGGGGCGGCGGCCACATTGGCCGGCAGCGAATACGGCGAGACGCGCTGGAAGTGATAAAGCCCGAACGGCAGCGTCGCGAGGCCGGCCACCAGGCTGGTCAGCGCGCTCGCGGCAATCCAGCCCGCCGCGCGATGAACGAGGCCGCCTTTCGGTTCGCGCGGGCGCCGGCTCAGCGCTTCATAGACCGCCACCAGCGCCAGCGTGGCGGCGAACGACATCTGGAAGCCCGGTTCGGCCACCGCCTGTGGCTCCAGCGCCAGCACGATCGCGGCCGCCAGCGCCAGCGCACGGACGCTGATCGCGGGCCGATCCAGCAGGATTGCGCCGAACGCCACCGCCGCCATGATGAATGCGCGTCGCGCCGGGGCATCCGCGCCGGAGAAAAGCATGTAGGCGCCGGCCGCCAGGATCGCGCCGGCCGCCGCAATCTTGGCGACGTTCACCCGCAGGGCCAGCGGCTCGATGGTGGCCAGCCCGAACCGCAGCGCCGCAAACACTGCGCCGGCCACGAGGGTCATATGCAGCCCGGATACCGACAGCAGATGGGCAAGACCGGAGGCCTGCAGCGCCTCCTGCGTTTCGTCCGACAGGCCGGACCGGTCGCCAGTGGCGATGGCGCCAAACAAGGCGCCGCCCTGGCTGGGGGCATGGCGCGCGATGGCGGCGAGGGCGCTCTTGCGGGCCGCTTCGAACCAGAGCGCCAGTGCAAAGCGCCACCCCTCCGGCGGGGGGCCAAGCTCGATCGCTTCGCAAGGGCCGCGCACCGCGCCCACCCCGCCCAGCTGGTCGAAATAGGCCCGGCGCTGGAAATCATAGCCGCCCGGCAGGACCGGGCCCGGCGGCGGCTGAAGAAACGCGCGGCAGCGCACCGCCGCGCCGACGGCAGGCGCTGCGACCTCGCGCAGCGTCAGGCGGACCGCATGCGGCGTCTCCTCCGGGAGCAGCGCGCCCAGCCGCGCCACGCGCAGCGTCAGGCGGGGACCGGAAGGGCCGCGATCGATCCCGCTGACCCAGCCGTCGATCTCGGCGACGCCCATGAACGTCGGCGCCACCGGCCCATCGACGGCGCGGACCTTCGCCCCTGCGGCGCAGACCCCCAACGCCACAAGACCTGCGGCAAGTGCGATCCCCGCCGCCAGCGTCAAAAGCCCGCCGCCCCGCCGCGCCGCCGCGACGGTCAGCCCGCCAGCCAGAAGCCCGAAACCCAGCGCGGCTGCAAAGCCGGCCCAGAGCGGGGCCAGGACGAAGGGTCCCAGCCCGAGCGCGCAGCCGGCGCCGAACAGGACGGGCGCCCAAAGCGCCAGCCGTTCGGCCTCCTCGGCCGCAATGCGCTGCAGCATCGCCTTCGCGCCTGCACTGGACCAAGGGGGCGAGCGTGGTAAAGGACCCGTGACCGCCCCGCGGGCGCCCCAGCCCGCATGTTCGAAGGACGCTTGCCCTGTCATGAGCGCTGCTCCGCCAAAGCCAGACGGCGTCGTGACGCGTTTTGCGCCCTCGCCTACCGGCTATCTCCACATCGGAGGGGCAAGGACCGCGCTTTACAATTGGCTATATGCGCGCAAGCACGGCGGGCGGTTCCTGCTTCGCATCGAAGACACCGACCGCGAGCGCTCCACTGATGCAGCGGTCGCTGCGATCTTCGACGGGCTCGGCTGGCTTGGCCTGATGGGCGATGGCGAGCCGCTGTTCCAGTTTGCGCGTGCGCCCCGCCACGCCGCAGCGGCCGAAGAGCTGGTCGCCAGGGGCGGGGCCTATCGCTGCTTTCTGGCGCCGGAAGAAGAGGCCGCCCTGAAGGAGGCCGCCCGCGCCGAGGGCCGGCCGTTCCGCTCGCCCTGGCGCGACCGCACAGACGGCGAGCCTGCCGCCCGCCACGTCGTGCGCCTGAAGGCGCCCAGCGATGGCGACATCCTGATCGACGATCAGGTGCAGGGCACGGTCCGCATCGCCGCCAGGGAGATCGACGATCTGATCCTGCTGCGATCGGACGGCACGCCCACCTACATGCTCGCCGTCGTGGTGGACGATCACGACATGGGCGTCACGCATGTGATCCGGGGCGATGATCATCTGGTCAACGCCGCGCGCCAGACCGCGATTATCCAGGGTTTCGGCTGGCAGGTTCCGGTCTATGCGCACATCCCGCTGATCCATGGCCCGGACGGGGCCAAGCTCTCCAAGCGCCATGGCGCGTTGGGGGTCGATGCCTATCGCGACATGGGATTCCTGCCGGAAGCCATGCTCGCCTACCTGCTCCGGCTGGGCTGGTCGAAGGGCGACCTCGACATCCTGACGCTGGACGAAGCGATCGCCGAATTCGACCTCTCGGGCGTGAACAAGGCGCCTGGCCGGCTCGATTTCGCCAAGATGGAGAGCGTCAATGCGCACTTCATCCGGCGGGCGGGGTCAGATCGCCTCGCAGCCCTCACGCTGGCGGCGCTGGAGGCGAGGGGCGCCGTTGTCGACGACAGCGCCGCAGACCGGGTGCAGGCCGGCGTCGGCGCGCTGAAAGAGCGGGCGAAGACGGTGCTGGAGCTTGCCGATCAGGCGCGCTTTCTGCTGGCGCCGGACGCACCGGACGAAAAGGCCGCCAAGCTGATCGCCGCAGAAGGCGCCCGCGCGCGGCTCGCCCGGCTTGAGGCGACCTTAACCGCTGTTGCGGCATGGGATGCGGAGACGTTGAAGGCCGCAATCGGAGCGTTCGCGGCGTCGGAAGGCGTTGGGTTTGGTCAGGTCGGCCCCCTGCTAAGGGCGGCCTTGACCGGGGGGGCGCCGGCGCCCGATCTCGGCGTCGCGATGGCCCTGCTGGGCCGGGAAGAGTGTTTGGCGCGGATCGCGGCCCATACGGCCGCAGAGGCCGCTTGAGGATCGCTGGGGGCTTAGATCATGGAAAACAAGGGCATCGTGAAGGGCTCGGCCAAGCTTGAAGTCAATGGCAAGGTGGTGGACCTGCCGATCCTGGCCGGCGCCACCGGGCCGGACGTGCTCGACATCCGCAAGCTTTACGCCGAGACGGGCCTGTTCACCTATGATCCGGGCTTCACGTCCACCGCGTCTTGCGAGAGCCAGATCACCTATATCGACGGCGACGCCGGCGTGCTGCTGCATCGCGGCTACCCGATTGATCAGCTGGCTGAAAAGTCGAGCTTCATCGAGGTTTGCTACCTGCTGCTCCACGGCGAGCTGCCGAGCGCGACCGACCTGAAGAAGTTCAGCCACGACATCACCTACCACACGATGCTGCATGCGCAGTTCGACCGGTTCTTCGAAGGCTTCCGGCGCGACGCGCACCCGATGGCGGTGATGGTGGGCGCAACCGGCGCACTCTCGGCCTTCTACCACGACAGCCTGAACATCCATGATCCGCACCAGCGGATGGTGACGCAGCATCGGCTGATCGCGAAAATCCCCACGATCGCCGCGCGGGCGTTCAAATACTGGCGCGGCCAGCCCTTCGTGAGCCCGCGCAACGAGCTGGACTACGCCTCCAATTTCCTGCGCATGTGCTTTGCCGTGCCGGCGGAGGATTGGAAGCCTGACCCCGTCATGTCCAAGGCGATGGACAAGATCTTCATCCTGCACGCCGACCACGAGCAGAACGCCTCCACCTCTACGGTGCGGCTGGCGGGCTCTTCGGAGGCCAATCCGTTTGCCTGCATCGCGGCGGGCATCGCCTCGCTCTGGGGCCCGGCGCATGGCGGCGCGAACGAAGCCGCGCTCCAGATGCTGGTGGATATCGGCCGGCCGGAGAACATTCCCGCCTTCGTGGAGAAGGTGAAGGACAAGAACTCCAACATCCGCCTCATGGGCTTCGGCCACCGGGTCTACAAGAACTATGACCCGCGCGCGAAGGTGATGCAGAAGGCCTGCCACGAGGTTTTGAAGGCGGTGGGCGCGGAGAACGATCCCCTGCTTCAGGTGGCGATCGAGCTGGAGCGTATTGCGCTTTCCGACGAGTATTTCGTTTCACGCAAGCTCTATCCCAACATCGATTTCTATTCGGGCATCACGCTGAAGGCGATGGGCTTCCCGACCGAGATGTTCACCGTGCTGTTTGCGCTCGCCCGCACGGTGGGCTGGATCGCGCAATGGACCGAGATGTACGAGGATCCGCAGCAGAAGATCGGGCGCCCCCGCCAGCTCTACACCGGCTCAACCCCGCGCGACTACGTTCCGCTCGCCCAGCGCGGCTGAGGCCCGTCATCCCGGCCGAGCGAAGCGAGGAGCCGGGACCTTTGGGCGATGCTATCACGATGAGGGCCCGGATCGGACCTGGGGTCCGTCCGGGATGACAACTGGCGTCGCCCCGCTCCGTCATCCCGGTCGAGCGAAGCGAAGAGCCGGGACCTTGTGCGGACCCTGGCGCCGCGAGGTCCCGGATCGGACCTTTGGTCCGTCCGGGATGACGTGACCAAAAGCCACACGTTGCTCGCCCGCGCCGGTCTTTGCGCCATCTTCCATCGCCTGGAGAGCGCATGACATGACGAGCAGATATTCCCTCCCCCGCCGCACCGCCCTTGCCCTGGCCGCAGGAGGGCTTGTCTCCGCCTGCGCCACGCGCCCGCCAGAGCCCCGGCCGCGGCCGGCCGCGCTCACCCTGACGGAGGCGTTTCTGGGGCGCACCCGGGGGGAGGGCGTGTTCCGCTTTCCCGTTGCGCGCGTGACGCGGCGGTTCCGCGCTGATCTCGATGGCCGGCTCGAGGGCGATCGCCTCACCGTGGTGGAGGATTTCTTCTACGAGGACGGCGAGACCGATCGCCTGACCTGGGTGTTTGATCGCGCTGGCCCTGGCCGCTGGACCGGCAAGCGCGAGGATACGGTGGGCGAAGCCAGCGTCACGGAAGAGAACGGCCTGATCCGGCTGGAGTATCTCGCCGACGTGCGCTCGCGCGGGAGCGTCACGCGGTTGGGCTTTCGCGATCTGATCTATCGGGCGGGGCCGGACCTGATCGTCAATGAGGCGGTCGTGGCCTGGCGCGGCCTGCCGCTGGGTTCCGTGCGGTTCGAGATCCGCCGCGCCTAGCGGTCAGACAGCGATGGCGTGAAAATCGTCTGCCGCAGCCGAAGCGGGCGCCAGCGCGATCTCGATCGCCTTGAACAGGTGGGCGGCGTCGATCGGCTTGGCGACATGGCCGTTCATGCCGGCGGCGATTGCCTCGCTCACATGATGCGACATGGCGTTGGCCGAAAGCGCGAGGATGGGGATCGCCTCGCGGCCCTCGGCGCGCTCTGCCTCGCGGATGGCGCGCGTGGCTTCCACGCCCGACAGGACAGGCATCTGCATGTCCATCAGGATCAGGTCGAACCCGCCTGCGCGCCAGGCCTCTACCGCCTCGGCCCCGTTTTCGGCGAAAGCGATCTCCACGCCGGCCTGGTGCATCAGAACCTGCAGCACAGCGCGGTTGTTTGCATTGTCTTCGGCCGCCAGCAGCCGCAGCGGCGTATCCGAGGCGCTGGCCTCAAGTGCTTCGGCGGGCTCGGCCGCCGCCGGGGCCAGACCCAGCAGCAGCGGCACGTCCAGGGTGAAGACCGATCCCTCCCCGGGCGCGCTCTGCACTGTGATGTCGCCGCCCATGAGGCGGGCCAGCTCGCGCGAGATGGAAAGGCCGAGCCCCGTGCCGCCAAACCGGCGGGTGGTGGAGGCGTCGGCCTGGGTGAACGGCCGGAACAATCGGGCGAACGTCTCCTCGCTCATGCCGATGCCTGTGTCGGCGACCGAAAGCACCAGCCGCACTTCCTGTTCGGCGACCGGGTGAATCGCTGCGGTGATGGAAACAGAACCCGTCTGGGTGAACTTCACCGCATTGCCGACGAGATTCAGCAGGATCTGGCGAAGCCGGGTCGCGTCCGCGATGAACCAGCCGGCGCAGTCGGGCGCCGTGTCCACGCGCAGGATCAGGCCCTTGCCGGTTGCAGGCTCCTGCAGCAGCGCGACGACATTGGCGATCATGTCTGTCAGCAAGACGTCGGTGTATTCAAGATCGCATTGGCCGGCCTCGATCTTCGACATGTCGAGCAGGTCGTTGATCACGGTGACCAGGTGGTCCCCGGAGGCGCGCATCACCGCCACCATCCGCCGCTGATCCTCCACCAGCGGCGTCGCTTCCAGAGCCTGGGCCATGCCGATCACGCCGTTGAGCGGGGTGCGGATCTCGTGGCTCATCACCGCGAGGAAGCGGCTCTTGGCGAGGTTGGCCGCTTCAGCAGCGTCGCGCGCGCGCATGAGGTGTTCGGCCTGGACCTCGAAGGCGGCGGTCCGCTGCGCGACGCGTTCTTCCAGGGCTGCGCTATGCGCTTCCAGCTGATCGCGCACCCTCAGCAATTCGGCGCGCTGGTGCGCGATGAAGCGCAAGAGCCCGCGCCAGATAAAGATGATCAGCAAGAGGCCGACCCCGCCGAGGGCGAGGCTTGCCTGCAGGACGGTTCTGGCTCGGTCGTGGCGCTGCTTCAGCGTCGCCTCGATCGCCAGGTGCAGCTTCTGTGTTGCGGCAACCCGTTCGGCCTGGGCGCGGGTGAATTCCGGCCCGGCGGCGATCGCCAGGGCGCGGTCGATCTCGCCGGCTTCCAGAAGCGCCCAGGGCGTCTTGGAGGCGGCGTCGAGCCGGATCTGCGACTTGCGCAGGTAGGCTGCCTCCGCTGTCATGCCCAGCTTTTCGGCCTTCTCGGCAAGCGCGAGCGCGAGCGCGTCCCGCTTTTCCCGCTCAGCCCTGAAAGCGGCTGCGTTGGCTTCGGAATAATCGGCGGAAAGCCGCCAGAAAGTGCTGCGCCCAGTGGCGGCGGCAAGCTCGAAGGCGTGCAGGGCCTCTTGCCCTTCATCCAGCGCTTCCTGGGCGGATTGCGCCGAGACGAACGCCCACGCGGCCAGCGCCAGAACCGCAGCGAGGATCCCGGCGGTCAGGGTGGTCGCCCAGGCGAGCGCGGTGCGATGGGCGGGAACGCCTGTCATGGTGCTCCAGAGCCTAGCTTTTGAAGCCTTCGGGGCGGTTAACCGCGCCTGGCGACCTTTGCGGCTGGTGCGGCAAGCCGCCGCGCGCGCCGCAACGCTTCGTTGATCGAGATCAAAGTTAGAACCCCGTCGTATCCGCAGGCTTGTGACCGCCGACGCACGTCTTGAGGAGCGCGCCCATGTATATCGATCCCGAAAGCGTGCTGCGCTGGCTGCATATTCTCGCGATGGTCTATTGGCTCGGCGGGGAGTGGGGCGTCTTCCAGACCTCCTACAAGGTCTGCAATCCCAAGCTCCCGTTCGACGAGCGGATGCGCCATATGCAGACCGCCTACCGCATCGATATCCTCGCCCGCACCGGGATCATTCTGCTTCTGCCCCTCGGCCTACAGATGGGTCACAATCTGGGGACCTACGACGCCCCGCCGGCGTTCCTGTGGGGGGTCTGGGGTCTCAGCGCGGCCTGGCTCGGCCTGTGCTGGGCGGCCTTCATTGTCCATGGCAGCGATCTGGGCATCACGCTCACCAAGATCGACGAGGCCGTGCGGTTCATCCTGATTCCGGTGCTGCTTGTCGCCTCCCTCAGCTCGTTGCTGGGGCACGGACCGTTTGTGGCGATGTGGTATGCCGCCAAGGTTGGCCTCTACGGCCTGATGCTCGTGATCGGGCTCGCGCTCCGCTTCATCATGCGCAACTGGACCACGATCTTCCGCGCGCTCGCCAAAGGGCCGGATCTGGCGCTGGAGGCCCGGCTGGGCCGGGAAGTCGCCATGGGGCGCGGCATGGCCTACGTCTACTGGATCGGGATCGCCACGATCGCCTTTCTGGGCGCGACCAAGCCGTTCTGACCAATCCGCGGATTGTTGCTGTTGCGAAGCCGCCACAGTGTGACACGGGCGTAAGGTTTGTCACGGAAGTGTCACATAAGTGTCGTTTCTGCGTGAGGTTCCCGCATTAGGGGAGCGCGCAATGACTGAACCGTCTTCCTCCCCGGACGTCGCGCGTCGGTCCTCTTGAGGGGAAATTCCATATGTCGCTGAAGTCGCTGTCGCGCGGGTGCGCGCTCGCTGCTCTTGCCATCGCGCTGAGCGCGCCTGTCGCCGTTTATGCGCAGGAAACCACATCGTCGATCCGTGGCGAGATCACCGGGCCCAATGGTCCGATCGCCGGGGCGACCATCGTCATCACGCACACGCCCTCGGGCACCCGCTCGACCGCCACCACCGGGGCCTCGGGTCAGTTCAACGCAGCTGGTCTGCGCGTCGGCGGTCCGTTCACGGTGCAGATTGCGGCGGCTGGTTTCCAGGCCGAGGCGATCGAAGGGCTGTTCATCACGCTGGGCGAGCCCTTCCGTTTCACCCGGCAGCTGGAGCCCGTGCGTCAGCAGGCGGCGGTGATCGTGACGGCGGCGGCGCTGCAGGGCGGCGAAGCCGCCATCGGCTCGGCCACGGCGCTGCGCGCGGCTGAAATCGCCACTGTCGTGTCCGTGACCCGCGACATCCGCGACATCGCCCGTCGCAGCCCGCTGGTGACGCAAGACCTCGGCGGCGGCCGCGGCGGCGGCGGCCAGGGCGGCATCTCGATCGCCGGCTCCGGGCCCCGCTCCAACCGCATCGCGGTGGACGGCGTGCAGTCTGGCGACGACTTCGGCCTGAACACCGGCGGCCTCTCCACGCTGCGCGGCCCGATTTCGCTGGAAGCGGTCGAGCAGTTCACCGTTCAGGCGGCCCCGTTCGACGTCGAAAACGGCGACTTCACCGGCGGCGCGCTGACCATCGCGCTCAAGCAAGGCGGCAACAATTTCGAAGGATCGCTGTTCGCGAACTATCTCAACGAAGGCCTGGTGGGCGAGCGCATCCGCGGCGCCACCTCCGACGTGGTCGTGACCCAGGAGAATTGGGGCGCGTTCCTCGCCGGCCCGATCCTGCAGGATCGCCTGTTCTTTGCGGCCTCCTACGAGACCTACACCTCGGCCGACATCACCCCGACCGGGCTTTCCGGCGCGTTCGCCAACCGGGTGAACGGCCTGGGCGGCACCACCGGATCGGGCGACGGCGGCGCCACCGGCCGCTTCCTCGCGCTCGGCGACGTGACGCCGATCCTGCAGGGCGCGCCGGGCCGCGGCTTTGTGAACAATTACGCTTCGGCTTCACGCTTCGGCATTGGCGACATCGCCGTGAGCCAGCCGGTGACGGATGAGAAGTATTCGGTCCGGATCGATTGGAACATTACCGATCAGCACCGCGCGAGCCTGACGCACCGCAACACCGAATCCTCCACCGTCATCCGCAACCAGATCAACGCCACCAACGCCGGCTTCAGCTCGGCGTGGTATGGGGTGCCCGAGTCCGAGACGGTGAATTCGCTCCAGATCAACTCCGACTGGACCGATACGCTCTCCACCGAGCTGCGCATCAGCCGCCGCGAGTATGAGCGGGGCCAGGCGCCGCTGCTCGGCCTCGGCCGCGGTCAGGTTCAGGTCTGCCTCGACAATCGCCTCGGCCCCAACCCGATCGCCGATGGCGACTTCTTCCAGTGCAACAACAACGGCAACCGGCCCACGCTGGTGATCGGGCCGGACCGGTTCCGTCACGCCAACTCGCTGGCGACCGAAAACACCCAGGTGCAGTTCTCGGCCGAGTACATTTTCGGCGATCACCTGATCAAGGCCGGTGCGCATTGGCAGGAAATCGGCATCAACAACCTGTTCGTGCAGGCTGCTCTGGGCGTTTATTACTTCGATACGATCGAAGCCTTCAATCGCGGCGAGCTTGGCCGGCTTGAGTATAACAATGCTCTGACTGGCAACCCGAACGATGGCGCCGCCGTCTTCACCTACAATACGTCCACGCTGTTTGTGCAGGACACCTGGGACATCACCGACAATCTTGTCGTGACCTATGGTCTGCGCTACGAGATCTATGGCGGCGACGAAAAGCCGGCCGCGAACCCGAACTTTGTCGCCCGCAACGGCTTTGCCAACACCACGACCTATGACGGTCTGGACGTGCTGATGCCGCGGGCGTCGTTCGAGTGGAACCCGACAGACACGATCGAAGTCTCGGGCGGCGTCGGCCTCGTCTCCGGCGGTCTGCCGGACGTGTTCCTGTCCAACAGCTTCTCCAACACCGGCATCCTGACCAATTCCATCGATATCCGCCGCACCGCGACGGGCTGTATCGATGCTCTGAACCCGGTGCGGACATTCACGGGCGCGGAGTGTTCCTCGCTCCTGACCCTGAATCGCGCGTCGAACGACACGTTCTTTGCAGTGCCGGGTCTGGCGCAGACGCTGGTCGGCGGCGGGGCGCCGGTCCTGTCAGAGACCAACGCTCTGGCGCCGAACTTCGAGATCCCGTCCGATTGGCGCGCAAACGTCGCTGTTCAGTGGGACGTGCTCGATTGGCTGCGCCTCGGCTTCGACTTCGTTGGCGTCCGGAGCCAGGAAGGCCTTGCCTTCCGCGACAGCCGGTCTGTGCCGCTCGTCGCCAATGGCGCGGTGCTGCGCACGCCCGACGGCCGGATCCGCTATGACGGGCTCTCCGCAACGGCGGCGCAACGCACCGCGCTTGGCCTCGGCGCCCTGCCCGCGTGGGTTCGCCCCAATGCCGCCGGCAACCTTGCGGTGGGCGACTCGCGCGACATCATCGCCTTCAACCCGGGCGAGGACAGCTGGTTCATCACCGCGGCGGTCTCGGCTTCGGCCTCGTTCGACAACGGGGTGGAGATCAACGCCTCCTACACCCGGCAGGACTCCGACGACTTCGGCACCCTCGCCATCCTCGCCACCACGGCGGGCGGCCTCTATGGCGAGCAATACACCTCGCTCGATCCGAACCTCGCCACCTCGGGCCGGTCCAACTCGGAAATCACCGACAGCTTCAAGCTGGAGCTGGCCTGGGAGCGCGAGTTCCTGCAAGGCCTGCCCACGCGCTTCAGCCTGTTCGGCGAGAACCGGACCGGGGTGCCGATCAGCTTCCTGCAAGGTGGCGGTCCCGGCCGGAACGCGACCTATGGCGTGAACCGCGGCGACCATCTGCTCTATGTGCCGAACATGGCCAACCCGCGCGCCGGGGCCGTGCCCGGCACGATCGTCACCGACGATGCGCGCGTTGTGTTCAACAGCCAGGCGACCTACGACTTCGTCAACACGATCGTGAACCGCTTCGGCCTGTCGCAGGGCGCGATCTCGCAGAAGGGCGCGGCGGACAATCCCGACATCAACCGCCTCGACCTGCAGATCTCGCAAGAGCTGCCTGGCTTCTGGCGCGGGCATCGCACGCGGCTGACGTTCGACATCCAGAACGTGCTCAACCTGGTGAACGACGAATGGGGCGTGGTGGAGGAATTCTCCAATCGCCGCGCCGCCGCCCGGATCGTGGACATGCGATGCGCATCGGCCACGGGCGTTCTTGCCGGCTCCGGCAGCACGGTC
>JBIIUJ010000124.1:0-7669 GCA_044340025.1 Caulobacterales bacterium
GGCGACGGATGATCAGACGATCCGACGGCTGCGTCTTGCGGGTCTTGGGACCGCGGGTCTTCTTGCCCCACGGAGTGGTCGGGTGGCGGCCGCCGGAGGTGCGGCCTTCGCCACCGCCCATCGGGTGGTCCACCGGGTTCATGGCCACGCCGCGCACCGACGGGCGAACGCCCAGGTGACGCGAACGACCGGCCTTGCCCCAGTTCTCGTTCATGTTGTCGGGATTGGAGACGGCCCCGATCGTGGCCATGCAGGTGTCGAGCACCATACGCAGCTCGCCGGAGCCCAGACGGATCTGGGCGTAACCGGAATCGCGACCCACCAGCTGGGCATAGGCCCCGGCGGAGCGCGCCATCTGGGCGCCCTTCATGGGCTTCAGCTCGATATTGTGGATGATCGTGCCGACAGGAATGGACTTGAGCGGCATGGCGTTGCCCGGCTTCACGTCCACTTTCTCGCCCGCAATCACCGTGTCGCCGGCGGAAATCCGCTGCGGCGCAATGATGTAGGAAAGCGTGCCGTCCTGATATTCGATCAGCGCGATCCAGGCGGTGCGGTTGGGATCATACTCAAGGCGCTGCACCGTGGCGGGCATGCCCCACTTGCGACGCTTGAAATCAATGATCCGATAGGCGCGCTTGGCCCCGCCGCCATGGCGGAACGCCGTCACGCGGCCCATGTTGTTGCGGCCGCCCGACTTGGTGAGCCCTTCGGTCAAAGCCTTCACAGGCTTGCCCTTGTAGAGCTCCTTGCGGTCGACGATCACCAGATGGCGACGGCCTTCCGAAGTCGGCTTAAAGGTCTTCAAAGCCATCTTAGAGCCCCGTCGTCACGTCGATCTGGTCACCTTCGGCGAGGGTGACGATCGCTTTCTTGAAGTCCGGGCGCTTGCCCTTCACGCCGCGGAAGCGCTTGTTCTTGCCTTCCACGACGACGGTGTTCACGCCGGTCACCTTCACCTTGAACAGGGCCTCGATGGCTTCCTTGATCTGCGGCTTGGTGGCGTCGAGGGCGACCTTGAACACGACCTTGTTGTGCTCGGAGAGCATGGTCGCCTTCTCGGTGATCCAGGGCGCGACAATCGTGTCGTAATGACGCTCCGAAATCATCACGCGGCCTCCTTCGCAGCGAAGCGGGCGGCGATCGCCTCCACGGCTTCACGGGTGAGCACGAGCTTGCGGCGGCGCAAAACGTCGTAAACGTTGAGGCCGGCGCTGGGCAGCACGTCCAGATTGGGGATGTTGCGGGCGGCCAGCTTCAGGTTGGCGTCCACGTCCTTGCCCGCGATCACGAGGGCATGAGTGAGGCCGAGCTTCGCCAGAGACTTCTTGAGCTCCGCCGTCTTGGGCGCGGGCAGCGCAGCCTGATCGACGATGATCAGATCCGCCGCCCTGGCCTTCGCCGAGAGCGCCATCTTCAGCCCGAGCGCGCGCACCTTCTTGGGCAGGCTATGCTCGTAGGAGCGCGGGTGCGGACCGTGGGCCACGCCGCCGCCGCGGAAGATAGGCGCGTTCGCCGAACCATGGCGAGCGCGACCGCCGCCCTTCTGGTTCGTCAGCTTCGACTTCGCGACGCTGACGTCGGAGCGACCCTGCGTGTTGTGCGTGCCGGCGCGGCGCTTGGCGAGCTGCCACTTCACCACGCGCTGGAGGATGTCGCGGCGCGGCTCAAGCCCGAACACGGCCTCGTCGAGGTCGATCGAGCCGGCCTTGCCGCCGTCGAGGGTTGTCACGTCGAGTTTCATTATTCAGCCCCCTCCGCAGCGTCGGCGGCGGGCGCAGCATCGGCGACAGCCGCGCGCTCTGCCGGATTGCGGAACTTAGCCGGCGTGGGGAGGTCGGCGTTCTTCTTGCCGCCCTTCACCGCGTCGCGCACTTCGACCCATGCGCCCTCGGCGCCGGGCACGGCGCCCTTGATCAGGATCAGACCGCGGTCGGCGTCCACGCGCACGACTTCGAGGTTTTGGGTCGTGACCCGCTCCACGCCGAGGTGGCCAGCCATCTTCTTGTTCTTGAAGACCTTGCCGGGATCCTGGCGCTGGCCGGTCGAGCCGTGCGCGCGGTGGGAGACCGAAACCCCGTGGGTGGCGCGAAGGCCGCCGAAGTTCCAGCGCTTCATGGCGCCGGCGAAGCCCTTGCCGATGGTCACGCCGGCGACGTCCACGGTCTGGCCTTCAACGAAATGGTCGGCGGTGATCTCCATGCCAACGTCGACGAGCTTGTCGGCGTCAACACGGAACTCCACGAGCCGCGCCTTGGGCTCGACCTGAGCCTTGGCGAAATGGCCGCGCATCGGCTGGGTAACATTCTTGGCCTTCCGGGCGCCGGCGCCAAGCTGGAGGGCGACATAGCCGTCCCGGTCCGCAGTGCGCTGGGCCACCACCTGGCAGCCTTCGAGGGAGAGCACGGTCACCGGCACGTGCGCGCCGTCAGCGGCGAACACGCGGGTCATGCCCACTTTCTTGGCGAGGACGCCTGTACGCATCATCGCCCCCTCAGACCTTGATCTCGACGTCGACGCCGGCCGCGAGGTCGAGCTTCATCAGCGCGTCCACGGTCTGGGGCGTCGGATCGACGATATCGAGCACGCGCTTGTGCGTGCGAATCTCGAACTGCTCGCGGGACTTCTTGTCCACGTGGGGCGAGCGGTTCACGGTGAATTTCTCAATGCGGGTGGGCAGGGGCACTGGGCCGCGAACCGCCGCGCCCGTGCGCTTGGCGGTCGACACGATCTCGCGCGCGGACTGGTCCAGCGCGCGGTGGTCGAAGGCCTTGAGCCGAATGCGTATCGTCTGTTGCGCCATCGTCGTTCCTCGATGTCGCCGCCGTGAGCCGCGCCGACACCTTTGCTTGTCGCCGCAGGAAGCGAGGCAACAGCGAGCCGCACAAACGATGGACCGGTGAAGCGGCGAGCGCTCAAGGTCCGGTTTCAAAGAACCGCATCGTCCTATGCGGAACGCGTTTGCGGCCCCTGTGACCAGGTCCGCACAGCCAGTTCCCACGAAGAGCGGCGCATATACAGGGGGGAGTCGGCGCGGTCAACGGGTCAGCGCAGGGGTTTGTCCGACCGCCTGCTCCTCCCCCGCGCTAGGCCGGCGCCAGCACCAGATCGCGCGTCAGCGCCGCCACGCTTGGCGCGCCCACGAGCGCCATCGTCCGGCGCAATTCGTCTTCCAGAATGGCTATGGCCCGGGTCACGCCAGCTTCGCCCCCTGCCGCAAGGCCGAAGAGATAGGCCCGCCCGATCGCAACAGATGTCGCGCCAAGCGCCAGCGCCTTGGCGATGTCATGACCGCGACGCACCCCGCCGTCGAAGATCACTTCGGCGGCCCCGGCCACCGCATCCACGATGGGCCCTAGCGTATCGATGGTGGCGGGGGCGGTATCGAGCTGGCGACCGCCGTGATTGGAGACCCAAACCGCTGCGCCCATCGCCGCGCAGCGTCGCGCATCCTCCACGTGGGCGATCCCTTTGAGGGCGAACGGCCCTCCCCAGACCTGCGCCATCCACTCGGCGTCTTTCCAGGTGACGGTGCGATCAAACTGGGAATTGATGAATTCGATGATGCCGCCGTCGCCGGTCTTGAGGTGTCGGAAGTTTTCCGGCCCCACGGGCGGGTTGGTCATGAGGCGGTAGAGATACTCGGGCTTCGCCAGCGCCTGGGTTGCGGTTTTCCAGTTCACCCGGGGCGGGATCGAAAAGCCGTTGCGGGGGTCGCGCTCGCGCTTGCCCGCCACCGGCACATCGACCGTCAGCACCGCGCCGGCGAAGCCCGCCTCTCTCGCCCGCGCCAGAACGTCACGCACCAGGCCGCGGTCCTTCCAGACATAGACCTGAAACAGCTTCGGCGTCCGGCACCGACCCGCAACCTCCTCGATCGTGGTCGAGCCGATGGTGGAGAGCGCATAGGCGATGCCGGCCTTGTCGGCGGCCGCAGCGACAGCCCGTTCGCCCCTGTAATGGAACAGCCGCGAGGCCGCAGTCGGGCTGATGAAGAACGGCAGACGCGTCTTCTGGCCCATCACGCGGGCCGAAAGGTCTATCTCCGCAATATCGACGAGCGCGCGGTGCCGCAGCCGCCAGGCTCTCAGCCGCTCGACATTGGCGCGCAGCGTGACCTCGTCATCGGCGCCGCCGTCGATATAGTCGAACACCATCCGCGGCAGCCGCGCCTTGGCGAGCCGGCGCAGGTCTTCGATGTTGAGAGCGGCGGCGACGCTCATGGGCTCTTGAAGGCGTCGTTCGACCCCATCCTCACCCCCCAAACGCCACAACGGTCTGGCGCTGCGCACCGAGCCCGTCGATCGCCAGATCCATCACGTCGCCGGGTTTGAGATAGAGCGGCGGGCTCATGCCCAGTCCCACGCCCGAGGGGGTGCCGGTGGAGATGATGTCGCCGGGCTGGAGGCTCATGAAACGCGAGATATAGGAGACAAGGAAGGCCACGCCGAAGATCATGTCGGCGGTCGTGCCGTCCTGCATCCGCTGGCCGTTGACGTCGAGCGTGAGGCGCAGGGCTTGCGGATCGGCGATCTCGTCGGCGGTGACGAGCCACGGGCCTGTCGGCCCGAAGGTGTCGGCGCTCTTGCCCTTCACGAACTGGCCGGTGCCTTCAAGCTGGAACGCCCGCTCGGAGATGTCGTTGACGATGCAATAGCCCGCGACATGGGCCATGGCGTCCGCCTCCGTCACGTTGCGCGCCAGCGTCCCGATCACCACGCCCAGTTCGACTTCCCAGTCGAGCTTGGTCGAGCCTTTGGGCTGGATCACGTGGTCATTGGGGCCGCACAGCGCGCTTGTCGCCTTCATGAACAGGATCGGCTCGGAAGGCGGCGCGGCGCCGGTCTCGCGGGCGTGCTCGGCGTAGTTCTTGCCGACGCAGACCATCTTGCCGACCCCGCCGACGCAGGCGCCAAGCCGCGCGCCAGCGGGAACCAGCGGCAGCAAGGTCGCGTCCAGCGACCTCAGGGCGGCAAGGCTGGCCGGCGCCAGAACGCCGCCTGCAATGTCGGGCACGAGGCCCGACAGATCGCGCAAACTGCCGTCGGCGGCCATGACGCCAGGCTTTTCGACGCCCTTGTCGCCAAAACGAATCAGTTTCATTGTTTCAATCTAGCCAAAGCGCACAGTATCGAAAGTTTTTTCGTTTGGAATCTCAGCACTCAATAGCAGCCCCCATACCCACTGATTTGCGGAATGGCGCCGTGCAGATCGACTTCCTAAAGGAAGCCGTCACTGACCTTGATAGAGAAATTCGATATAAAGAATCCATAGATAGCTCTATTCAATATTTCATCGCCGTTATATTTGGGATCATTTCGGCGATGTTCTTCTTTGCCCAAAGAGCAATATTGAAGATAAATGAGGTGCATGAAGCATCTCTTTTCTTGTGGATTATCGTGATAAAGACCTTTCTTCTGGTTAATCTTATGCGGCATGTGCTTGAATGCTATGTTGGCCCGATATATAATCTGCCAAAGGACTCGGAAACTTGGCAGCGATATCATGCGGCCCTGAAGGATTGTCCAAATAGCACACTCGAGGCAGATAAAATCTACCTTGAAGAACGAGCAAAACGTTTCGCAGAAAGCTCGAAAAAATGCCAAGATGAGAACATACGTCGAACTAATCACCGTTATCGAGCATGGCAGAATCTGGTATACTTGACATTGCTTATCATCGGCTTTGCGGTCGTTGATCTAGCTGACCTACTGTACATAGCAGCGAGGACCCATGGCTTCCGAATTTTCTAAGGCGGGCGGCGGTTCGCCGCCTCCACCACCGCCGCCTCCGTCTCCACCACCGAGCCCGACAAACGTCGACATTAGAGGCATCACTAAGCCGCCAAAGGCGCGGTTGTAATTCTTCACATCGTCCAGCCGCCGTCGATGACATGCACAGCGCCAGTGGTGAAGCCGCTTTCATCCGAGGCTAGATAAACCGCAAGCGCGGCGACCTCTTCGGCCGTCCCAAGCCGCCCCATCGGCTGGCGGGCGATGAAGGCGGCGCGCGCGGCGGCGTAGTCTCCACCGGCCTTCATGCGGTCCTGCAGAGAGGGCGTGTCTATCGTGCCCGGCGCGATCGCGTTGCAGCGCACGCCGCGCGCGACGAAATCGGCTGCGACCGATTTGGTCAGGCCGATCACCGCCGCCTTCGTCGTGGAATAAAGGCACCGATTGGCCACGCCCCGAACGCTGGAGGCGACCGAGGCCATGTTGAGAATGCTGCCCCCGCCCCGCTCCAGCATGCCCGGCAGGACCGCGCGGATCGTGCGCGCCATGGCGACGACGTTGAGGTCCCAGGCGAAGGCCCAGTCTTCGGGCGCATTGTCGAGGATCGTGCCACCGTGAACAAAGCCCGCACAATTGAACAGCACGTCGGCGCTTGCCCAGTCGAACGCCGCCACCGCCGCGTCGCTGCGCACATCGAGCAGCGCCGTTTCGATCCCGGGCGCATCCGCTTTCAGGCTGGCCAGCGTGTCTGGATTGATGTCGGTGGCGATCACGCGCGCGCCTTCGGCCGCGAAGGCGAGCGCGCTCGCCCGACCAATCCCCGCCCCGGCCGCCGTGATCACGCAAGTCTTTCCTGATAGCCGCACGCCGTCCCCCCTAACCGTCCGCCAGCCGATAAGCGGCGATCGCATTGGCGCCAAACACCAGCGCGGCTTCCCCTGCGCTCAACCGCTCTTCGATCAGCGCGCGCGCGGCGCAAAGCCAGCCGCCATAATCACCCGCCAGCAGCAGAACCGGCCAATCCGAGCCCCAGATCAGCCGCGCGGGCCCGAAGCATTCCAGGAGATGATCCAGGATCGGTGCGATTTCCTCGGCGCGCCAATCCAGGCCGATCTCGGTCGCGAGGCCCGAGAGCTTGCAGAAAGCCGTGCTCTCGGCGGCGATCCCCGCCATCTGCGCCCGCCAATCGCCGAGGTCCATCGCGCGGGGGCGCGGCTTGGCGGCGTGATCGATCACGATCCGCAGGTCCGGGTAGCGTGTCGCAAACCGGCGCAGGCGCGGCAGGTGGGGCGGCAGCACCAGCGCATCAAAGGTCAGCCCGGCATGCGCGAGTGCGCGCAATCCGGGCCCCAGGGTCGGCTGCAGCATCCAGTCGGGATCAGCCAGATCCTGGATCATCGGGCGCAGCCCTTTCAGCAGGGGCTCGCCCGCCGCCAGGGCCGCGATCTGATCGGCGGCGTCGGGCGCTTCCAGATCGGCCCAGCCAACCACGCCGGCCGCCCAGGGCGCGGCCTTGGCGATAGCGAGCAGATGGCAGGTCTCGGCCGCAGTGGGCGCCGCCTGAACCAGCAGCGCGCGGTCGACCCCGTGGGCTGCGAGCGCAGCGGCGGCGTCGTCCAGCTCGAAGTCGCGCCACAACGGCCCAAGCTCCGGGGTGAGCCAGCCATAATCGCCACGCGCGCGTCGCCAGAGATGGAGATGGGCGTCAATCAGCATCAGCCCGGTTCTAGCCCGATCAGCCCGCCACCGTCATCCAGGGGGCGAGTCAGGCCCGCGCGTCGCCTTGCCCTTCGCTGCGCGAGCCGCCACAGAAAGGCCAACACATCAGGGAGAAAACGTCATGAGCCTTGCAGGCAAAACGCTGTTCATCACCGGGGCCAGCCGTGGCATCGGGCTCGCGATCGCGCTGCGCGCCGCGCGCGACGGGGCCAATATCG
>JBIIUJ010000125.1:0-7651 GCA_044340025.1 Caulobacterales bacterium
TAGCCAAGGTCAAGACCGCGATCACGCGGGCGACGGGGCGTGTTGCCACGATCCGGCGAGGGCTTGGTCGGTCCGTTCCCTTTGCCTTGGCCTTGGTCTTGCCCGCGCTCTTCGCGCATGCGGCGGTAGCGGGCAGCGTCACGATAAAGCGCCAGCACTTGCTCGGCGTGCCTGCTACGAGCTGACTTGATGCGGTCCTGGAGCGCTTGGCGTTCCTTCAGCTGATCCGCCACCAGCTTGTGGCGTTCAGTGCGGTCGCGCTCTTTGGCGAACTGCGCTTCAAGCTCGTTCTGCTTTCTGACCTTGAAGTATCGCCCCGTCAGAAAATCCCACACGCCCGCCCAGCCCTTGCGGGTGCGACTTGCCCTTGTCTGCTGTTCCGCGTTCCAGCGTTCCGCATGGACCTTGTCGAGCCCCGCGCGCGCTGCCTTATGGTCGGCGGTGAGACGCGTGCGCTCATCAATCAGCGGCTTCATGGCGTTCGCCGCCATACGCTTGGCGTCCTTGATGTAACCTGACAGGCGCGGCGCGATCTTCTCCGCAAGCCATGCTTTCGTGTCCTCGACACCGAGAAGTTGGTTCGGATCACCGAGCTTCGCCGTGACTTCTTTGGCTTTGGCTGTCAATCGGCGTCCCGGTCGGAACCATCAAGCGGCATGCGACGGCCAAGGGCAATGCGGGCAAGGACGCCGTCATCGCCGCCGTCACGGCGCGCGGCTTCAGCCCGAAGGACGACAACGAAGCCGACGCCATCGCGCTGCTTCTCTGGGCCATCGAGACTGAGGGAGGCGTGCGATGAGATGGGCGCCACCCGGATTCGGCGGCAAGCGGCGCTCGCCCGAAGAGATCAAGCGCGAAGGCTGGCGCGAGCAGAAAGTCCTCGTGGTCAGCGAGACCGATCCGCGCCTGACCTGGCCCGAGCGCGAGCTCGTGCGGCAACTCGGAGACAAGCTCTACGGATACAGGAAGGAGGCGCGGCATGGACGTCTGGACCCGTGATCAGGTGGAAGAGCGTCTCGCCGAGGCTGCCGATGTGCTGAAGCGCCTGCCTGATGCGAAAGGTCAGGGGTATTTCAGCACCTGGCCGCAGATCGTGTACGAGTTTGCAGATCTCGTCGGCCAGGAGCCCCCACGACTGCGCCGGCCCCCGCCGTCGCCTGCCTCGATCTCCCGGATGGAAAAGACCTTCGACTGGTTCGCCTGGCTGGAGCCGGAAGACGCCAAGCTCGTCTGGGCGCGCGCCGAGCGCACGCCGTGGAAGCCGATCTGCTGGCGCTTCGGTCTGTCGCGCGCCACCGCGCACCGCCGCTGGGAGTACGCGCTGAGCGTCATTACGTGGCGGCTCAACGGACGCCGACCACCCGCGAAGCGCTCACAGCGGTTCGTGGTTGAACGCGCTGCCGTCAGGGTGGCGAGATGAGGCCGACCTTCGGGAAGTACGACCGATACCGCGCAGGATCGCGGGTCAGCAGGGTCATGCCCGACACTGCCGCATGCGCGCCGATGAAAAAGTCAGGCAGGACGCCCGTTCTGCTCCCGCCCTGTCGGCGGTATTGCTGAAAAGCCTTGCCCGCCAGAAATAATGCTTCGCGGGGGACATCAGCCCATCCGATGTCCACGTCCTTCAGGAGGCGTTCGACCTCTTCGATCCGGTCATAGCCGACCGAGAACTCCGAATAGACCACTGCATTGATGACCACTGGACCACGCACTGCAGCTGCGTCCAACTGTTCGATGGACCAGTCCGCCCAGTTCGGATCGTTCGTTGCGATGTCGAGCAGCACATTGGTGTCGACGAGGATCAAGCAGCTTCGCCCCGCGTAAGCGCCATGATCTCATCCGTGCTGAGGCGCGTCGTGGCCGTGCCACGCAGGCGCTCGAAGCGACTCGCCAGCGGTCGCCCTGCATCCTCGGCCTGGATGAAGGCGCGGCCATCCTTGTCGAGACTGAAGGCCACCTTCGTCCCCGGTTTGATGCCGAGGCGGTCCCGGATGGGCTTGGGGATGGTGACCTGTCCCTTACTGGTGACGGTAGCGGGCATGGCGATCCTCGTAATACCGGATTGATCTCAGGTATTACATACCACGCCCTGCGTCGCGGTTCCAGCCGATCGGTTGTCAAGCCCCTTGCGGTTCGTGAGACAATTTTCAGTGAGACATTTCCCGGCGAGACGAAACGGGCCGTGATGGGCTAGATTTCAGTCAACCTCGCGACAGGCGCGCACCAATTCGACACCCGATTACGCCCATTTGGGTTTGATCCGCCGATATCCTGGTTCCTTCCGGGCGGATTCCGTATGCGGGAGGGCGCGGCGCGAAACGTCGCTAGCGGCAGGCCGGATTTTTTGGGAAGCCAGCGATAGTCCAGCGCCATTCATGGCGGCTCCGAAGTCCCGACGAATACAAGCTTTTTTGCCTCAAGACGGCTGCCGCGCCTAGACCCTTCGCGGAGTCCAGCCCGGCATCCGGCATCCAGCGGCCAATCGACGACGACACGCCCAGCCATCACCGGACATCATGACCCTCAGCTTCGCTCCCGAAGCGATCGAGACCTGGCCGCTCGACCGCCTGCGCCCCTATGCGCGCAACGCCAAGACCCATGGCTCGGATCAGGTCGCCAAGATCGCCGCCAGCATGGCGGAGTTCGGCTGGACGGTCCCGGTGCTGGTGTCGGGCGATGGCGAAATCATTGCCGGCCATGGCCGCATCATGGCGGCCGCGCAGCTCGGCCTCACCGAAGCGCCGGTCATCGTGCTCGATCATCTGACCGAGGCGCAGCGTCGCGCTTACCGGATCGCCGACAACAAGCTGACCGAGCTCGGGGCCTGGGACGAAGCGCTGCTTTCCGGCGAGTTGCAGGAACTCGTCGCTGATGAATTCGACCTGTCGCTGATCGGCTTCTCCGATGGCGAACTCGACCGGCTGCTTGCGATGGAACCGGGCGACGAGGCATCGGACGGCGCGGGCGTCGCCCCTGTCGTCATACCGGAACCGCCCCGCAATCCGGCATCCCGCCTCGGGGATCTTTGGATTCTTGGCGACCACAGGCTGCTCTGCGGCGACAGTACGATCGCTGCAGATGTCCGCCGTCTGATGAATGGCCAGCGGGCGATCCTGTTCGCCACCGACCCGCCTTATCTCGTCGACTATGACGGCTCGAACCATCCGACCCGCAACAAGGACTGGTCGCCATCCTACGGCGTCACCTGGGATGACAGCAGCCAGGGCACGGAGCTCTACGACGGCTTCATCGCGGCGGCTGTCGCCGAGGCCATCACCGAGGACGCCGCCTGGTATTGTTGGCACGCCTCGCGCCGCCAGGCGATGCTGGAAGCCTGCTGGGAGAAGGCTGGGGCCTTCGTCCATCAGCAGATCATCTGGGTGAAGGACCGCGGGGTTCTGACCCGGTCGCATTACCTCTGGAAGCACGAGCCCTGCTTCATGGGCTGGATCAAGGGCAAACGCCCGCCAAAGGTGGCGGACGAAACGCTCCCCTCGACCTGGGCGCTGCCGAGTTTCGCCAAGGACGACCGGCCCGATCACCCGACGCCGAAGCCGCTCGACGCGTTCGGGATCCCGATGCGCCAGCATGTGGTGCGCGGCGGGCTCTGCTATGAGCCGTTTTCGGGTTCGGGATCGCAAATCATGGCGGGCGAAGCCAATGGCCGCCGCGTTTTCGCGATGGAGATCAGCCCGGCCTATGTCGATGTCGCCATCGAACGCTGGCAGGCCGATACCGGACACGAGGCGATCCTCGATGGCGACGGTCGAACGTTTGCACAGGTGAGAACCGAACGGTTACAGGCTGCGCGCTCGAAGGAATCCAATGCCGCCTGATCAGCTGTGGAAGCGAACGCCACCAATCGCAATGTCGGCATGAAAGGCGCGACCAATCGCGACGATGCCGATGCGGCGGAGCCTTGAAAGATTGAGCGGCGCGTCGATCCGGTGCGCCTCGAAGTTGGCGAAAAGCAGCCGAACGGTCTGCCACTCCGGCCTTGTAATAAAGCTCTGCCGACAGGACTGCCAGGGCCGGGCTACTTCCGCCGTGCGCAGGTGCAGATTGTAGCTCTCATTGTTGCCGATGACGTCGATCTCGATGCCTGCCCAACCGCTTGCATCGATCGCGGCCCCGTCGGGCGCGAGGTCAAGCGCGATCTGGATAAAGCCGCCGTTGTTTTCGAGGCTCACGTCGCCCTGCATCTGAATTGCTGCCCGGCCTTGAACAACCATGCGCCGCATTGTGCCGTTCGAGACGCCGCCCATAATGCGATCAGCGACCAGCTCCCAGGCCGCGCCGTTGCTCGCACGCGGCGACGTCTGACTGAGGTCGTCGATTGTTTCGGTCGTTGCGGCCAAGCTGCGGCTCCATTCGAGACCCGTTGCGATCATCGCAGCAGGCAAGACCATGACTGTTCGCCTGGTGATCATGACGCGCATCCGATTACATTACCCAGGGTCCTACATGAGACGAACCGAAGGGCATTGTACGAAGCAATCGCGCTGCATGTCGCTGGTCGAGTCCCTCGCCAATGTGATTGTCGGCTACGGGCTGGCCGTCGGCACGCAGATGCTTGTCTTTCCCCTGTTCGGGCTGCACACGACGCTTGAGCAGAACCTGACGATCGGCGCGATCTTCACTCTCGTCAGCATCGCCCGGTCATTCGCCCTGCGACGGCTCTTCGAAGCGATCAGGGTTGCCAGTCGCTGCGGCGGCCATGCCGGACATGAAGAACCTGCGCCATCCCGTCGATGACGGCATAGTAGATGCGCCAGCGAGTTGCCCGGCCGTAGAGAGCACGGCGGATCGGCAGTTCGAAGGCCTGCGACTCCGGCGCGATCGGATGCGCCTCGGGCATTGTACCGAGGCGCAGGATCGTGTCCCTGATGCCTGACAGCCATTCGTCCGCAGCCCTCGGGTTGCGTTCACGCAGCCAGACCCATGATTCAGTCAGATCATTCGCCGCGTTCGGCGTTATGATCACTGGCAATGGCGCGGTCATTTCGATTGGGCAAGGCCGTCGAAAAAGCGCCCGGCCTCGATGCCTTCACCAGCGCGCGCCTGCGTCAGACCCTTGCGGATCCCGGCGACGGTCTCGGCGTAGTCGAGCTGGTCCTGCATCTCCTGCCACGCCGCCGCATCCATCACGACGACCGAGGGCTTGCCATTCACGGTCAGGATCTGCGGCCGCCCGGTTTCCTTGATGCGCGCGATCATGCGCGCCGACTCCCGCTTGAACTCGGTCAGCGGGCTGATGTCCTCGGTGATGTTCATGGCTAGCCTCCTGACGCGCATCGAATTCGGTGCGAATATAGCGCCGTTATCGATGCGCGTCGAGGATTTCGGTGGTCAGGCGATCCGGTAAACCCGCCCGCGTCCCTCGACCTTCTCGGACGTCACGTCGAGCCCGAGCTTCTTCTTCAGCGCTCCGGCGATCGCGCCGCGCACCGTATGCGACTGCCAGCCGGTGGCTGCGGTGATCTCCTCGATGGTCGCGCCATCCGGCGCGCGCAGCATGGCGATCAGCGCGGCCTGCTTGGTCCCGGCGCGTGGCGTGCGTGTCGATTGCGCGGCTCCAGAAGGAGCGTTCGTCGAGGGATCCTCCGGCGGCGCATCTGTCGCGCTCGCGGGCACGATTTCGGTTTCATCCGTCTCGATGCCGATGGCGGCAAGACCCGCGTCGGTAGCGACCAGCGTCGTGCCGTGGCCGTCGCCGGTTTCGCGCCAGACCGGTTCGCCACGTCGTGCGTTGACTTCGACCTCCTGCAGCAGGCCTTTCGTAATCATCGTGGCGACGACCTTGGCGGCTGCCCCGCCCCGCAAACTGTCGGGCAGCGGCAGGGCGATGCGTTCGGGTCGCTGCGCGGCAGCGCTCAGGATGATGGCTTGGGTGTCGGAAAGCTGGGTCATCTTAAACCTCCGGTTCGAGAGCGGCGCGACCCTCGCGGCGCTTCTACGAGGCCAAGCCCCGCAATCGCGGGGCTGGCGCGGAGGTCGGCCGGATCATTCGGCGTGTTCGCCCTCGCGGAAGGCGCTGTCGGTGATGCGCTTCAGGAGTTCGGCGTAGTGGGCGAGCGTCCCGACATGGCCCCAATGCACCTCGTCGGGATGGACCTCGAAATGCTCGTCGCTCAGTGCGGCGAGCCGCGCCAGCATGGCGTCGATCTCGACCTTGCGGGCGATGAAGGCGTCGAGGGCCTGGGCGTTCTTGGTGGCGCGGGTCATCGAAATTCTCCCTGGTTCGTGACCCCATACAGGCTCTGTCGGGCGCGCTTATCAAGGCAATAAGCGCATCAAAACATTATGTTTTCGGAGCTGGCATGCAGGGCATGAGCGAGCGCCGGTACGCGTCCCATGTCGGCTTGTCGCGGGGCGCGATCCAGAAGGCGAAGACGTCCGGAAGGCTCGTCCTTCATGCCGACGGTTCGATCGATGTGCTGGCCAGCGATGCGCGCCGCGCGTCGATGACCGACCCCTCGAAGCAGCGTCGCGATGGCGGCGAGGCCAAGCTGAAGCCCGTCCCCGATGCGGCCCTGTCCGCGGTCGGCGACACCCTGCGCGAGAGCGGGATCGCGCCGTCTCCGGCTGGCGGCGGGACCACGTTCCTTCAGGCGAAGACCGCCAACGAGGTGCTGAAGGCTCAGGAACGGCGTCTGCGTCTGCAGCGCATGAAGGGCGAGGTCATCGACCGGGCGCGGGCGACGGCGCTCGTCTTTCGACTGGCGCGCGAGGAGCGCGACGCGTGGGCGAACTGGCCCGCACGGATCGCGGCGCTGATGGCGGCGGAGCTCGGCCTCGAAGCGCACGCGATGCAGAAGGTTCTGGAGGCCCATGTCCGAGCGCACCTCGCCGATCTCGCCGAGGTCGCCGCAGACTTTCGCTGACGCGGACCGTCGGTTCGATGAGCTGTTCGCCTTCGAAGGCGTCGATGCGCTCGTCCAGGCCTGGCGTGATGGGCTCACGCCCGATCCGGCGCTCACCGTCTCTGAATGGGCGGATCGGCACCGGTTCCTGAGCCCGCGCGCTTCGGCGGAACCCGGGCGCTATCGCACGGACCGCACGCCCTGCATGCGCGCCATCATGGATGCGCTATCGCCCGGCAACGCCGCGCGCCGCATCGTCTTCATGAAGGCGGCGCAGGTCGGCGCGACCGAGGCCGGGAACAACTGGATCGGCTATGTCATCCACCATGCGCCAGGACCCATGCTCGCGGTCCAGCCCACGGTGGAGCTGGCCAAGCGCTTCTCGCGCCAGCGCATCGATCCGCTGATTGCGGAAAGCCCTGTGCTTCGAGAGCGCGTCAAACCGCAGCGCTCGCGCGACGCCGGCAACACAGTTCTGTCGAAGGAGTTTCCGGCGGGGCTTCTGGTCATCACCGGCGCCAACAGCGCGGTCGGCCTGCGCTCCATGCCGGCGCGCTATCTGTTTCTCGACGAGGTCGACGCCTATCCGCCGTCCGCCGGGATAGGCCGTGCCCCTCTGGACGGCCTCGCCGAGATAGACCCGGTTGCTGATCAGCTTGTATAGGAAGCCCTTGTCGATCGGCTTGCCGCGCTTGTTCAGCACGCCTTCGGCCGCGAGCGCCTTGGCCAGCGTCGTGGCGGAGCCGATGGCGACGAACCTCTCGAAGATCATCCGGACCGTCGCGGCC
>JBIIUJ010000126.1:0-7629 GCA_044340025.1 Caulobacterales bacterium
AGAAGGCGGCCGACAGGTTGGACGAGGTCGTGGACTTGCCGATCCCGCCCTTTCCATAGACGGCGAAAACCTGCGCGGTTCCGATCTTCAGGGCGGGGTCCATCTGCACCTGCACGCTGCCTTCCCCATCGGGGCGGCGGTTCAGGGCGCGGGGGAGATCTAGCACAGCCATCTTGGCGCTCCTCAGGCTAGAGCGCTCGCCGGCGCGGGCGCGGCGAGGCCTTCTAGGCGGTCTTCGAGTTCGTCTCCGGCGCGGCGCAGCGCGTCGAGCGTGGCGGCGTCGGGCGCCCAGTAGCTGCGCTCGTGGGCTTCCAGCAGGCGATTGGCCATGCGCATCGAAGCCTGCGGATTGAGCGCGGCCATGCGCTGGCGCATCACGTCGTCGAGCACATAGGTCTCGGAAATCTTCTGATAGACCCAGGCGGGCACTTCCCCGGTGGTGGCCGACCAGCCCATCGTGTTGGTCACCTGCGCCTCGATCTGGCGCACGCCCTCGTAGCCGTGCTTGAGGAGCCCCTCATACCAGCGTGGGTTCAGCGTGCGGGTGTGGGTTTCGAGCGCGACCTGCTCGGCGAGGGTGCGGATCTTGCCCTCGCTCTGGGTCTGATCGCCGATATAGACCGCCGCATCCGCCCCTTTCGCCCGGCGCACAGCCCGCGCGACCCCGCCCAGCGTATCGACATAATGGTCGATCGTGGTGACGCCGAGCTCCATGGAATCCAGGTTCTGATAGGCGAGATCGACGGTCTTCAGGGCCCCGCTCAGCACCGCGCCGGCCTTCACAGGCGCGCCCTTGCGGCCATAGGCGAAGCTCTTGCGCGCCTCGTAGGCGTCGGCGAGTTCGTCTTCGTCGGTCCAGCAGCCGGCGTCGATGAGCTGATTGACGTTGGCGCCATAGGCGCCGTCGGCGTTGGAAAAGACGCGCAGCGCCGCGGTCTCCAGCTCCCCGCCGTGCGCGGCGAGGTGGGCGAGCGCGTGCTTGCGGATGAAGTTGCGCTCCACCGGCTCTTCCGCGCTGGCGCACAGGAAGGCGGCCTCGGCCAGCATCCGGGTCTGGAGCGGCAAGAGATCGCGGAAGATGCCCGACAGCGTGATCAGGACATCGATCCGCGGCCGGCCCAATTCTTCAAGCGGGATCAGACTGGCGCCGGCGAGCCGGCCATAGCTGTCAAACCGGGGCTTTGCGCCCATGAGGGCCAGCGCCTGGCCGATCGGCCCGCCTTCGCTCTTCAGATTGTCGGTGCCCCAAAGGACCATCGCCACGGTTTCGGGCGTGGCGTCTGTGTCCTGCGCGTGCCGGTCGAGCAGGCGGGCGGCCTGGCGCGCGCCATCCTGGACGGCGAACGCGCTCGGCAGGCGGAAGGGGTCAAAGCCATGCAGGTTGCGCCCTGTGGGCAGCACGGCGGGCTGGCGCAGCACATCCCCGCCCGGCGCCGGGCGGATAAAGCCGCCGTCCAGCGCATGCAGCAGGCCCGCAATCTCGGTGTCGCGGGCAAGGCCGCGATTGAGCGCGTCGAGTTCGGCAAGCACAGGGCTCGCTTCGGCGAAGGGCAAGCCGGAAAGCCTGGCGGCTTCCCCGATCGACCCGCCCGCAACCAGCGTCTCGAGCGCTGCTGGCTGGATCGCCAGACCGCGGGCCTCCGCCGTGGCGCGCAAGAGCTCCAGCCGCGCCGGCGCGCCCATGGCTTCGCCCACCACGTGCAGGCCTTCGGGGATCAGGGTTTCCTCAAGCTCCCGCAGCCGGTTGGCGAGGGCTTGGACGGCAGCTTCGTCGGACCCGGTCCAGGCGGGCTCAGGCGCGGCGAGGTCGAGAGCAACCGCCTGGGCCTGGATCAAGGCGGCGAGGTCGGCATGTTCGGCGTCTGCGTCCGGCGGGCTTGCGCGCCACCTGTCTATGGCGGCCTTCAGATCAGCCAGGCCCCGATAGAGCCCGGCATGGGCCACAGGCGGGGTGAGGTAGGAGATCAGCGTGGCGCCAGAACGCCGCTTGGCCAGCGCGCCTTCGGAAGGATTATTGGCCGCATACAGATAGAAGTTCGGCAGATCGCCAATCAGCCGGTCCGGCCAGCAGGCGCCTGAAAGACCCGTCTGCTTGCCAGGCAGAAACTCCAGCGCGCCGTGCGTGCCGAAATGCAGGACCGCATGGGCCTGGAAGCCGCCTTTCAGCCACGAGTAGAAGGCCGCCATCGCATGGGTTGGCGCGAAGCTCTTTTCAAAGAGCAGGCGCATCGGATCGCCTTCATACCCGAACGGCGGCTGCAGGCCGATGAAGACATTGCCGAACCGCCGGCCAAGGATGAACAGATCGCGCCCGTCGGTCAGCTGCCGCCCTGGCGCGGCGCCCCACTGGGCTTCGATCGCGCCCAGATGCCGCTCGGCCCGCACATAGTCGTCCACCGGCACGAAGGCGCCGACATTGGCGTCGGTTCCATAACGCGCCGCATTGCCGCCAAGCAGGGCTTCGCGAAGGGCGTCGGGACTGTCGGGAACATCGACCGCATAGCCCGCAGCCTGCATCGCCTTCAGCGTATTGTGCGCAGAAGCAAAGACCGAGAGGTAAGCCGCGCTGCCCACCGCGCCGGAATTGGGCGGGAAGTTGAACAGCACGATCGCCACCCGGCGCTCGGCCCGCTCGGCGCGGCGCAGGGCGACCGCCTTGGCCACCCGCGCCGCCAGCATCTCCGCCCGCTCGGTGCAGGAGCGCATCTGCGGCGCGCCATTGGCGGGCGGATGCACGCAGCGCCGGTCGCACCCGGTGCAGGGCTCGCCGGCCCCATCCGAGCGCCCGCCATAGATCTGCGGCTGGATCGCGCCGTCCAGCTCCGGGATGGCCACCATGATGGTGGATTCCACCGGCGTGAGCCCGCCGGAAGACGCAGCCCAGGTCTCCAGAGACTGGAACTCGACCGGGTGGGCCGCGAAATAGGGCGCATCCAGCTTCGCCAGGATGTCTTCGGCCGCCTTGGCGTCGTTGTAGGCCGGCCCTCCGACCAGCGAAAACCCGGTGAGCGACACGACGGCGTCCACGATCGGCCGGCCGTCAGCCGTGAAGAACTTCTCAATCGCCGGGCGTTGATCAAGGCCGCTTGCAAAAGCGGGCAACACCTTCAGGCCCTTCGCCTCGAGTGCGGCGAGCACGCCGTCATAGTGGGCGGTGTCGCCAGCCAGCACATAGGAGCGCAGGATCAGAACGCCGACTGTTCCAGTGCAAACCCGGGCGTGGCCCGGCAGCGCAGACAGCCGCTCCACCAGCGGCTCGGGCGCGCCACGCGCATAGAGGCCCAGTTCAGGGTAATGCCTCGGCTCGCCAGCCGGCAGCGCGCCGCGATAGGCCGCGCGCGGTCCGGCGGCGTAACGGCCGACCAGCATGCGGATCATGTTGGCGAAATTGTCTTCCGACGCCGCCAGCCAGTATTGCAGCGTCAGGAAATAGGCGCGCACGTCCTGGGCTGCGCCCGGGATGAACCGCAGGAGCTTCGGCAGGCGGCGCAGAAGCGCCATCTGGCCCGCCCCGGAGCTTGCCGCCCCGGATTTCGCCCCGCGCAGCTTCTTCAGGAGCGCGAGCGGGCCTTTGGCCTCCTTGTCCATCTGGAAGGCGCCGATGCGGGTGAGCTTGATCACCTCGCCCGCCGACATGGCCGCCACCATCGCATCGCAATGCGGCCGGCGCGCCAGAAGTTGCGGCAGCACCGCCTGGATATGGTCTTCCAGGAACAGCATGGTCGCGAGGATGATGTCGCCCTGCGCGATATCGGCATGGCAGCGGGCGAGCGCGGCGGGGTCTGCGGCGAAATCGGCAGCCGCGTGATAGGCGATCGTCAGCCCCGGAATCTCGCGCGCCAGCATCGCCCGGGCGCGCTGGGCCACCCCCGCCAGATGGTTGTCCAGCGTGACGATGACGACGCGCACCGGCGCGCGCTCACCGGGCGAAGTGCGACTTGGCGTCATAAAGCGTCTCGACATGGATGAGGGCGATGCCCTGCTCGGCGGCGTAGCGTTCGGTGTTGCGGCGGGCCTTTCCCCGCACGAAGAACGGGATCTTTTTCAGCTCGGCTTCGGCGTCCGCCGACCAGAGGCAATGGTCCGGGCCTATGGCGGCGGCGGGCGCATCCGCCTTTTGCGGCGCAGGCGCAGGCGGCGCCGCGCGCGCGCCCAGATGGCTGGGGCCGGCTGCATCGTTGAACTCGAAATCATCGCGGAACAGGTGGAGGAGGTGCTCCTCCAGCCCCATCACAAGCGGATGGATGAGCGTGTCGAACAGGACGTTGGCGCCCTCATAGCCCATCACGGGGGAGCGGCGGGCCGGGAAATCCTGCACGTGGACTGGCGCGGAAATCACCGCGCAGGGCAGGCCCAACCGCTTGGCGATATGGCGTTCCATCTGGCTGCCGAGCACGAGTTCGGGCTGCAGCGCCTCGATCGCGGCCTCCACTTCGAGATAATCGTCTGTGATGAGCGCCTGCAGACCCAGCGCCTCGGCCGCGGCGCGCACCTCGCGGGCGAATTCGCGATTGTAGGCGCCGAGCCCCACCACCTCAAAGCCCATCTCCTCGGCCGCGACACGGGCGAGCGCGATGGCGTGCGTTGCGTCTCCGAAAATGAACACCCGCTTGCCGGTGAGATAGGTGCTGTCGATGGAGCGCGACCACCACGGAAGCCGCGCGCCCGAAGCCGCCAGAACCGGCGCGGGGTCTGCGCCCGCCAGGGCGGCGACCTCGGCCACGAAGTCGTTGGTCGCGCCGAACCCGATCGGGATGGTGCGCGTGAAGGGCTGCCCAAAGGTCTTTTCCAGCCAGCGCGCCGTGGTCTCGGCGATCTCGGGGTAGAGGACGACGTTGAAATCAGCTTCCGGCAGGCGGGCGAGCTCTGCAGGGCTGGCCCCCATGGGAGCGACCACGCCTATCTCCACGCCGAGCCGTCCCAGCAGGGCGGTGATCTCTTCCAGATCATCGCGGTGGCGGAAGCCCAGAGCGGCGGGGCCGAGGATATTGGCGCGCGCACGCCGGCCTTGCGGCGGCGCACGGCGCGCAGCGCGCTCGGCCGGGGGCGGGCAGAGCGTGCGAACCAGTTGATAGAGGGTCTCGGCCGCGCCCCAATTCTCCTTCTTGGAGTAGGAGGGCAGCTCCAGCGCCGTGACCGGAATGGGCAGCCCAAGCGCGCGGGCGAGCCCGCCTGGATCATCCTGGATCAGTTCCGCCGTGCAGGAAGCGCCCACCAGCATCGCCTGCGGCTGGAAGCGCGCATAGGCCTCGTGGGCGGCGGTCTTGAACAGTTCGGCGGTGTCGCCGCCGAGATCGCGGGCCTGAAACGTCGTGTAGGTGACAGGCGGGCGCGCGTCGCGCCGTTCGATCATGGTGAAGAGCAGATCGGCGTAGGTGTCGCCCTGCGGCGCGTGCAGCACATAGTGCACGCCCTGGAGCGCGGTGGCGATCCGCATGGCCCCGACATGGGGCGGGCCTTCATAGGTCCAGACCGTCAGCTGCATGGCGCTACACCTTCAACAGGGCGCGCCGCCGCAGCGGCCGGGAGAAAAGCTCGGCGAGGTCGCCGGCCTGGTCGAAACCATGAACCGGGGAGAAGACGAGTTCGATCGACCACTTGGTCGTGAAGCCCTCCGCCTCCAGCGGATTGGCGAGGCCGAGGCCGCACACGATCAAATCAGGCTGGGCGGCGCGGGCGCGATCGAGCTGGCGATCCACGTCCTGGCCCTCGCTGAGGCGCACGGTTTCGGGCAGAGCGTCCAGCTCGTCGGCGAGGTGACCGCGATGGAGATAGGGGGTGCCCACCTCGATCGCGCGCATGCCGAGCTCCGACACGAGGAAACGCGCAAGCGGGATTTCGAGCTGGCTGTCGGGGAAGAAAAAGACCGAACGGCCTTCCAGCGCTTCACGATGGCGGGCGAGCGCACGCTTGGCACGCTCCCGGCCTGGCGCGAGCACGGCGCGGGTCTTCATCTCGTCCACGCCCCAGGCCGATGCGGCCGCATGCAGCCAGGCAGCCGTGCCCTCGGCGCCGAACGGGAAGAGCGCCGGCAGGCGGACGCAGCCGCGCTCTTCGAGCGCGCGGGCCGTATCGCCAAGGAAGGGCTGGGCGAGCAGAAGCCGCGTCTTCGGCCCCACCGGCGGCAGATCGGCCGCCCGGCGGGCAGGCAGCATCCGGACCGGTCCGACGCCAAGCTCGGCAAACAGGCGCAGGAACTGGTCTTCCACCACGTCCGGCAGCGCGCCCACGATGAGCAGCGACGGCTCAGCGCCAGGCGCCTCGGCCGGACACTCGGGCACGAGGGCGGCCAGGCAGGCATCCTCGCCCTGGGTGAACGTGGTCTCGATCCCGCTGCCGGAATAATTCAGCACGCGCGTCCGGCCGACATAGCGGGAATCAAGGCGCGAGGCGGCGCGCTTGAGATCCAGCTTGATCACCTCGGACGGACAGGACCCGACCAGAAACAACAGCTTGATATCAGGCCGGCGGGCGAGAAGCCGCTCCACGACCCGGTCCAGCTCCTCATTCGCGTCCGCCAGCCCGGCAAGGTCGCGCTCTTCCAGGATCGCTGTGCCAAACCGCGGTTCGGCGAACACCATCACGCCCGCGGCCGACTGCATCAGGTGCGCGCAGGTGCGCGAGCCGACGATCAGGAAGAACGCATCCTGAATCTTGCGATGCAGCCAGATGATGCCGGTCAGGCCGCAAAACACCTCCCGCTGCCCGCGTTCGCGCAGGATCGGGCGGGCGTCGCAGCCCTGAGCCGACGGCGAGGGCAGGCTCATGCCGGCGCTCCGGTCATCGGGCCGCGCGCTGGCCGCTGGCCTGCTTCCAGCCGCGCTTCACGCAGTTTCCACAGGAACTGGCCAGCGTTGACCACATAGGTGGCGTAAGCCGCCAGCGCGAGCCACATCTGCTCCGCCGGGGCGCCGATGTGGAACAGGACTGCGCCCAGATAGGCGGTGTGCAGCCCAAGCACCGCCATGGAGAACACGTCTTCCCAGAAGAAGGGTTCTGCAAACAGCCACTTGCCGAAGACCACCTTCTCCCAGATCGAGCCGGTGACCATGATGGCGTAGAGGATGAAGGTCTTGACCACGACCGACATCGTGGCCTCGGCATGGCCCTCGCCCGTGGCGAGATAGCGCACGACCAGCACCAGACTGGCGAGAAAAACCAGGAATTGAATCGGCGCCAGAACGCCTTGAACGATCGTCCAGACCGAGCGGTCGCGACGCTCGCGCTGCTCGGGCGTGTAGAGCGGCGTCCGCCCTTTGGCCGCGCCTGAAGCGCGTTTCGCCGCGCAGCCGGCCGTTGCGCCCCACGGGGCCGGGGCGATGGCGTCCAGCCAGCTTGTCGCTTGCGGCGGATGCCCGCCGGATGCGCGCGCCGCGCCATGCGCCCGGCCGGAGTATCCGCTCTGAATTCCCTCAGGAATTCTATGGTGATCGCCTGCCGTCATGCGCGCGCTCCACGGGTCGCCGGGCCCTTGGAAGAAAGGTATGGATCGGCGTAGACCAATGTCAAGCAAACCCAACGTCCACTCAACTTGACACTTAGCCGCGCGGTCGCGACAAAAAGGCGCCGCGCGCCAGCCCGACGTAAGGCGTAGGGTTTCGAGCGTTCCAACCTGTGGACGCTCCGAGA
>JBIIUJ010000127.1:0-7599 GCA_044340025.1 Caulobacterales bacterium
TCGCGCTGTGGGGAACAACGATCGCTGTGCTGCTGGGGTTGCCGCTGGGGCTTCTGGGCGCGCGCAACGTCGCCCCGGCGCCGGTCGTGTTCGTCGCCAGGCGCATCATGGATGTCTTGCGGTCGGTGAATGAGGTGGTGCTGGGCACCGTCTTCCTCGTCGCGGTCGGGCTGGGGCCATTCGCCGGCGTCCTGGCGATCGCCGCGCATACGGCGGGGGTTCTTGGCAAGCTGTTCTCGGAGGCGGTCGAAAGCATCGACATGCGCCTGGTCGAGGGCATCCGCGCCACCGGCGCCCATCCGCTGGCGCAGATCACCTGGGGCGTCGCCCCGCAGGTCGCGCCGCTCTGGACCTCCTATGCGCTCTACCGGTTCGAATCGAACGTGCGCTCGGCCACCGTTCTGGGTCTGATCGGGGCTGGTGGCATCGGACAGGCGCTGTTTGAAGCCATCAATCGCTTCGCCTACCGCGAAACCGCCGCCATCGTTCTGGTCATCGTTGTGGTGGTCGCGCTGATCGACATCGCGTCCGACCAGCTGCGCCGCAAACTGTTGTAGGGGAGGGGGAGGCGGCATGCGTTCGCTGGCCTTTGCACTTGTTCTTCTGGTCGCCGCCTGCGCTCCGCCGCGCGAGGCGCTGCGGTTTTCCATCCTCTCCAACGAGAGCTCGGCTGCGAGCCGGCCGGACTGGACGCCATTTCTCGACGCCATGCGCGCGTCCACGGGCGAACCCGTCGAGGCGTATTTCGGCCCCAATTACAGCGTGCTGATCGAAGCCATGCGGTTTGGCCAGACCCAGATGGGCTGGTTTGGCAATGCGTCTGCGATGGAGGCGGTCGACCGGTCAGGCGCCGAGGTGTTCGCTGTCGCCGATCGCGGCGGCTACGCCGGCCTGATGATCGTGCGCGCCGATCGCGACCTCAATCTGGCCGACGTCCTGGTCTGCGATCAGTCGCTCTCCTTCGGCGCGGCCGACCCGCAATCGACCTCGGGCGGCCTGGCGCCCAACGCCTATCTTTGGGGCCCGCGCGGCCTTGATCCCCAGCGCTGTTTCGCCAGCGCCCGGGTCGCCAACCATGAGGCCAACATCCTGGCGGTCTCTAACGGCCTGGTCGATGTCGCCATCGTCGATTCAGCCGTGTTCGACCGTGTCCGCGCCCGGGCGCCGGAGGTGACCGCCAGCCTCACAACATTATGGACCTCGCCCCGGTTGCCCGATGATCCGCTGGTCTGGCGCGCCGATCTCGCCGCGCCGTTGAAGGCGAAGATCTCACAATTCATCCTCGCTTATGGCGCGGGCGAGGGGGGGCAGGCGCAATCGGAGCGCGCGGTTCTGGCCAGGCTCGGCCTGCGCGGCTTCAAACCCGCCGACAATAGCCATCTCGACAGCACGCGGCGCCTGCGGGCCTGGACCAGCCTGATCGAAGCGCGCCGGGCGAACGATCCCGCCCGGATCCGGCAGGCCGAGATGGAGGTATCCCGCCTCGACGCCGCCGCCGAACCGGCTGCGCCATGAGGCCACCGTCTCACCCGGCGGAAAGGCGCGCCCCACGCTCCGCCTTCTGCATCAAACGCGACAAGGAGTGCGCCCATGACGTCCAGTGACCGTCTTGCCGACCTGACGGAGGAAATCTCCTCGATCTATGAGGGCTCCGGGGCCCGGCCCTATGGGCTTCACCACATCAACCAGCGCCAGCATGCGCTTCAGGCTGCCGCTTTGGCCGAGGCGCAGGGGCTCTCTTCGGCGATGGTGATCGCTTGCCTGCTGCACGATGTCGGCCACATGGTCCATGGCCTCGGCGAGAACCCCGCCGCCGATGGCGTCGATGACCGGCATGAGGCGGTGGGCGCGGCCTGGACGGCGGCCCGGTTTGGGCCGGCCGTGAGCGAGCCCGTGCGGCTGCACGTGGCGGCCAAGCGCTATCTCTGCGCGGCGGAGCCCGACTATGCGGCGGGATTGTCGAAGGATTCGCGCATCAGCCTGGCGCTTCAGGGCGGCGCGATGTCGGCCGCCGAGCAAGAGGCGTTCCTTGCCCTGCCCTTCGCGCGCGAGGCGGTGGCGCTGCGCCGGATCGATGAGCGCGCCAAGGACCCCAAAGCCGTCACCCCCACGCTCCAGGACATGCTGTTGCGCCATCTTGCCGATGCGATGCGGGGGCCGATTGCTCCTGGCTAGCGATCGGACTTGATCGCGCCGACGGCTCGGTCGTCAACACAGCCCCGTCACAGAACCGGCTTAGGGAGATGCAGCCGGAGCCAAAGGCGCCGTGCTGATCCGGGGGACACAGAATGCTGCGTGCGAGCGCCACGATCCTGCTTACCGTGCTGGGGCTTCTGGCTAGCGGGCCAGCCTTGAGCAGCTCCGGGCAGACCTCTTTCGAGGCCCCAGCCGATAGCGCAGGGCGGGCAGCGACCCCTCTGGCCGAATGGACGCTGCGCGATGCGACGCTCCTTCCCGGCGTGCGGCCGGGCCCAAACCCGGCGCCCCAGGCTGTCGGCCGGCCCCAGGCGCAGGGCGAACGCGCGACACCGGCTCGGCTCTGGATGAATCAGGCGCCCACCGTGCGAAAGCGCGACTTGCTGGCCCCCGACCTGTGGCCGCGCGGGGCGTTCAGCGTGGAGCTGTTTGTCAGCTATCACGTCGACCAGAGGGTTGGCGCGGCGCTGCTGGCGTTCGAACCGGACGCCGACGCTCCTCTGTTCGCTTTCGGTTTCGAAGCAGGCGATGTGACCGCGCGTCTGGGCTCGGCGAGCCTGACGCTCCCGGCCATGGAGCTGAAAAGCTCGATCGCCGGCCAGGACTTGTCTTCCGGGGCCTACAAGCGCGGGGCGCTGCGCTATTGGCACCATCTCGTGCTGGTCAATGACGGGCGCGCGCTGACGATCTGGCGCAATGGGGAGAAGCTGGGCGAGACGCCGGTGCGCGGCGAGCGGCTTTCGGGTTCGGCCCGCGCCGAGCTGGAGCTGGCAGGTTATCTCGCCAATGAGCCGTTCATGCGGCTTTCCGATCTCACGCCCTATGCGGCGGTGCACGGGCGCGCGCTGAACGAGGCCGAGATCCAGGCCGCCTTCGCCCGTCACATGGCGCCGGTGCGCGCCGGCGCGCCTTTGGGCGGGGCGTTTCACTTCACGACCGGCGGGCCCCATCTGGCCTGGCCGATGGTCGATAGCGTCATGCTGCACTGGGAGACCGATCGCCCGGCCTCGGCGCGGCTGGAGTGGGGTGAGACGCCCACGATGGGGCGGGTGCTTGAACTGCCAGCGACAGGCATGCGCGTGCGCACCGCGACGATGGACGGCCTGAAACCGAATGCGGCCTATTTCTATCGCCTGACCGCCACTGCGCCGACGGGCGAGACGCTCGACACCGGGCCGATCCCCTTTCGGACAGCGCCCGGGGCCGGCGACCCGATCGTCTTCGCGGCGATCTCCGACACCGAGGCGCGCCCGCACGTCAATGCGCGGCTCGCTGATCTCGTCTGGCGCGAAAGCCCCCAGATTCTGCTTAACGCCGGCGACCTCACCGATGGGGGCAAGGGCGAGCATCGCTTCGAATGGACCCACGAGTATTTCGCCGCCATGGCGCCTCTGATGGCGCGCACGGCTGTCCTGCCGGTGATGGGCAATGGCGAGGACGATTTCACCTGGTTTGAGCGCTACCACGCCCTGAAGGCCCCGGGGCGGTCGTATTATACCTATCGGCTGGGCGACGTGGACTTCTTCGTCCTCGACTCCAATCTCGACCGGCGCGACCGCGAAGAGCCAGGATTTCGGGCGGCGCAGCGCGCCTGGCTGGAAACGGCGCTCGCTGCCTCACAGGGTCGCTGGAAGGTCGCGACCTTTCATCATCCGCCCCTGCCGGAGCAATATGCCAAGGTCACCGACGATTTCATGCCGCTTCTGGAGCGTTTTGGCGTCGATCTCATTCTGGTGGGCCACCACCACAATTACCTTCGTTCCTGGCCGATGCGCGGCGGCCGCCCGGCGGCGGATCGGCGCGGGCCCGTGGTGATCCAGCTGGGCGGCGGCGGCGGCAACATCTCCAATCGCTCCGCGGTTCCAGACCCGCGCTGGGCCAAGACCTATCAGGGCTACGGCTATCTGATGGTGCGCGCCTTTGGCGACCGGATGGAGCTGGTGATGCACGACGATCAGGGTGCAGTTCGCGACCATACAGAGATCACCAAGCGCTGATCCGGGGCCCGGCGGCGCACACTTGGCTGGATCACGCCGCCCACGCGCGGCGCGATCCCCTTCGCGGGCAAGGAGCGCGTCCAATCCAGTCTCAAGCGGCGTCCGCCCGTTGGGCCGGCCTCGAGCCGGATGGCAGGCATGGCGGTTGCGGCCTATGGCCCCTTGCCCCCAGTCCCTGCGGGTCCGACCCCCAGCGCCTTGCCGACAGCGCCGAAATAGGCCCGCCGGCATCGGATATCCTCAAAGGGCAGGGCGCGGATCGCCAGGTCGTCCAGGCCTGCGGGATAGATGGCCAGAAACGCCTCCCGGCGCCGGGACAGCGGTTCGGTCAAATCCAGTTCAGCCGCCGTCGCCATGCCGGTCATCAGGGCGGAAGGATGGGAATCGTCGCCGGACAAGGCGCGGACGATGAAGCGCTCCGCGTCGGCGATCCGGCCCGCCATGAATTCGGCCATGGCGCGACCCGACATCAGGCCGTTGGCCCCATAAGCGAGCGGGTTTAGCCGCTCGGCCTGATCGAACATGCGGTGCGCCTGCGCGGTCTCTCCCTTCATGGCGTGCATCCAACCGCCGCAGATCCATGCGGTGTATTCGTTGGGGTTCAGGGTCAGCGCCCGATCGATAGCGGCTCTGGCAGGCTCGAACTCATGGGCCATGTAGAACAGGGCCGTCCCGGCAGTCGCCTGGGTGCGGGCGTCGTTGCGCCCTATCCTAAGCGCATCGCGGCTCATTTGGGCGTAACGGGCGAGATCCTCGGGCGAAGCGATCGCGTTGGAATAGGCCGCCGCCCAGGGGGCCATGGCCAGCGCCGGATGGAAACGGGGGTCGATTTCGATCGCACTCTGAAAGAGCGCCAGCGCTTCGGCCGCGTCGCGCCTTTCCAGGCTGAAGCCGGCGAACAATCCCTGGAGATAAAGATCATAGGCGCTCGCCGATGTCGTCGGGCTGCTGGCGCGTGCGCGCAGCGCCTCGGCCTGGGCGCGCGGCTCGACCTCCACGGCGATGGCGGCTGCGGCGTCTTCCTGAAAGTCCCAGAGCGCTTCCAGCGCCCCTTCGAGATCGCCGGCGGCCAGCATGGCGTTGCTCGCCACCGCATAGGCCCGCCAGCGCAAGCGCAACCGGCCGTCCGGCGCAGCCATGACCGAGCCGCCGACCAGAATATCCGCGCCGAGGGCGGCAGCGATCGCCGCTGGATCTTCGAGCGCGCCGCCATAGCGCGCGGAGGATGCCGGCGTGATGACACAGAGCGATCGGAACCGTGACAAGGCGTAGGTCAGCCCGTCGAGCAGGCCCGCGGGCACATGGTCGGGCAGGCGCTTCGCGCTGAGATCCTGGAACGGCAGGATGGCGACAGTGGGCGACCCGGCCCCTGCAGCGCCATTATGCACGGGGTCTGCGACCGTGGCGGCGGCTGTGTGCGCGCTTCGCTTTTGCCCGCGAGCCGCGCTCCTGAGCGCGGCACTGGGGTTGAACCCCGACTGAGCGAGCGCACGCTGCGCGCTGGCCACAAGGCTGTCGGCCTCATCCTGTCGGCCCAGCGCCACCAGCGCCTGAACAAGGCGAACATACGCCTCTTCGCTGGTCGCATCGAGCGCGAGCCAGCGCTGCAGGAGCGCCACCTGCTGGTCGGGCACCGCGATCAGTTGATCAAGCCGGGCCTGAACGAGGGAAATGGCGAGGCCGGCCGCTTCAAGCCGCATTGTGGCAAGCCAGGCTTCATAGTCGGGCCGATCGGGCAGGTCGCCGTCTTCAAACAGCGGGCCGTGAATCTGGCGCAGCGCTTCATCCACAGCCGCGCCGCTCCACGCCCCAGGCCCCTCCGCGGAAAGACGCCGCAGGCGCGCAAGATCGAAGTCGACGTCGCCCAGGTCCAGGCGCAGCAAATCCCGTTCAGCCACAAGCCGGGTGCGACCCGGCCCATCCAGAACCGGCCTGATCTTGGAAAGGCACCAGCGCAGCGAAGCGCGCGGATCGTCCGGGACGTCGAAAAACAGATCGCACAGGCGCTGACGCGGCACGGGGCGCTCGGCCAGCGCCAGGTAAGCCAGAATGGCGCGCGCCTTGCGCGACGCCGGCAAGGCCAGGGCCGACCCGTCGCGCGCCAGCCCTATGGCCCCAAACAGCCGAAGCCGCAGCGCGCCGCCCTGCGATGGTCCATCGCTCGCCTGCATCTGCCCGCCTGACCGCCCATTTGTCTGCAGCGCTGAGTTTAGCTGCGATTCAAACGCCATTCCAACGCTCACCTCACCGCCCGGTCCAACGGCTGTCGGGCACATAGCACTCCGTCAGCGGCCCGCTGGGCCCAAACCGGAGATACAGCCCATGACATCCTTCCTGGTCGCACTTGCGCTCGGCGCGACCGCCATGGCCGCAGAGCCGGTCGTGGCGGTTGAGAACGGCGCTGTCGTCGTCCGGCTAGATCGGGTCGACCTGACGGTCGGCTCGGACCGCCACCGCCTCCTGACCGCCATCCAACAGGCCAGCGTGCAGCTGTGTCGCGACGCGACCCTGTTTGACCGGCTGGGAAACCGGGCCGCCTGCCGCATCGCTGTCGCGCGCGAAATCACCGGATCGCTCGCGCCTTCGGCCCGCACGGCGGTGTGGACGGCGCGCCGCGAACGCCTTGCCGGCTAAGCGCCCGCTCCTTGCCTACTTTTTCTGGAGAGACATCATGAAATACACATTGTTGGTGACAGCTTTTGCGGCGCTGGCCGCCCCGGCTGTCGCCCAGCCCTTCGCCGGCCCCTGGGTGGGCGCCGAAGCCGCGCTTGAAGACTATGGCCCCCATCAAGGCGAAGCCTTTGCGCTGGTCGCGGGCTTCGACTTCGCGATCGCGGAACGCTGGAACGCAGGCGTCGGCGCGCGCTGGACAGCGGCTGGCGTGACCGAGACCGAGCGGTTTCGCCGCGGCCAGAACACCTCCACCACGAGGGTCGCCTTCGAAGACCAGTGGGGCGTGACCGCCAGGGTCGGTCGCCGGTTTGGCGAGCGGGTCTTCGTGTTCGCCGAGGCGGGCTACGAGCGCTTTCATCTCAACGCGGTCCGCGAATTGAGAGCGGATGTATGCGCGCCGCCCAATGGCTGTCTGATTTCCCGTCTGGACGGCTCGTTTGACGAGGAGATGCCAACCCTTGGCCTCGGCGCGGAATGGGCGCTCACCGAGCAGGCAAGCCTGAAGGCGACCTATGCATATGGCGATTCCGATGCGTTCGAGCGCAACCGTTTCAGCCTGTCGGCGGGCTGGCGCTTCTAGCAGCGGTTCAACAAGGAGACGACCATGCTGGTTTTGTCCATTCTGGCGCTTGTCTGGGACTGTCAGGATTTCCGTGTGTGGGCGGGCATAATGGGTAAGAAGGAGTCCCACTATGTCTCGACGCAAAGAACCTGTGATCCCGTCTGATTTGCT
>JBIIUJ010000128.1:0-7402 GCA_044340025.1 Caulobacterales bacterium
ACACGCTGATCGGGGTGAGCGCCAGAAGATCCGACCCCAGAGGAATGATCGGTCCGTGGGCGGAGAGATTATAGGCTGTCGAGCCCGCCGGCGTCGCCACGATCAGCCCGTCGCAGGCGATTTCCGGCATCCGCTCGGCGCCGTCGATCAGGATGCGCAGGCGGGCGGTCTGGTGGGTTTCGCGCAGCAGCGACACTTCATTGATGGCGAGGCGTTCTTCCACCGCGCCATGAATCGTGACGGCGCGCATGCGCAGCGGGTGGAGGAGGGCCGCCTCGCTCGCCGCCAGCCGGTCGAGGAGGTCGTCCTCGGAATAGTCGTTCATCAGGAAGCCGACAGTGCCCTGGTTCATGCCGAAAACGGGCACGCCGTCGTCCATGTGGCGGCGCAGGGCGTCGAGCATCAGCCCGTCGCCGCCCACCGCCACCAGCACGTCGGCGTCGTGTTCGGGCACCGCGCCGAAGCGATGGCGCAGTCGGCGCGCGGCGTCCTGCGCCTCGGGGCGGGCGCTGGCGACGAAGGCGATGCGTTCAAACCGCTGGCGCGCTGTCATGGAGCCTTTTTCCGTGCGATCCGCATCAAGCCTGCGCGCCGCCCGGCGTCAATGCGGGCGCGGCTCATTGCTTCGGGGCGGAAAAGTCTGCCTTGAGGGCGGCGATCGCGTCGGCCGGCGAAAACGTCTGATAGATGAAGTCGGCGTCCTGGTCCGCCTTGGTCGTCCAGCCGCGCCCGCCGTCGGAGGTCAACTCGCTGAACAGCATCGGCGCCGAGCGCTGATCAAAGCCCAGGGCCCGCGAGAGCAGGGCGACAAAGCGGGGATCGGCCAGCCTCGCCCGGGTGCGCAGCGCCTCCAGCGCCACGCCGAGAGACTTGGCGGCCTCGGCTTCAAACCGATCGCGCTGCCCCCCCAGAAGCAGGCGGAGCAGCGCCCCGGGCGTGGGCGCTCCGAACACGGCGGCGCGAATATCGTCCACCGCCGGCGCCCCCAGCGCGTAGCCCGATTTGAGCGCCGCGCGCGCAGCCGCATCGGCAGCCTCGCGCGCAGCGATCGCGGCGTCGAGGTCATAGAGCTTCACGATCCGGTCGCGCAGTTCCGCGCCGGCCGCAGCATAAGCCTGGGCGACGATGTCGGAGGGCAGATCCAGCCGCTCCACGAAGGCGGCGAGCGCGTCGGGATCGTTTCGCGAGGCCTTGACGGCGGCTTCCAGCGTGTCCCGGTCGAGGGCCGCTTCCAGATTGCGCGCCAGGGCCTGGAGCGGCGCGCTGTCCGCCCTTTCGATCAGCACCCGCGCGACGGGCGAGGACAGACCCCGCCGCGCCGCCACGGCGCAGCGGTGCGGCGTCTGTCCGCTATGGATGATCTCGATCAGGGCGGCGTCGTCGAGGACGGGAGAGCGCGAGATCACCTTCTCGGCCACAGGGGCCTCGTCCAGCGCGAGATGCAGGATCAGCGCCCGTGGGGCCCAATCGGCGTCGGCGACCCGCTCGGCGAAGAGCTCGCGCACATCCAGCCTCGCTTTGGCCAGAAGCTGGGTGGCGACCTGCACGAAAAGGTCGCGCTCGTTGGGCTTGGCGAGGGCGGCTTCGCGCTCATAGGCGGCGGCGGTGGACAGCAGCAATTGGGCGCGCGCCGGGTCGGAACCATCGCGCGCGAGCGCGACAAGTTCGTTCAAGGCGAATCCTGGCGGAGGAGGAGGTGTCGACGCCATGCCGGCAGGGTTAACGCGCTTCCGTAAACAGCGTCTTTCACAAACGCAGCGTCACCCGCAGATACTGCAGTTGATTTGACCGGTCTGCCGGGTTCTGAGACCTTGAAATCACGCGCTGTCGCAGAATGGCGAGGGAGGAAATCGCTGATGAACGCACCCGTCTCACCCCCAAAGGGCGAAGCATTGCCACAAGGGGCGGCCGCGGCTCTCACCGGCATGATGGCGGCCGCTGCGCCATTCTATGGTGAACGCGCCCACGATCCGGAATGGCGCGCCCGCGTGGATTGCGCTGCGCTTTATCGTCTCGTGGCGCTCAACGGCTGGGACGATCTCGTTTTCACTCATATCTCGCTGCGGATTCCGGGGCCGGAGCACCACTTCCTCATCAATCCCTATGGGATGATGTTTGACGAGATCACCGCCTCCGCGCTGGTGAAGGTGGATCTCGACGGGAACGTGGTCGAGCCGACGGCGCATTTCATCAATCCCGCCGGTTTCACGATCCACTCCGCCATCCATGCCGCACGGGCGGATGCGCAGTGCGTGGTCCACCTGCACACCGATTGCGGCGTGGCGGTCTCGGCCCAGGCGCGCGGTCTGCTCGCGATCAGCCAGACGGCGATGGCCTGCATCGGCGACCTCGCCTACCACGACTATGAGGGGGTGGCGCTCGAACTCGATGAGCGCGAGCGGTTGGTGGCCGATCTCGGGGCCCGCAGCTTCATGATCCTGCGCAATCACGGCACCCTGACTGTAGGCGACAGCGCGGCCACCGCCTGCATGCGCATGTGGTATCTGGAGCGCGCCTGCGCGATGCAGGTGAAGGCGCAGGCAGGCGGTCCGCTTCTGGAGTGCGACATCGCCATGCAGCAGCGCGTCATGGACCAGACGCGCCCGGCCTTCATGGCGCAGCTTGGGGGCGCCCTCGCCTGGCCGGGGTTGCTGCGCAAGCTTTCCCGCCAGTCGCCGGGCTTCAACGCCTAAAACGGCGGCAGCAGCGCAGCGTTTGCCTGCACGCGCGCATGCCAGGCCTGCACGCGCGCATGCCCCTCCTGCCGCGGCGGGCGGGCGCACTTGTGGCGCGACCGGGACTACGCTCTATGCTCGGGCACAGGGCGCGCCGGCCCACGCCTGGATCCCATGTCTCATTTCTTCAAGCGCCACTTCTTCATGGGCCTGGCGGCTCTGGGTCTTGCCGCGATGGCTATCTTCGTGGTCGGCCGCGCCCTTTGGCCGGATGGCGGGGACGACAGCGGCGGCCCGCCCGCAGCGGCTGCGCAAGCCAAAGGCGGCGGCGGCCCTCCCGGGGCTCAGGGCAAAGGCGGCGGGGGACCTGGCGGTCCCGGAGGCGGCGGCGTCGGCGGCGGCCCCGGCGGCGGGCGGCCTGCCGTCGTGGTGGTCCAGGCCGCGGAGACGCGGGATTTCTCCTCGCCGATCCAGACGATCGGGGCCGCGCAAGCCAACGAATCCATCACCCTGACGTCGAAGGTGACCGACGTCATCAGCGCGATTTCCTATGAAAGCGGCCAGCGCGTGCAGCGCGGCCAGGTGCTGGTCACGCTCGCCAATACCGAACAGCAGGGCGATCTGCTGACCGCGCGCGGCGACCTCTCGGCGGTGCGCGCCCAGATCGTGGAGGCAGAGGCAAGCGCGCGAGAGGCGCAGCTTCAGTATGAACGGCAACGCGATCTTGGCGACCGAGGGTTTGCGTCGCCTGCGCGGATCGACCAGGCGAAGGCCGCCGCCGATACCGCCCGGGCCCGGGTGGAGGCCGCACGCCAACGGCTGAACGGCGCCGAGGGGCGCGTCACTGCGATCCAGTCGCGGGCGCAGGATCGTGTGATCCGCGCGCCCTTCTCCGGCGTGATGGGGCTGCGCGATATCTCGGTGGGCGAACTGGCCCGACCCGGCGACGTGCTGGGCACGCTCGACGATACCTCCGTCATGAAGGTGGATTTCGACATTCCGGAGGCGCAGCTTTCCCAGGTCGGCCCCGGCACGATGCTGACGGTGCGTTCGGACGCGCTCGCCGGAGAGGCGTTCGAGGCCCGTATCACCGTGATGGACTCCCGGGTCGACCCCCGCACGCGCACAGTGAAGGCGCGCGCGCTGGTTCCCAACCCCACCGGCCGCATCAAGCCAGGCATGGTGCTGACCGGCCGGGTTGCGGCCCGCCCGCGCCAGGCCGTCGCGGTGCCCGAGAGCGCCCTCGTCGACGACGGCGCGCAGACCTTCGTCTTCACCGTGGATCGCAAGGCTGAAGGCGGGCCGCGGGTGGCGCGCAACGTGGTGCAGGTCGGCGTGCGCAAGGATGGCTATGCCGAAATCATGGCCGGCGTGGCGGCAGGCGCCCCCGTCATCACCGAGGGGCTGGTGCGCTTGCGCCCGGGCTCGCCGGTGCGCATTCTCGGTGAAGCGCCCCCGGGTCGCCCGCAAGCCAGCGGCCAGCCCGGCGCAGGGGAGCGTGGCTGATGATGATCTCCGACCTCGCCGTCAAACGTCCCGTTCTTGCGGCGGTCGCGAGCCTCCTGCTGATCGCGCTGGGCCTGATCGCCTTTACCCGCCTGCCGCTGCGCGAATTGCCGGACGTGGATCGGCCAATCGTGTCGGTCTCCACCAGCTATCGCGGGGCGGCCGCCGAGGTGGTGGAGACCCAGATCACCCAAGTGATCGAAGACCAGCTCTCCGGGATCGAAGGGGTGGACTTCATCTCCTCCAACAGCCGCGACGGGCGCTCCTCCATCACGATCGAATTCGCGCTCGGCCGCGACCTCGACGCGGCCGCCAATGACGTGCGCACCGCGGTGGACCGGGTGATCAACCGGATGCCGGTCAACGCCGATCCGCCGCAAATCCAGAAGACCGACGCCGATTCCGAACCGATCATGTTCCTCAATCTCACGTCGACGACGATGAGCCGCATGGAACTGACCGATTATGCCGAGCGCGTGCTGGTCGATCGCTTCACCGCGATTGACGGCGTTGCGTCGGTCCGGCTGGGCGGCGGTGTGCGTCAATCGATGCGCGTCTGGCTCAACCCCGAAGCGCTCGCCGCGCGCGGCCTGACCGCAGACGACGTGGACAGCGCGCTTCGCACGCAGAATGTGGAGCTTCCCGCCGGGGCGGTGGAAAGCGTGGAGCGCGACTATGTCGTGCGGGTGGGGCGCATCTATCGCACCGCAGAAGATTTCCGCGCCATGCCTGTGGGCCGCAGCGGCGAAGGCGCGGTGATCCGGCTCGGCGATGTGGCGCAGGTTGAAGTGGGGCCGGAGGATGATCGACGCATCTTCCGCGGCAATGGAGTCAATCAGATCGGCCTGGGCATCGTGCGCCAGTCGCGCTCGAACGCCCTTGATGTCGGGCGCGCGGCCAAGGCGGAGATGGAGGCCATCAAGCCGACCCTGCCGGAAGGCATGGACTTCTTCGTTGGGTTTGATTCCACCGTCTTCATCGAGCGCGCGGTGGAGCGCGTCTGGGTGACGATGGCTGAGGCGGTCGGGCTGACCATTCTCGTCATCTTCCTGTTCATCGGCTCGGTGCGGGCCGCGCTCATTCCTGCCGCGACGATCCCGGTTTGTCTGATCGGGGTCTTTGCGCTGTTTGCAGTGCTGGGCTTCTCCATCAACCTCATCACGCTTCTCGCGCTCGTCCTGGCGATCGGGCTTGTGGTCGATGACGCCATCATCGTGCTGGAGAATTGCCAGCGGCGGGTGGATCTGGGCGAGCCGCCGCTGATCGCCGCCCAGCGGGGCGCACGCCAGGTGGGCTTTGCGGTGATCGCGACCACGGCGGTGCTGGTCTCGGTGTTCACGCCGCTGTTCTTTACCGGCGGGTTCGTCGGGCGGCTGTTCATCGAACTGGCGGTGGCCATTGCGGGCGCGGTGATCATTTCGGCCTTTGTGGCGCTCACGCTGTCGCCGATGATGGCGTCCAAGCTTCTGCGGCCAAGCGCGCAGAGCGGCAACGTGCTCACCCGCACTGTGGATCGGGCCTTCGTGGCGATGCGGGAATCCTACGCCCATTCGGTGGGCGCCTCGCTGAAGGCGCCCTGGGGCGCCTTTGCGGTGCTCGCTGTCGTGACGGCGGGCGGCTACTTCATGTTCGCCAGCCTGAATCAGGAGCTGTCGCCCCGGGAAGACCGCGGCAATCTTTTGATCAATCTCTCCATGCCGGAGGGCACCGGCTATGAAATGACCCGGCGCACGATGCTCCAGGTCGAGCCGATGCTGATGGAATATGTCGAGAGCGGGGAGGCCACCCGGCTTTTGCTGATTGCCCCGCGTTTTGGTGACGCAGGAGCAGGCAGCGGCGTCTCCGGCGGTTTCATCCGCATGTTCCTCGCCCCGTGGGAAGACCGTGAGCGGACGGGCCAGGAAATCGTCGATGAGCTCAACCGCAAGCTCGCCCAGTATCCCGCCGGTCAATTCCGCGCGGCCATGCCCTCGGCGTTCGGCGGCGGGGGGCCTGGCGGCGGCGGGGGCGGCGACGCCTCCATCGTGCTGACCGGATCGGACTATGAAGAACTGGCCGCCGCCGCCGAACGCGTCATCAAGCGGATCGACGAGAACCCCAATCTCGCGCGGCCTCGGATGAATTTCGAGCGCGACAGCCCGCGGATCGAAGCCCAGATCGACCGCGAGCGCGCCGCAGCGCTCGGCGTCTCGCCCCAGGCGATCGGGCGCACGCTCGAAGCCATGATGGGCTCGCGCCGCGTCACCACCTTCCCCGACAGGGGCGAGGAATATGACGTCTGGCTGCAGCTGAACCGGAACGATCGCGAGTCGATCGAGGACATGCAGCGCATCTATGTGCGGTCCAATGCCGGCGATCTCGTCCCGCTGTCCAATGTGGTCACGTTCCGGGCCTTTGGCGATACAGACGTGCGCCCCCGCGTGAACCGCCTTCGCGCTGTCAGCGTGTCGGCCTCCCTGAATGGCGACTATACGCTGGGCCAGGCGCTGGATTTCCTGGAGCAGGCCTCGCTCGCCGAGATCAAGCCCGGCATGGGGATCGATTATCAGGGTGAAACGCGCGAGCTGCGTCAGGGCAATGACGCCTTCCTGTTCGCCTTCGCGCTCGCGCTGCTGATCGTGTTCCTTACGCTGGCGGCCCAGTTCGAAAGCTGGATCCATCCGCTTGTCATCATGCTGACCGTGCCGCTCGCCGTCGCGGGCGGGCTCTTCGGGCTGTATGCGGCGGGCTATACGATCAACATCTATTCCCAGATCGGATTGATCATTCTGGTCGCGCTCGCCACCAAGAACGGCATCCTGATCGTGGAGTTCGCCAATCAGTTGCGCGACGAGGGCCGCAGCGTGCGCGACGCCATCGTCGAGGCGTCGGAGCTTCGTCTGCGCCCCATCCTGATGACGAGCTTCGCCACCATCGCGGGGGCCGTGCCCTTGATGCTGGGCGGCGGTGCGGGCGGGGAGACGCGCTCGACCATCGGGGTGGTGATCGTGTTCGGCGTGCTGGGGTCGACCGCGCTGACGCTCTATGTGGTGCCGGTTTTCTATAACCTGCTTGCGCGCTTCACCCGCAGCCCCGAAGAGCTTTCGCGTCAGATCGAAGCCTATGAGGCCGAACATGCCGAGCCGGCGAATGCGAATGCGCCGGGCTATGCGCCCAAGGCGGCGGAGTAAGGCTCAGACGGGCAGGGGGGCGGGCGCGGCCCGGCGGCGCGCGGCCCGCGC
>JBIIUJ010000129.1:0-7341 GCA_044340025.1 Caulobacterales bacterium
GGCCTATCGCGTGCAGCCCATCGTCGCGCTCGTGCAGCCGCCCCCGGCCTTCGCACCGGACCCGCGCGAGGTGGCCGATGTGTTCGAGGCCCCCTTGAGCTTCCTGATGGACCCGTCCAACCACGTCCGGGAAGAGCGGATGTGGAACGGCATGAAGCGCAGCTACTATGCGATCCCGTTCGGGGATCATTATATCTGGGGCGCCACCGCCGGCATGCTGCGCGCGCTGTGGCTGAGGGCCTTCGCATGAGCGCGGGCAAACTGCCGCAGCTGTCGTGGCTCACCGCGCCGGCGACCCGCAAGGTGATGGCGGCCCTGGAGGCTGCCGCGCCCGGCGCGTCGCGCTTCGTCGGCGGCTGCGTGCGCAACAGCCTCATGGGCCGCGAGGTGGACGATGTGGACATCGCCACGCAGCTCGATCCGGCCGCCGTGATCGCTGCGCTGGAGGCGGCTGGCCTCAAGGCCGTTCCGACCGGCGTCGCCCACGGGACCGTCACGGGGATCGCCGACGGCCGGCCTTTCGAGATCACCACCCTGCGCCGGGATGTGGAGACCGACGGCCGGCGCGCCGTGGTCGCCTTCACGTCGGACTGGGCCGAGGACGCCGCGCGGCGGGATTTCCGGCTGAACGCCATCTACGCCGAGGCCGATGGCGCCCTCCACGATCCCGAGGACGGGATCGCCGACGCGAGGGCAGGCCGGGTCCGCTTCATCGGCGATGCGGTCCAGCGCATCCGCGAGGACGCCCTGCGGACGCTGCGCTACTTCCGGTTCCTCGCCTGGTACGGCGATGCGCCGGACGAGGCGGCGCTGGCCGCCTGCGCCGCCGAGATCAACCGGCTGGACCTGTTGTCGGTGGAGCGCGTCTGGAAGGAACTGAAGAAGCTGCTGGCGGCGCCCGACCCGCGTGCGGCCCTGCGCGCCATGGCGCAGACCGGCGTGCTCGCGCGGCTCCTGCCCGAGGCGACCGGCCTGGTCCGTTTCGATGGCCTCGTCGGCCATGATGGGGACTGGTTCTTCGAGCCCGATCCGCTCCTGAGGCTGATGGCGCTCCTGCCGCAGGACGTCGCCGTCGCCCGTGCGCTTGCCGAACGGTTGCGACTGTCGGGCGCCGAGCGCGACCGCATCGTGGCAGGGCTCGGCGCGCCGGGGCGCTACGTCAGCTGGATGTCGGCGCGTGAGGCGAGGCGCCTGCTCTACCGGCTCGGCGCGCCGGCCTTCGCCGACGCGGTGCGTCTTGCCTGGGCGCTCGACGCCGAGGACCGGCGCGTGCCGCAATGGCGCGCCTTGCTGGCGCTGGCGGCGGGCTGGGTCGCCCCGACGTTTCCGCTGGGCGGCGATGAGGTCCGCGCGGCCGGCGTGCGGCCGGGGCCTGCGGTCGGCGAGGTGCTGCGTGAGGTTGAGGACTGGTGGATCGACGCCGACTTCACCGATGACCGCCTGAGCCTGATCGAGCGGCTGAAGGCTGTCGCACAGGCGATCGGCTGACCTATTCGGCCGCGACCGCGCGCTGCGCGCCTGGCGCGGTCTGCGGCTTGAACAGCCGGGTCTCGCCGAAGCGCCGCAGGCGTTGCCGGGCGGGCTTCTCGATCAGGTGGAAGGCGAAGGCCGAGACCGCCAGCGTCGCCGCCATCACGCCCAGCCACGCCGCCCAGCGCACGGGTTCCGCCGAGGCCGCGGTCACGCCGGCAAAGCCCATGAACCGGAACCAGACGATGTCGACGAACAGGTGGGTCATGTAGACCCCGTAGGAGATCTCCCCGAGCCACACGGCGGTCTGCGAGCCGAGGACGCTCTCCTGTCCGTGGCGCGATGTCTCGGCCAGACCCCAGATGGTCAGGGCCAACCCCGGCCAGGCGAACACCGGGTCGAGGCGCAGGCTCGTCACCGCCACCACCGCTGCGACCCCGGCCGCCGCCATCGGCCAGGCCGCCCAGGCCGGGGCCGGACGGCTGCGCACCACGAGATACAGCGCAACGCCCAGCGCAAACGACGGCAGGATGCGCAGCGCCCCGAAGTTGGACGTCATGTAGGTCATGCCGCGCGGGTCGATCGCCAGGAACGCCTGGGAGGCCGCCGCCACCAGAACACCAGCCAGACCGAGCGCGACGAACGGGCGGTGCTTCAGCCGCAGCGCGGCCGCCGCAAAGACCGGGAACAGGAGATAGGCCGCCCACTCCGCGCTGATCGACCAGGACGGGAAGTTCCAGCCGACGCCCTGGGTCGTCCCCCAGGCATGCACCATCAGCAGATGGGCCGGGATGTCGCCCCAGCGGAACGCGTCGCGGTTCTCGAAGTCCTGACCGAGAACGCCAGCGGCGACCACCAGCGCGATCATGCCGATGAGCGTCGCCAGATGCATGGGATAGACCCGCGCCAGCCGCGCCCAGACAAAGCGGGCATGGCTGTAGGTCCCGGCCTCCGCCTCGCGCAGATAGACGTGGGACAGGATGAAGCCGGACAGCACGAAGAACAGATCGACGCCCAGCGCGCCGGCCGCCACGAAGCCGCTCTGTGCATGCAGGTCGAACCCGAGGTGTCGCCCGAAGTGGTAGACCAGGATCCAGGCCGCCGCGATGAAGCGCAGGGCCGTCAGGGCCCTCAGATCGTTCGGCAATGCGCCCGGCTGTGTCATCATGGCCCCTTTGCCGCGAGCCCTGCCAGAACCGTGCCAGACTCGCGCCCGCACCGCGACAGCGCCCCCCCGCATCGGTTCGCGGTCCTGCGCTTGCCCGATCATCAGGACACGTTATAAGGCCGCCTCCCGGATGGGCAGGTGGCCGAGTGGTTGAAGGCGCACGCCTGGAACGCGTGTATGGGTGCAAGCCCATCGAGGGTTCGAATCCCTCTCTGTCCGCCAGTCTCTTTCATTTTCCGTTCCCTTTCAAAGGTTTAGGCCAAGGTTTGGCTAACCGGATCGCCGGTTAGCCCGATAGATGTTCTCCTTCCCTTCCGGCGTGATGACGCGATAAAGCGCTTCGTGCGCCTCGCCGGCCGCCTTTGCCCGGTTGTAGGCGCGTGCGTAGCGCTCAACTTCCTTGAGACTTTGGTGACCGGTGATGGCCGCGATTTGGTGTGGCGTCAGGCCCGCTTCCGCCAGCTCGATAGCCTTGAGCTTGCGCAAGCCGTGGGCGCTTTTGTCGGTTAAGCCAGCGGCTTTGCAGGCTTCCTTGAACCATCCGCCAAACGCCTTGGCGCTTCGTGCGCCGCCGGCTTCGGTCGCGAGGAAGGTCAAGGCGCGGCGCGCGTGAAGGGCAAGCTCGTCCGCTAGAGGCGGCGGAAGTGGCATGTCCACGCGCTGGCCGGTTTTTTGCTGGACTATGCTAAGCCAATCCCCCCGAATGTGCTGCCAGCCCATGCAAACGACGTCGCTGCGGCGCTGGCCGGTGTGACGCAGCAGGGCATAGGCGAGGCGCTGGGGCGTGCCAGGCGCGTGGGTCGCCTCAAACGCCGCGCAATCTTCCATGGTCCACGGCGGGAAGCCTTCCGACAGGACCTTGAACCGCTCCACGTCGCGCGTGGGATCCGCCTTCACCAAGCCTAGCCGCACCGCATGCCGGAAGACAGCCCGAAGCATTTTCATCAGGTTGTTGGCCGCCGCCGGGGTTGCGCTCATGCGCTCCATGATCTGGGCAAGGTGTCGGGGCTCAAGACCGGCGGCAGGAAGGTCGCCATACTTGGCGCGGAACCGGTCAAGCACGCCGCGATAGGTCGATTTCGTCGACGGCCGCAGTTCCAGAAACCGCCGCCCCTCGTAGAAGGTCACGATCAGGTGAGACATGCTCCCCACCTTGGTGCGCTCCTGACCAACGCCGCCGGGCGGGGGAGCAAGGCCGGAGACCGCCGCCTGATAGGCGGCGAGAAAGCCCGGATCGCCAGGCTTGCCCGTCAAGGACACGGTGCGCCCGCGTGCTCGATAGCGCCAGCGGCGGCGGCCGTGGCGGTCCAGGAACGAACTCAGGCCGGGCAGATCAACCTTCCCCAAGGCGCGCCTCCCATGGATTGGCTAGGCTATCGTTTGTTGCCCGCGCGTGCGGGTCCACTTCCACCCAGGGCTCACCGCTCGGCGAGTAGCCGCAACGCAGGCGCACGCCCTCTTCCTTCGCCACCCGCGCAAAGCGGCGCACATCGGCGAGAGAGAAAGAGGCGCGCTTTTCCATCAAGCCACGCCCCCTTGACCGTCCAGGCGGCCCCAATTCACCGGCATGTGGTAGGTGTCGCCGCCTGCGACTGGCGGCTCGTTCTCCCGGCGGCGCACATCGTTCGCGCTGAAGACGCCGATCTCGCGACCGATGCGATAGGCCTCAAAGCGGCTGGCCACGTCCCCTCGCAAGAGCGACGAAAGGTCGTGTTCGATGTAAAGCGTGCGGCGCTCCTCCGCGCTCAAGAGGCAACGCATCATGGCGGCTTCGATCCGGGCGGCGAGCGGGCCTAGCGCGTTCTGCACCAGGGCGCGGGCCTCTTGCTCCGTGTTCGAATAGGTCGCGCGGTCGGTGATGCCGACGCTCGTCGGAGGAACCCCGAAGACGCGGCAAACGTCTTCGTTCGCAAGCCGCCGTGAGGCCAGGACCTCCATGTCATCGGCGCTGAAGCTGAAGGGCTTGAACTCCGGGCCGCCGTCCATCACCAGCACGCCGCCGGCCTGGGATCCGTCCCCGGCAAAGGTGCGCATGCTGGCCTTCACCGCCGCTTGCGCTTCGGCGCCCAGCTTGTTCGGGAAGGCCAGAACGCCACTGGCGCGAACCGTGTTCTCCGCGACCTTGCTCGCGGTTTCAGTCTGCTTCAGGGCGAGGCCGAACATTCCCCGGCTGATCTCGATGGGGCTTTGGCCCACGATCCCGTCGCGGGAAGGCCCGCGGATATGCAGCACGTCTTCCTGAAGGTAGGTCTCGCCGCCGTTCCGGTAGCGCAGTCGCCCGCTGGTCAGCCGCTCAACACTGGTTTGGAGGGGGTCGAGCCGGTAGAGCGCGATCACCTGCCCGTCGCTCCCGCGTTCGATCAGCGCAAGCGCATTGCCCCGCATGTCGAGGTCGCGAACCATGGTTTCGCGCAGCTCGAAGGCGGAAGCGCCGGGGTTCGCGACGTTGTGCAGCACCTCATAAAGCGCCAAATCAACCGCCCGCGAGCGTTCGCCATTCTCGCCGCGCCGGAACACGTGCAGGCTCACAGCCGCCATGAGTTCGGACCGGAGACCGACAGCGCGCGTCGCCGTCGACAGGTTCGACAGGACCGCTTCCGGCGTCGCGGCGTCGGTGAAGCCGCGCCCCCCATAGACCTCGGCAAACGCCCGGTCGGAGGTGCGCACGTCGCGCTGCTCGCGCCTCAGGAAGCCCAAGAGGTCCATCATATCCCCCCCATGGTCAGGAGAAGCCCCGCCGCTGCGGCGCGCCTGCGGGCGGCCCATTGGGCGGCGCTGCGGGCCTCAACAGAGGTGCCGGGATAGGCGGGGTGCGACTGGATGACAGAGACCTCCAGAAGCTCCAGCGCCCGCAGCTCGCGCCGGTCGCCGTCGCGCACCTCGTCCAGCGCGCGGAAGCCGAACGACATGCCGCCCAGGTCGCCGCGCTCGGCGAGTGCGAGAGCGTCGCGTCCGGCCTGTGTGTCCGGCAGGTCCAGAGAGAAGGCGAGCCCGGCCCGATCTTCCGATAGCCGCAAGGTCCCAGAACGAGTGCGGCCCAGAACCTTGGCGGGGTCGTGATCCAGTAGCGCCAACACGTCCCGCCCGGCGGCAAGCGTTTCCCGGAACGCGCCCGACGCGATGATCTCGCGCACGCGCCCGATCCGGGTTTCGACGCCATACCGGGCCGCGTAGCCTTCCAGCCGGCGGCCCTGCGCCGCGCGCACCTCGAATGAGGCGGCGCGGCGTTCGGGTGCGGGGGCGGTCGAACCGATCACGGGATGATCCCCGCAATCCGCGACAACGCCGCCGGGCGGGCAAGCGCAACGTCCGCACGCATCCACGCGAGGAAGGCGACCTCCCCGGTATCGGCGAAGCGCTGATCGAGGACTCTGATCGTGATGTCGGTGCGCAGGCCGATCAGGGCTTCGCGGAAGTCGCCCATGATGATCGAGCTTGCGGCTGTCGCCGTGCCCTGGGTCTCGTTGATAGGCATGGAGGTCGTCACCAGCAGCGGCACGCCCGCCACGCGGGGGGGCGGCTGCAGCGGTTGGCCGGTCGTGTCGGCAAAGCCGTAGATCGTCCGGGCCGTCCGGGGGGCGGCGACCATGGCGGTCACGTTGCCAGCGTTGGCCGCTTCCAGCGCCTGCACCGCATTGAGCATCGGAGCCCAGCCCGTGAGGGCCGCGCCGTTCGTTCCCATGCTGACGTTCTGGATGCCGGTCTGCCCTCTGATGCCCAGCGGCTGGTCGCCCCCGGCGCCCACAAGCACTGCCTGATCGAGTGCAACAGCCGCCGCGCTGGCGAGCAGGTTGCGGCACGCGGCGTCGGTGTTCTGGCCGTCCTCCAGCAGCTCGTTGGACACCTTGAAGAACACGGCGCAGGTTTTTGCCGTAAGGATGACCTGATCGAAGCTCGGATCGCTTTCGGGGATGGCCGCACCTTCAGGACGCCAGCCGAAGGCCGGATCGTTCACCTGACGCGCAATTCGGAGGGTGCTGGCGGTCATTGGGACCGTTCTCGCGCCCGCTCGGATCGCCACGCTTTGCGCCCGAAGCCGGTCGATCAGCTCCGCAGCGAGCGGGGCCGGAACGATCGCGCCGCCGGCCCCTACAGAGAGTTGTTTCATCGCCCGGTTTTCGATCTCTGTGCGCGGGCCGAAAGCGGCCGCCCGAAGCACGCCGCTCAGGCCAATCTCCTCGGCGGGCGTGTCGCCGGCCGGAGCGAAGGTGGCCATGCGGTGCTCAGGTGCGAGGACCGGAACCCGCGCCCCGTCGGGGGTGCGCCACGTATCCCCGGGGAAGTCCGCGCGGGTCTCGGAGCGGTCGCGCCAGACAGCAAAAGCGCGGGGTTCGTGGGCGCCGTTGGGGGGCGTTGCCGGCGCGTCGCGCTCATAGGCCTCCAGCTTCTGGCGCGCCTCAATCTGCGTGTTGATCGCCGCCACCTTGGATTGGAGCGGAGCCGGATCGGGTGCGCTTTCAGGGTTGGCGACCACGGCCTGAAGGGCCGCGCGGTGCTCTTCTTCTGCAGCCGTGAGGTCGGCTTTCAGTTGGGGAATGGTCTTCATGATTCAGGTCCTTCTATGGGCCGTGCCGTCATCGCGACGGGGAAAGGGTGCGGCTCCTGCGTCCGTCCCGGACGCCTAGGTCCGCCGGAACGATAGGTCCGGCTCGGCGCGCCGCTCGCCGATTGCACCCCATGCGCAGCGTCATGCGTGCGCTTGC